>NZ_JBHXFE010000004.1:136804-276525 GCF_042722475.1 Streptomyces sp. NPDC127092
AGGGGAGAATCCCCTCCGACCCCCCAAGCAACACTGGCTCCGTCTCGGGGGGCGGCCCACCCGCCCCCCCCCGCACCGGCGTCCCTTCCTCCTCGCCCGCCTTCCCTGCGGGCGGCACGGCACCCGTGAGCAGATAGCGCTCCAGGTAGCCGTTCACGCAGGCGTTCGCCCCGCCCCCGATGCCGTGCGTCCCGGCGTCCCGCTCGGTCACGAGCGCCGCGCCCGACAGCCTGCGCTGCAGCTCCCGGGCTCCTTCGTACGGCGCCGCCGCGTCCCGCTCGGCCGCCAGGACCAGCACCGGCGGCAGCACTCCCGGCCCGGTCCGCACGTCCAGCGGCTTCTGCCGGGGCGCCTTCCAGTACGCGCAGGGCAGGTTCGCCCACACGTTGTCCCAGGTCTCGAACGGGGCGAGCTTCGCGAGCCGGGTGTTGTCCCGGTCCCACAGCGCGAAGTCCTCGGGCCAGGGCGCGTCGTTGCACTCCACCGCCGTGTAGACGGCCTGCGCGTTGCCCGGGTCGGTGCCCTCGGACTGCTGGTCGCGGGCCGGACCGGACGCGGGCGTGACCGGCGCGGCCTGGGCGACCAGCGGCTTCGGATCGCCCTTCAGATACGCCCCGAGGGCGCCCGCCCGCGCGGGCCAGAACCGGTCGTCGTACAGCGCCTGGAGCATCGCCGCGTGCAGCTGCCCGGGGCCGACCCTCCCGCCCGCCGGTGTCGCGGCCAGCTCGGCCCGCACCTTCTCGTAGTTCTCGCCCACCTCGCCGGACGTCGCGCCCAGGCCGTACACCTTGTCGTGCTTCGCCGCCCAGGTGCGGAAGTCCGCCCAGCGGCGCTCGAAGGCGAGCGACTGGTCGAGGTTGTTGACGTACCAGATCTGCCGCGGCGCCGGGTTCACGGGCGCGTCGAACACCATCCGGCGCACCCGGTGCGGGAACAGCGTCGCGTACAGCGCGCCGAAGTACGTGCCGTAGGAGGCGCCCATGTACGTCAGGCGCCGCTCGCCGAGCGCGGCCCGCAGCACCTCCAGGTCGCGCGCGTTGTTCAGCGAGTGGTAGTGCCGCAGGGCCGGACCGGTGCGGCGGGCACAGCCCTGCGCGTACGTCCTGGCGCGGGCGACCCGCTCCTGCTTGAAGACCTCGGAGGGCACCGTCGGCGCGAGCGTCGGGCCCTTGGCGCGGTCGGCCGGGTCCTGGCAGGAGACCGGCGCCGAGCGGCCCACCCCGCGCGGCGCGTAGCCGACGAGGTCGTACGCGGCGGCGATGCGCCGCCAGGCGGGCAGCTCGGCGGCGAGCGGGAACCAGGTGGAGGAGGCGCCGGGGCCGCCGGGGTTGTGCACCAGCGCGCCCTGCCGGTCGGCCGCCGGGCCCGAGGCCCGCACCCGGCTCACGGTGAGCGGGATGCGCGTGCCGTCGGGGTGCGCGTAGTCGAGCGGGACGCGTACGGTGCCGCACTCCACCGGAGCGGGCAGCCGCTCGACCGCCGGGCACGGCCCGAACCGGATGCCCTCGGCGGCGGCCGTCCTCGCCGCGGCGGCGACGCCGCGGCTCTCGGCGGGCGGCGCATCGGCCGGGGGAGCCACGGCCGCGGGAGCGGTGGCGGGGCCGAGGAGGGCGGTGGGGGTGACGAGGGCGGACAGCAGCAGGGCGACGGACTTCATCTGCGCGTCCCCTTCTCTTGGCGGGCCCGGGCGGGCGGGGGCGGCACGGGGCGACAAAGGGGATGGTTGGCGGCCGACGCGGCCAAGTAAAGGAACTACGACGGGTGTCGGCTGTCATGTCCCCGAAAGGCGGCACGAAGCGCGGGCTCCAGGACCTCTGTGCCCCGCCGCGCGAGCGCCGTCATGGGGTCGGCCGGCGAGAGTCCGGCGAGCAGCCGCCGCCCGGCGGGCGAGGCCCAGCAGCCGGTTCCGCCGGCCCGCGCGACCAGCAGACACAGCCCGCCCGCCAGCAGCGGCATCGCGAACCAGGCCGCCACCGGTAGGCGCACGCCCTCCGGCACGAGCAGCACCGCGGCCGCGGCCAGGCCCAGGGTCAGCAGGAACGCGCCGGACAGCGCGCGGCCGCCCGCCGCCGTGGTGCGCCGCTCGGGCTCCGGCAGCGCGAGCCCGCGCGCCACCAGCCCGTCCGCGAGCTCCCGTACGCACGCGGTGCCCGCGACCAGCGGCCGTACCTCCGGGATCGGGGACTGGCCGCCGGGCCCGATCGCCCGGAGCACCGCCCGCTCCAGCTCGTCCCGGCCGCCGGTCCCGTCCACGACCGTCGCCCAGCCGGTGTGCGCGAGCAGCACCAGCCGGGCCTGGTGGAGGCTCACCAGTGCCAGGTCGGCCACCCGCAGCGGCCCGCCCGCGAGATACGCGGCCTCGACGACGGTCAGCTCCTCCCCGCCCTCGGCCGGCTCCCGCGCGTCGACCAGGACCGCGTCCCGGCACACCCGCGCACAGGCGACTCCGGTGACCACGAGCGAGACCAGGAGCAAGGGAACCCACACCATGATCCGGTTGTACGGGAGGGCGGACCCGCCCGCCACCGGAACGACGGCCTCAGGAACTGCTGCTGGACGAGCAGGAACTGCTGCTGGAGGAGGAGCAGGAGCTGGACGAGGAGGAGCAGGAACTCGACGACGAGGAACAGGAGCCCGACGACGAGGAGCACGACGACCCGCCTCCGGAGCACGAGCTGCTCCCGGAACACGAGCTGCCGCCCCCGCAGCCGCCTCCGCCGCCCTCACCGCCGGCCGCCGCCGCGCACCACATGACGGGCAGCAGGGCCGCGTCCTGCGAGGAGGACGAGGACGACGAGGGGGCGGCGGAGCGGGTGACCGGCCGGGCCGGCCGGTAGGTCCGCGCCGCCGTGGCCAGCTGCTCGCGCAGCACCGGGTCCGGCAGCGAGCGAAGGCCCTGCAGGGCGACGAGCAGCCCCGGGTCCACGTGGGCCTGGGCCCGCCCGAACGCCGCCACCGCGGCGTACCCGGCGGGGGTGATCCGCCGCCGCGCCCTGGCCCCGCACAGGATCGCGCCGGTCAGCCAGGCGGCGAGCACCGGCAGCACCAGCACGACGAACGGCAGGTTCCGGCCCGGGTCGATGAGGTCCGGCAGCGTGAACATCAGGGCGAACAGCGTGGCCATCACGCCGAGCGTCCCGAGGAACGAGCTCCACGTCCGCGCCGAGCGGCGCGGCCCGGGCTCCATGAGCAGCCCGCGTGCCGCGAGGGCGTCGCCGGTCTCCTGCACGGCGGGGTGCCGCATCACGGCGAACCGCAGCGGGCCGAGCGCCCCGCTCGCGGCGCCGGCCAGCTCCTGGAGCACGGCCCGTTCGACCGGGTCGTGCGCGGTCGGCCGCAGCACCCGCACGATGCCGGGGCCGCCGACGGCCAGGCGGCCGTCGGCCTGCAGCGAGGCGATCGCGGTGTCGACGACCCGGGCAGGGCCGCCGTTCAGGAACGCGGCCTCGTAACGGTCGTGGATCCGGCCGCCGGGACCGCGCCCCAGCCGGCTCAGCTTGACGAAGAGCACGGCCGCGGCCGGCACGCCGATCAGGTAGTAGAAGAGCACGAAACCGGTCATGGCTGCCTCATCCCCTTCCCAGGGCCGTACGGATCCGGTGCCCGAGCCGGGCCGCCGGGCCCGGCGGCCGGACGCCCGCCCGCTCCCGCCACCAGGCGGTGAGCCGCCTGCGCGCCGCCGGGTCCTCGGGCCGCCCGGCGATCAGCAGTTCCTCGGCGAAGTCGAGGGCGTCGTGCCGGTAGCCGTCCGTCATGGGCCGGTTCCTGGCGTACGAGAGGAACGCGGGCCGGTAGCCCTCGCCCAGGATCTCCGGCAGCTCGGGCGCCACCTTCGCCACCACGTCGGCCCGCTTGGCCGCGAGGGCGCGCCGCTGCACGCCGAGCCGCCGCACGTCGAAGCCCTCGGGCGCGGGCGTCCCGGCGACCAGGGCGGAGAGCAGCGCCACTTCGGCGACGCCGACCCGCTGACGGGCGGCGTCGAGGGAGGGGCGCGCTGCGGGTGCGGGTGCCCGTGCGGGCGTCGGTGCGGGCGCGGAGGCCTGCGCAGGGACCCGCTCGGGCGACCGTACCGGCATCACGCCGCCCGAGACCCGGGCGCCCGCGCCGATGAGCAGCGGCCGGGGCCGCGCGGGCGCCTCCACGGTGGCGACGCCGGGCTCGCCGGGCGCGGAAGTGGCGGCGGTGGCCGCGGTGGCCGGCGCGGCGACGGCGCGTCCGGCGGCGGGCGTGGCGGTGGCCAGGGTCGTACGGATCGCGTCGAGTTCGGCGGCCAGCTCCTCCGGAGCCGGGAAGCGGTCGTCCCGCTCCAGGAGCACGCCCGGCGGCGAGATCCGGGACGCGAGATCCGCCAGGATGTCCAGGACCGGACGCGGCACCGGGTGGGCGTGGGTGTCGTGCCAGACCCCGTCGCGCTCCAGGCCGCCCGCCACGTGCACGTACGCGAGGGCCTCGACGGGCAGCGCGGACAGCGCCTCCGCCGGGTCCTCGCCCCGGTTGACCCGGTTGGTGTGGAGGTTGGCGACGTCGATGAGGAGCCGCACCCCCGTGCGCTCCACCAGCTCCGCCAGGAACTGGCCCTCCGTCAGTTCCTCGCCCGGCCAGGAGACCAGGGCGGCGATGTTCTCCAGGGCCAGCGGCACCGGCAGCGCGTCCTGCGCGATCCGCACGTTCTCGCAGAGCACGTCGAGGGCGTCCCAGGTGCGGGGCACGGGCAGCAGGTGCCCGGCCTCGAGCAGGGGCGTCGCGGTGAGCGGCCCGCCGGCCCGTACGAACGCGATGTGCTCCGTCACCAGCGGCGCGCCGAGCGCCTCCGCCTTCGCCGCGAGCGCGGCGAGCCGCCCGGCGTCGGGCCGGTCGGCACCGCCGAGCCCCAGCGAGACCCCGTGCGGCACGACGGTCACCCCGCGCGCCCGCAGCCGTGCCAGGGAGTCGGGCAGGTGGTCGGCGCAGACGTTCTCCGCGACGACCTCGACCCAGTCGACTCCCGGCAGCGCCTCGACCGCGTCCGCGATCTCCGGTCGCCAGCCGATGCCGACCCCGAGTTCCTTCATGTCCCCCATGTCCCCCTCCTTCGGTCCCTCACGTGATGGCCCCGAAGCGGCCGTTCGAATCCGGCCGGGGAGACGTTCAGAGCTTGATTTGAGGTTTCAGCGCGCGAGGAACCCGAAGGCCGGGAACTCCGAGACCACCGTGCACGAGCCCGGCGCGATCTCCGTGAAGCCCGCGTCCCGTACGACCGGAAGCCCGCTCGTCGTGAGCCGCGCCCAGCGCTCCGGGTCCGCCGTGCGGACCGCCAGCGGGAAGCCGGCCGCGCGCCAGGTCTTGCGGTCGGCCTCCGACAGCTCCCACCACAGCAGCTGGGCGCCGTGCCCGGTCTGCGCCATCGTCTTGCCCGCCGACATGTCGAGTTCCGGGTTGAGCCACAGCACGGCCGCACCCTCCGGGACCGGCCCCGGTCCGACCGGGTCGTCCAGATCGGTGCCCGACACCTGGAGCTTGACGAGGTCCTTGGGCCAGCCGTCCAGCGGGACCGGCGGGAAGACCCGTACCTCCGTGTCCTGGGGACTCGTCACCGTGATGCCGGGGAGCGCCGAGGCCTTGCGCCACTCCGCGCCCCGCGCCCGCCGCACCACCTTGCGGATCCGGGCGTCCTGCCAGTCCGTCATGGCCCGTGCCCACTCGCCCTCGCCGAGGGACCGCTCGTCGGCCAGGATCTCCAGGACCGCACGGGCGGCGGTCTCCAGGGCGTCGGTACGGGCCGGGGGCGCGGCCCGCTCGATGCGGACCACGAGCGGGAGGACGTACTGCGGCTTCTCGTCACGGGGGTCGTTGCTGCTCACCCGGCAAGTCTGCCATCGCACCGGAGACGCGTTCCTTGTCGGAACGGGACCTTCCGGGACAGGATGCCCCTCATGAAGAGCGATCTTTTCAACAAGGAACACCTCGCCGAGGCGGCGCCGGTACCGGGGATGACCCTCCAGAACGCCAAGTCGGTCAAGTACACCGTGAACGGGGAGATGCACGCCCGACAGGGCTCGATGATCGCCTTCCGGGGGAACCTGCAGTTCGAGCACAAGAGCCAGGGCCTCGGCGGCCTGCTCAAGCGTGCGGTGACCGGCGAGGGCCTGGCCCTGATGGCCGTGCGTGGCCAGGGCGAGGCGTGGTTCGCGCACGAGGCGCAGAACTGCTTCATCGTGGAGATCGAGCAGGGCGACGCGCTGACCGTCAACGGCCGCAACGTGCTCTGCTTCGACCCGACCCTGCAGTACGAGATCAAGACGGTGAAGGGCGCCGGCATGACCGGCGGCGGCCTGTTCAACAGCGTCTTCACCGGTTACGGCAAGCTCGCCCTGATGTGCGAGGGCAACCCGATCGTCATACCGGTCAGCCCGCAGGCCCCGGTGTGCGTCGACACCGACGCCGTCGTCGGCTGGAGCGCACAGCTCCAGACCTCGCTGCACCGCTCGCAGTCCTTCGGCTCGATGATGCGCGGCGGTTCCGGCGAGGCGGTCCAGCTGCGCCTGGACGGCCAGGGCTTCGTCATCGTCCGCCCGAGCGAGGCCGTCCCGCAGAAGGTCTCCAACTGACCGGGGCACCGGACCGGAACCCGGCATGATCCTCGAAGGCGTCGGGCGGCGTTACGGCCCGCGCGGGCCGTGGGTGCTGCGCGAGGTGGGGCTCACCCTGCCCGCGGGCACCCTGGCCCGGTTCACCGGCGGCAACGGCACCGGCAAGTCGACCCTGCTGCGCCTCGTCGCGGGCGTCGACGCGCCCAGCGCGGGCCGGATCAGCGGCCGCCCGGCCCGTACCGCGTACGTCCCCGAGCGCTTTCCCGCCGCGCTGCCGCTCACCGCGGCCGGCTACCTCGTCCACCTCGGCCGGATCCAGGGCCTGGGCGGACGGGAAGCCCGGGCGCGGGCGGGGGAGTGGCTGGAGCGCTTCGGCGCGGCCGCGTACCGGGACACGCCGCTCGCCGAACTCTCCAAGGGCACGAGCCAGAAGGTGGCCGTCGCGCAGGCGCTGCTCGCCGCGCCGGGGCTGCTCGTCCTCGACGAGGCCTGGACCGGCCTCGACACCGGAGCCCGCGCCGAACTCGACCGCGCGGTGCGCGAGCGCGTCGCGGCGGGCGGCCGGGTCGTCTTCGTCGACCACGACCCACGACGGCTCGCGGACGAGGCGGACGCGGAGTACGCCGTCGCGGCGGGCCGCGTACGGCGAGCGGAACCGACGGCGGACCCGGCGGCGGGACCTCCGCGCCCCCGGGTCCGCATCACCGCGTCCGGGGGCGCCGAGCCGCCACCGGGGATCGGTGACCTCACGGTCGGACACCTGGGCGGCGACGGCCGTCTGACCGTCACCGCCGACGCCGCCCGCTCCGACGCGGTGCTGCGGTCGCTGCTCGACGCTGGCTGGCACGTAGAGGACCTGCGGGCGACCGAGAGCACCGACCTTGCCGACGGCACCGGCAGCACCGCCCGCGTCACGGGAGGCGTACGGAGATGACCGCGCTGCTCCGCTACCAGGCCGCGCTGCTGCTGCGCTCCCAGCGCTGGCTCGCGCCCTTCCTCCTCTACGCCGTCTTCGTCGGCATCGGCGTCCAGGCGGGCGAACCGGTACTGGGCGCCCTCGGTTACGCGGTGGCGGGCCTGGTCCCGGTGACCGCCTGGGCGGTCCGCATCTGTCTGAACCAGGAGCCGCCGGCCGCCCGCGCCGTGACCGCGGCGGCGGCCGGCCGCGCCCGGGCCCATCTGGCGGCGGTCCTCACCGCCGTCGGCGCCACGTTCCTCGTCGCTGTCATCGCCGTCCTGGCGGTCACGGCGATGGGCGACCACCGCCGGGTCGCGCCGCTCGCGGCCGCCGTGGCGGGCGTGCTGGGCGCGGCCGTGTGCGTCCTGACGGGCACGGCGATCGGCGCCCTGACCACCCGCCCGCTGATCCGGGCCCGCGGCCGGTCCCTGACGACCCTGCTCCTCGCCTCGCTCCTCGGCCTGGTGACGACGGGCTCCCCGGCCGCCTCGGCCGTCTCGTCCCTGGTCACCGCCGCGGGCTCGGGCGCGGTCCCGTACCCGTGGCCCGCCCTGGCGGGCGCCGCGGCCCTCACGACGGCGGCCGTGGCCCTGGCGTGCAGGGCCACGGCCTGGCGCGACTGAACCCGTCCTCCTGGTAGATGGGGTCAGGACATCAGCTCCGAGACCTTCACGAAGCGGTAGCCCTTCGCCCGGAGCCCCGGGACGATGCGGCGGATCGCCTGCTCGGTCACCGGGGCGGCGCTGCGGGTGCAGTGCATGACGACGAGGGAGCCTGGCCTGACGCCGTCGAGGACCTGGTCGGCGACCGCGTCCGCGTCCTTCGCGAAGGCGTCGCCGCTGACCACGTCCCACTGGACGGCGGTGACGCCGGCCGGGGCGAGGGCGCGGCGGGCGGCGTCGTCGTAGCAGCCGCCGGGGAAGCGGAAGTACGGCACGACGTTGGTGGCGCCGGCGTCGCGGAAGGCGTCGAAGGCCCGCTGGACGTCGGCCGCCATGTCGGGCCGGGCGACGGTCGGCAGCCCGTAGCAGGGCTCGGCGAAGGCGTAGTGGCTGTAGGAGTGGTTGGCGATCTCGAAGAGCGGGTCGTTGCCGATGGACCGGGCCTGGTCCGGGTACTCCTCCGCCCACCGTCCCGTCATGAAGACGGTCGCGTCCACCTTCAGCCGGCGCAGCGTCGCGATGAGCTGCGGGTTGTCGAAGTGCTCGCCGCGGGCCGCGCGCGGGCCCTGGTCCGCGGTCATGTCGGCGTCGAAGGTGAGCGCGACGACCTTCTCGGCGCTCTTCGCCCGGTGGCTGTAGACGGCCGTGAGCCCGCCGGCGGCCGGGGCGAGCGTCGGCGGGGCCTTGCGGGCGGGCTGGGCAGGCGCGGCCTGGTGCCCGGGGGCGGGCGGGGCGGCCTTGGCACCGGGCCCGGCCGAGGAGGGCTGTGCCGGCGAGGCGGGCTTCGCGGAGGCCGGCGAGGCGGGCGAGGCGGGCGCCGGTGAGTCGGCCGCGCCCCCGCCGCAGCCGACCAGGACGGCGCCCAGCAGAGCGAGCGCCGACAGCTTTCGTGCAGGAATGGTCACCCACGGAAAATATCCGATCAGATAGGCCTATCGTTCGCGGCTCGACAGCAGCAGCGCCCGAGTCCACGCGGTGAGCTGACGCACCATGGCCTGAGCGTGCACGGCCGGTCCCGCCGGAAGCACGCTCACCGACCGGCGCGCCTCACGACGCCAGTAGCCTCGCCCTGCACTCCGCCACGTCGAAGGTCCCCTTCGGGTACGCCGGATCCAGCTCCTCCAGGTGCTCCAGCAGCAGCCTGCTGATCGCCCAGTTCCGGTACCACTTCCGGTCCGCCGGGACCAGGTACCACGGCGTCCGGTCCGTCGCGCACCGTTGCAGGGCGATCTCGTACGCCTCCTGGTACGCGGGCCACAGGGCCCGCTCCTCGATGTCGCCCTGGTTGAACTTCCAGTGCTTCTCCGGGTTGTCGAGGCGTTGCAGGAGGCGGGTGCGCTGTTCCTCGTACGAGATGTGGAGGAAGACCTTCACGACGGTGACGCCGCCGTCCGCGAGGGACTTCTCGAAGCCGGCGATCTCGCCGTAGCGGTTCTCGATCTCGGTGCGCGG
This sequence comes from Streptomyces sp. NPDC127092, assembly GCF_042722475.1. Classification (NCBI taxonomy): domain Bacteria; kingdom Bacillati; phylum Actinomycetota; class Actinomycetes; order Kitasatosporales; family Streptomycetaceae; genus Streptomyces; species Streptomyces sp. NPDC127092. The sequence goes on from NZ_JBHXFE010000004.1 coordinate 146,446, forward strand.
GGCCAGCTCGCGCACCCGGGCGATCAGGACGTCCTCGTAGTGGGAGCGGTCGAAGATGCCGATCTCGCCCGGCTCGGGGAGCGCCCGGGCGACGCGCCACAGGAAGGGGTGGGCGGACTCCTCCTCCGTCGGCGCCTTGAAGGCGCGGATGCGGCAGCCCGACGGGTTGAAGTGACTGATGACGTGCTTGACCGTGCCGCCCTTGCCGCTGGTGTCCATGCCCTGGAGGACGAGGAGCAGCCGGCGCCGGTCGCCCGCCGTGCTCGCCGCGTACAGCCGTTCCTGGAGGTCCGCCAGGCGCGGGGCCAGGCCGGCGACGGCGCTGAGCCCGGCCTTCTTGTCGGCGGGGCCGCCGGGCGTGCCGGCGGCGTCGTACGCCGAGAGGTCGACGGGCTCGCCGACGGGGAGCCGCAGCAGCTCGCGCAGCGACTGCCGCCCCGCCGCGCCCGCACGCTTCTTCTTCGGCATCCGCCCGCCTCCCGCCGCTGCTCCTGCTACCGATCCTGCGCGTCCGGCGCCGGTCGCACCACCGCGAACGCCCGGTCGAGCGGCGTCGAAGGCGGCGCCTCAACCGGTCCGGTACGCGCCGGCGGCGACCGGTCCGGAGACCGGCCGCCGCCTGTGGGAGCTGTCCGAACGGCTCACCGGCGTCCGTGACGAGCTGGGCTGAGCGCGGATCAGCGCCACGGGCCCCGCACCGCGAACGTCGTGCCCGGCGTGTAGCAGTTCACGTACATCGTCGCGCCGTCCGGCGAGAAGGTGACGCCCGCGAACTCGCCCCACTCCGGTTCCTCCGGCGTGCCGATGTTCTGCGCCCCGCGCGCGACCGCGTACACCTCGCCCTTCCGGCTCACGCCGAAGACGTGCTGGGCGCCGTTGCCGTCCTCGCAGACCATCAGGCCGCCGGACGGCGCCAGACAGATGTTGTCCGGGGACTCGCCCGGGAGCTGGATGTCGGTGTCCGGGCCGAAGACGACGACGAGCGTGAGGCAGCCCCGGTCCGGCTCGTACTTCCACACCTGGCCGAAGTGCGTGGCGCCCGAGCCGTCCTTCACGCGGGCGAACGAGGACACGAAGTAGACGGAACAGCCGCCCCAGTAACAGCCCTCCAGCTTCTGCGCGTGCGTGATGCCCTTCGGGCCGAAGTCCTGGAGTCTGATCGGGGTCCCGGCCGCCGACGGGTCGGGTACGGGCACCCACTCGACGCCCTCGAAGCGCGTGCCCGCCTCCTGCACCACCGACAGGTCGGGCACGCCCGGCACCCGCATCGCCTCCAGGGCACCGCCCGCGCGCAGCGAACCGGTGCCGCCGAGCGGCTTCTCGGGCAGGAAGCGGTAGAAGAGGCCGAAGGGATGCTGGAAGGCGTCCTCCGTCTCGTACACGATCCCGCTGTACGGGTCGACCGCGACGGCCTCGTGCTGGAAGCGGCCCATCGCGGTGAGCGGGACGGCCCCGGTGCGGCGCGGGTCGGCGCCGTCGACCTCGAAGACGAAGCCGTGGTCCTTGGTGTAGCCGTTGGTGCCGGCCTTGTCCTCGGTCTCCTCGCAGGTCAGCCAGGTGCGCCACGGGGTTGGCCCGCCCGCGCAGTTGACGGCCGTGCCCGCGATGGCGACGCGCTCGTCGAGGACGTTGTCGCGGCGGTCGAGCGTGAGGGCGGTGCAGCCGCCCTTGGCCGCCGGATCGTAGGTCAGCCCGTCGACGACCGGCACGCCGATCTTCCCGGTGACGCGGTTCTCGTGGTTCCGCACGAGGTGCACCCGGCCGCCGCGGCCGGCGAAGGCGCCCATGCCGTCGTGGTTGCTCGGGACCAGGCCCTCGCCGGAGCGCAGCGGTTCGCCCTGCCGGGACAGGACCTTGTAGCGGAAGCCGGCCGGGAGGTCGAGCAGGCCGTGTGGGTCGGGGACCAGCGGTCCGTACCCGGCGTGCCGGCCGAGCGCGGCGGAGGCGGCGGCGCTTCCCGTGAAGAGTTCGGAGATCGCGCCGGTGAAGGCGATGCCGGCGGTGGCGGCGAGGATCTGACGTCGTGTTGCGGACATGAGGCAACCCACTTCCTGCTGGCGGACAGGACGGCATGTGTCAGGACTGGACCTTCCAGGACTGCATGGGTCAGGGCTGGATGTTCCAGGACTGCATGTGTGGTGTGACGTGTGACCCGCATGTGTGTACCACGCACGGCGGTGACACGTGAACCATGCGGGTCACACGTTGCCTCAGGAGGAGCGGGAGGAGCTGGTGGAGCCGGTGGAGCTGGTGGAGCCGGTGGAGCCGGTGGAGCGGGAGGATCCCGGGACGGGGAAGCGGCTCAGGAAACCAGCTCGGCCGTCAGCGTGATCGTCGTGCCCGTCAGCGCCTGGCTCACCGGGCAGTTCTTCTTGGCGTCCTCGGCGAGCGCCTGGAACTGCTCGGCGTCCACCCCGGGCACCTCGCCGCGCACGGTGAGGTGGCTGCCCGTGATGCCCTGGCCGGGCACGAAGGTGACCTCGGCCTTGGTCTCCAGACGGGTGGGCGGGGTGTCGTTCTTGGCGAGGATGTTCGAGAACGCCATGTTGTAGCAGGACGAGTGCGCGGCGGCGATCAGCTCCTCCGGGCTGGTCACGCCGTTCGGCTCCTCGGTGCGGGCCGGCCAGGAGACCGGGTACGAGCCGATGCCGGAGGAGTCGAGCGACACGACGCCGGATCCCTTGAGCAGGTCGCCCTGCCAGACGTTGTGGGCGGTACGCGTAGCGGCCATGGTGCATCCCTTTCGATCGGGTATGGCCCCCAAGCTACTGCTCCACGAGTCCCTTCGCGTCCCGCGCCAGGGCGGTGAGCCGGGAGATCGCCCGGAAGTACTTCTTCTTGTACCCGCCGTTCAGCATCTCGTCGCTGAACAGCTTGTCGAAGGGCAGGCCGGAGGCGAGCACGGGTATCTCGCGGTCGTAGAGGCGGTCGGCGAGCACGACGAGCCGCAGCGCCGTCGACTGGTCGGGGACCGGCCGGACATCGGTCAGGCAGACCGCGGTCAGGTCGTCGGTCAGCGCGCCGTACCGGCTCGGGTGAACCCTGGCCAGGTGTTCGAGCAGGTGCGGGAAGTCGTCGAGGGAGGCGCCGGGCGTGGCGTACGCCGTCTTGGCGACGGTCTCGTCGTCGTACGGGGCCGGGGCCTCCGGCAGGCCGCGGTGGCGGTAGTCCTCGCCGTCGATGCGCAGCGGCCGGAAGTGCGCCGACAGGCCCTGGATCTCGCGCAGGAAGTCGGCGGCGGCGAAGCGGCCCTCGCCGAGCTTGCCGGGCAGCGTGTTGGAGGTCGCGGCGAGCGCCACGCCGTTCTCGACCAGGCGACTGAGCAGCGAGGACACCAGGACGGTGTCGCCCGGGTCGTCCAGCTCGAACTCGTCGATGCAGAGGAGCCGGTGTCCGCTGAGGGTCTGCACGGTCTGCTGGAAGCCGAGGGCGCCCACCAGGTTCGTCAGCTCCACGAAGGTGCCGAAGGCCTTGAGCGCGGGCTCGGCCGGGGTGGCGTGCCAGAGGGAGGCGAGGAGGTGGGTCTTGCCGACGCCGTAGCCGCCGTCGAGGTAGACGCCGCGCGGGCCCGCCGGCACCGTCTTCTTCGGGGCCTTGGAGAACCAGCGGCGCTTGCCCGCGCCGGTGGCGTGGGCGCCGCCCAGGGTCTCGGCGAAGCCGCCGAGCACCTTGACGGCGTCGATCTGGCTGGGCTGGTTCGGGTCCGGTATGTACGTGTCGAAGCGCACGGAGTCGAACCGCGGGGGCGGCACCATCTCCGCCACCAGACGGTCGGCGGGGACGTGGGGCTCTCGGGAGCAGAGCGAGAGCGGGGCGGCTCCGGTGGAAGCCGCTTCGGTCATGGCACGGGTCGACACAGTTATCCACTGTAAGCGCCGTGTCAGACTGCCGGGATGCGACGCCTGTTCCCTGTGACGGACATGACAGCCCTCCACCGTGCCCGCGGCGCGGCGGGCGCGGACATGGACGCGGCCCTGGACACGACCACGGACACGATCACGGACACCTCGGACCGGAAGTGGTCCCTCGACGAGCTGGCCGACGCCTACGCCTACCCGCCCGAGGCGGAGTCCGGGCCCTGGCTGCGGGCCAACATGGTCTCCTCGCTCGACGGGGCCGGCCAGCACGGCGGCCACTCCCAGCCGCTGTCCTCGGAGACCGACATGCGGATCTTCGGGACCCTGCGGGCGCTCGCGGACGTGGTCGTCGTCGGCGCCGAGACGGTACGGACGGAGGACTACAGCCCGGGCCGGGCGCGGGAGGTCTTCGCGGCCCGCCGGGCGGCGGCGGGGCAGACCCCGGCTCCGGCCATGGCGGTCGTGACCGCCTCGCTGGACCTGGACTTCTCGCTTCCGCTTTTCACCGAGGCGCCGGTGCCGACCCTGGTCCTCACCGGCGCCGCGTCCTCCCCGGAGCGCCGGGCGGAGGCCGAGCGGGCGGGCGCGGAGGTGGTGATCGCGGGCGACGGGCCGGGCGTGGAGCCGGAGCGCGCGGTGGCGGCGCTCGCCGAGCGGGGGATGCGGCGCCTGCTGACCGAGGGCGGGCCCCGTCTCCTCGGCCAGTTCGTGGCCGCGGGCGTGCTCGACGAGCTGTGTCTGACGCTGTCTCCGACCATGACGGCGGGCACCGCGCAGCGGATCGCCGGAGGGCCCTCGGTGGAGGTTCCGAAGCGCTTCGCCGTGGCGTCGGTGCTGGAGCAGGACGGCTTCCTCTTCACCCGCTACCGTCGGATCTGACAATCGGCGGAATTTGTCGTTCCGCTTAGCGTCCGCTGGGCACACTTACTCTCGCAGTCCCCGTGGGGCCACGGGGAAGGATGGTTTCCGCAGAAGGGCTCCTGAGGTGTTCACAAGCGTTCTGATGATCGAGAAGCCCCTCACGTCCGTCGACGTGGACTTCGTCACCACCCTGCACGGTGACGAGCGGGTCGCGTTCATCGTGTTGATGCAGCCGCGTGGTGACCAGGCGGACGTACTGCTGCGTGCCATCGACGACGTCGCCATGGGTGAGCTGAAGGAAGCGGCCCACGAGGGTGACGAGCCCGAGGGCAAGGCGGCCAGGCCGCTCGCCGAACAGGCCTTGGACGTCTCCTTGCAGGCACTGAGAAACGCCGGCTGCGAGGCCGTCGGACACGTGGTCGAGGACCATCCGCTGGACAAGATGAAGACCGTGGTCGAGGAGTCCGATGCCGACGAGGTGATCGTGCTGACCGCGCCGCACTACGTGGAGGAGTTCTTCCACCGGGACTGGGCCTCCCGGGCCCGCCACAAGGTCGGCGTGCCCGTCCTGAAGCTCTTCGCTCACAGCGAGTGACCGGCTCACGGGAGTGACGACAAGGATGGCCCGCGCGTGACCCGCCGCGGGCCGGCCGGGCCGGGCGCCGTGCCCGGTCCGGCCGGACCGAACCACTAGGCTGGAGCCTCACCACCGTCACGTACCAGGGGAGAGAACCGCATGGCACCCGCCATCCCTGCCGCCATGGAACGGCCGCACTTCATCGGCATCGGCGGTGCCGGAATGTCGGGCATCGCGAAGATCCTCGCCCAGCGCGGCGCCAAGGTCGCCGGCAGCGACGCCAGGGAGTCGGCGACCGCCGAGTCCCTGCGCGCCCTCGGCGTCACCGTCCACATCGGCCACGCCGCCGAGCACCTCGCCGACGACGCGTCCGCCGTCGTCGTCTCCAGCGCCATCCGCGCCGACAACCCCGAGCTGGCCCGCGCCGCCGAGCTGGGCATCCCGGTCGTGCACCGCTCCGACGCGCTCGCCTCGCTCATGGACGGCCTGAGCGCCATCGCGGTCGCCGGCACCCACGGCAAGACCACGACCACCTCGATGCTGGCCGTCGCGCTCGGCGAGCTCGGCCTCGACCCCTCGTACGCCATCGGCGGCGACCTCGCGGGCCCCGGCACCAACGCCCGGCACGGCGAGGGCACGATCTTCGTCGCCGAGGCCGACGAGAGCGACCGCAGCTTCCAGAAGTACGACCCGGCCGTGGCGATCGTCCTCAACGTCGAGCTGGACCACCACGCCAACTACGCCTCCATGGACGAGATCTACGAGTCCTTCGAGGCCTTCGCCGCGAAGATCCGCCCCGGCGGCACCCTCGTCGTCGGCGAGCACGCGGGCGCCCGCGAGCTGGCCGGCCGGGTCTCCGGGAACAAGGACCTGCGCGTGCTGACCGTCGGCGAGGACGAGGCCGCCGACGTGTGGATCCGCCGGATCACGCCGAAGGGCATGACCAGCGAGGTCGCCGTGGTGATGGACGGCGTCGAGCACGTCTTCACCGTCTCCGTGCCCGGCCGCCACTACGCCCACAACGCCGCCGCCGCGCTCGCCGCCGGTGCCCGCGCGGGCGTCGACCCGGCCGAGCTGGCCCAGGCCCTCACCGCGTACACCGGCGTCGGCCGCCGCCTCCAGCTCAAGGGCGAGGCCGCGGGCGTGCAGGTCATCGACTCGTACGCGCACCACCCGACCGAGATGACGGCCGACCTGGAGGCCATGCGCGGCGCCGCCGGGGCCTCCCGCCTCCTGGTCGTCTTCCAGCCGCACCTGTTCTCCCGCACCCAGGAGCTGGGCCGCGAGATGGGCGAGGCCCTGACGCTCGCCGACGGCTCCGTGGTCCTGGACATCTACCCGGCCCGCGAGGACCCGATCCCGGGCGTCACCAGCGAGCTGATCATCGAGGCCGCCCGTGCGGCCGGCGCCGACGTCACCGCCGTCCACGACAAGGCCGAGGTGGCGGACGTGATCGCGGGAATGGCGAAGCCCGGCGATCTCGTTCTCACCATGGGCGCGGGCGACGTCACGGACCTGGGTCCGGAGATCCTGGCCCGCCTGTCGAGCTGAGGAGCGAGCGATGGCGTACGAGGTCGAGAAGACCGACGAGGAATGGCAGGCCGAGCTGACCCCGTTGGAGTACCAGGTGCTCCGGCTGGCCGGCACCGAGCCCGCCTTCCGCGGTGAGTACACGGACACGAAGACCAAGGGCGTCTACTCCTGCCGGGCGTGCGGCGCCGAGCTCTTCACGTCCCGCGAGAAGTTCGAGTCGCACTGCGGCTGGCCGTCCTTCTACGACCCGAAGGACAGCTCCGCCGTCGAGCTGGTCGCCGACACCTCCCACGGCATGATCCGCACCGAGGTCCGCTGCGCACGCTGCGGTTCCCACCTCGGACATGTCTTCGAGGGAGAGGGCTACCCGACCCCGACCGACCAGCGGTACTGCATCAACTCGATCTCGCTGCGGCTGGAGCCGGACGAGAGCTGAGCCTCCCGCTCCACCACCCGAGCCGACCGGCGCCTGGCGCACCGGTCGGCTCGGTCGTTTCCGGCCACGGTCTCCGCCGCGCCGGCCGGCTCAGTCGTTTCCGGCCACCGCCTCCGCCGCGCCGCACACCGGACACAGCCCCCGGTACGTGACCTCCACCTCCGTCACCGTGAAGCCGAAGCGTTCCTCCTCCGGCAGACCCGCCAGCGGGTCGCCCTCCGGGTGGACGTCGCGGACCGTGCCGCAGCCCGCGCAGACCAGGTGCTGGTGGTCCCGGTGGGCGTTCGGGTCGTAGCGCTTGGCGCGGCCCACGCTGGAGACCTCGATCACCTCGCCGAGCGAGACCAGCTCGCCCAGCGTGTTGTAGACCGTCGCCCGCGAGATCTCCGGCAGCCGCGCGGTGGCCCGGGCCAGCACCTCGTCCGCGGTGAGGTGGATGTGCTCGCCGTCGAGCACCTCGGCGACCACCCGCCGCTGCGCGGTCATCCGCCAGCCGCGTCGGCGCAGCCGTTCCAGCAGATCGCTCATGGTCACCAGCCTTGCTGTGCGAGTAAGCCTGCGAGTACTCCGTGCGGTCAATCCGTACGAGTCCGGCTGTCGTATTGACTTGGACTGAGTCCACCATAGGATCGACTCCAGTAGTAGCCAAGAGGGCGCGGAAGGAAAGACCGATGTCTGAGCAGAAGCACGATCCCCTGGTCACCGAGGACGAGGCGGCGGCGGAAGGCAAGGGCGGCTGCCCGGTCGCGCACGGCCGCGCCGCGCACCCGACGCAGGGCGGCGGCAACCGCCAGTGGTGGCCGGAGCGCCTCAACCTGAAGATCCTCGCCAAGAACCCCGCCGTGGCGAACCCGCTCGGCGAGGAGTTCGACTACGCCGAGGCCTTCAAGGCCCTCGACCTGGCGGCCGTGAAGCGCGACATCGCCGAGGTGCTCACCACCTCGCAGGACTGGTGGCCCGCCGACTTCGGCAACTACGGCCCGCTGATGATCCGCATGGCCTGGCACAGCGCCGGCACGTACCGCATCAGCGACGGCCGCGGCGGCGCCGGCGCCGGCCAGCAGCGCTTCGCCCCGCTGAACAGCTGGCCGGACAACGGCAACCTCGACAAGGCCCGCCGTCTGCTGTGGCCGGTCAAGAAGAAGTACGGCCAGAACATCTCCTGGGCCGACCTCATGATCCTCACCGGCAACGTCGCCCTGGAGACCATGGGCTTCAAGACCTTCGGCTTCGCCGGCGGCCGCGCCGACGTGTGGGAGCCCGACGAGGACGTCTACTGGGGCCCCGAGACCACCTGGCTCGGCGACGAGCGCTACACCGGCGACCGCGAGCTGGAGAGCCCGCTCGGCGCCGTGCAGATGGGTCTCATCTACGTCAACCCGGAGGGCCCCAACGGCAACCCGGACCCGATCGCCGCGGCCCGCGACATCCGCGAGACCTTCCGCCGCATGGCGATGAACGACGAGGAGACCGTCGCCCTCATCGCCGGTGGCCACACCTTCGGCAAGGCGCACGGCGCCGGCCCGGCGGACAACGTCGGCGCCGACCCCGAGGCCGCCCCGCTGGAGCAGCAGGGCCTCGGCTGGAAGAACTCGTACGGCACCGGCAAGGGCGCCGACGCGATCACCTCCGGCCTCGAGGTCACCTGGACCACCACGCCTGCGGCGTGGAGCCACGACTTCTTCAAGCACCTCTTCGAGTACGACTACGAGCTCACCAAGAGCCCGGCCGGCGCCCACCAGTGGGTCGCCAAGGACTCCGAGGAGATCATCCCCGACGCCCACGACGCGTCGAAGAAGCACCGCCCGACGATGCTCACCACCGACCTGTCGCTGCGCTTCGACCCGGTCTACGAGCAGATCTCGCGCCGCTTCTACGAGAACCCCGACCAGTTCGCGGACGCCTTCGCCCGCGCCTGGTTCAAGCTGACGCACCGTGACCTCGGTCCGGTCGTGCGCTACCTGGGCCCCGAGGTCCCCTCCGAGGAGCTCATCTGGCAGGACCCGCTGCCGGCCCGCACGTACGAGCTGGTGGACGCCGCGGACATCGCCTCCCTCAAGGAGCAGATCCTCGGCTCGGACCTCACCGTCACCCAGCTGGTCTCCGCCGCCTGGGCCGCCGCCTCCTCCTTCCGCGGCAGCGACAAGCGCGGTGGCGCCAACGGCGGCCGCATCCGCCTGGAGCCGCAGCGCAACTGGGAGGTCAACAACCCGGACGAGCTCGCCCAGGTGCTGCGCGTCCTGGAGGGCGTGCAGGAGTCCTTCAACGCGGGCCGCGCCGACGGCAAGCAGGTCTCCCTCGCCGACCTCGTCGTCCTCGCGGGCAGCGCGGCCGTCGAGAAGGCGGCCAAGGACGCCGGCTTCGACGTCGAGGTGCCGTTCTCGGCCGGCCGTGTGGATGCCTCCGCCGAGCAGACGGACGTCGAGTCCTTCGCCGCCCTGGAGCCCACCGCCGACGGCTTCCGCAACTACCTGGGCAAGGGCCACCGCCTCCCCGCCGAGTACCTGCTGATCGACAAGGCGAACCTGCTCACCCTCTCCGCGCCCGAGACCACGGTCCTCGTCGGCGGTCTGCGCGCCCTGGGCGTGACCCAGCCGCAGACCTCGCTGGGCGTGTTCACCGAGACCCCGGGCAAGCTGACGAACGACTTCTTCGTCAACCTGCTCGACCTCGGCACCGCCTGGAAGTCCACCTCCGAGGACCAGACCACGTTCGAGGGCCGCGACCTGGCCACCGGCGCGGTCAAGTGGACCGGCACCCGTGCCGACCTGGTCTTCGGCTCGAACTCCGAGCTGCGCGCCGTCGCCGAGGTGTACGCCTCGGACGACGCGAAGGAGAAGTTCGTGTCGGACTTCGTCTCGGCCTGGGCCAAGGTCATGGACCTGGACCGGTTCGACCTGCGCTGATGCGCCCGCGCTGACCGGCACCCGTTGCCCTCTGCCAGCCCCCCGGCGGTATTCCGCCGGGGGGCTGGCGCGTTTTCGCCTTCCGGGCGGCATGACGGGTCGTCAGGATGCGGTGGCCGGAAACGTCTTGATGTGCTCATGGCCAGACGTTCACCGGCGCGCAACCGAAACCACGTCGGGGCAACACGCGACCGCACCCCGGCACCCTTACCTTGCGTGGCGCCCTCGTCCCTCATGAGAAGGGGATCTCATGCCCACTCGGAAGGCCACCACCACGGTGGCCCTGCTCGGTGTGCTCACCTCGGCCGCCGTGGTCGCCACGGCACTGACCGACATCGCACCCACGGCCGCGGCCGCGAGCACCACCTTCACGGCCACCGCCGACACCCACGTCGACAGCAGCCTGGCCTCGACGAACTACGGCGCCTCGCAGCAGCTCGGCGTCGACAACAGCCCCGTCAAGCAGATGCTGCTGAAGTTCGACGTCTCCGGCGTCACCCAGCCCGTGACCCGGGCGACGCTGCGCCTCCACACCGACGACGTGTCCGGCGCGGAGAGCACCAACGGCGGCACCTTCCGGGCCATGTCCAACACCAGCTGGTCCGAGACGTCCGTCACGTACAACAACAAGCCGGCCATCGACGGGGCCGTCCTCGGCTCGCTCGGCTCGGTCGCCCGCAACGCCTGGTACGAGGTCGACGTCACCTCGTACGTCAAGGGCAACGGCACCTTCGGCATCGGCGTCACGTCCACCAGCAGCAACGGCGCCGACTACGACTCCCGCGAGACCGGCGCCACCGGGCCGCAGCTCGTCCTCGAGACCGGCGGCGAGCCCACGCCGACGCCCACCCCGACCACCACCACGCCGCCGCCGACCGGCGACCCGGTCCTCGTCGGCGCCGGCGACATCGCCACCTCCGGCTCCGGCGACAGCGCCACCGCCAGCCTGCTCGACGGCATCCCCGGCACCGTGTTCACCATCGGCGACAACGCCTACCCGAACGGCAGCGCCTCCGACTTCAGCACCTACTACGAGCCGACCTGGGGCCGCCACAAGGCCCGCACCAAGCCGGCCCCCGGCAACCACGACTACGTCACCTCGGGCGCCTCGGCGTACTACAGCTACTTCGGCGCCAACGCCGGCACCGCCGGCAAGGGCTACTACTCGTACGACCTCGGCGAGTGGCACGTCGTCGCGCTCAACTCCGAGATCAGCATGGCCGCCGGCTCGGCCCAGGAGCAGTGGCTGCGCGCCGACCTCGCCGCGAGCGCCAAGTCCTGCACCCTCGCCTACTGGCACCGCCCGCGCTGGACGTCCAGCTCCGCCCACGGCCCCGACAGCTCCACCGGGCCGCTGGTGCAGGCCCTGTACGACAACAACGCCGAGGTCATCCTCACCGGCCACAACCACCAGTACGAGCGCTTCGCCCCGCAGAACCCAAGCGGACAGCTCGACACCGCCCGCGGCCTGCGCCAGTTCGTCGCCGGCATGGGCGGCGCGAGCCTCTACGGCTTCGGCACCATCCAGCCGAACAGCGAGGCCCGCAACAACGACACCTTCGGCGTCCTGAAGCTCACCCTCCACGCGGGCAGCTACGACTGGCAGTTCGTCCCGCAGTCGGGCAAGACGTACAACGACAGCGGCACCGGCACCTGCCACTGAGCCGTCGCCATCCCCTTTCCGCCAGGACGCCGTCCCGCCGCCTCTCCGCGCGGCCGGGGCGGCGTCCCGGCGCCCCCGTCCGGAGGTCGTTCCCCGTGTATCTCTCCACCATCGGCAGGCAGGCCTCCTCGGCCGGCCCCGCCGGGCCGGGCCGCCGGGGCCGGTGGAAGGCGGTGGGCGGCAACGTCCTCGCGCTCGGCACCGTCAGCCTCGTCACCGACGTCTCCGCGGAGATGGTCACCGCCGTCCTCCCGCTCTACCTCGTCGTCGGCCTGAGCCTGTCCCCGGCCGCGTACGGCCTCCTCGACGGCCTCCACACCGGCGCCACGGCCCTGCTCCGGATCGTCGGCGGATACGTCGCCGACCGGATCAGCCGGCGCAAGGCGGTCGCCGCCGTCGGCTACGGCCTCTCGGCGCTCTGCAAGCTCGCCCTGCCCGCGGCCGGCGGCTCCGCCACCCCCATCGCCCTGGTCCTCGCCGCCGACCGGGCCGGCAAGGGCCTGCGCACCGCGCCCCGCGACGCCCTGATCACCCTGTCGGCGCCCGCGCACGCCCTCGGCCGCGCCTTCGGCGTGCACCGCGCCATGGACAGCGTCGGCGCCTTCGCGGGCCCGCTGGCCGCGCTCGCCGTGCTCGCGCTCGCCGGGCAGTCCTTCGACGCCGTCTTCGTCACCAGCTTCTCCGTCGCGGCGCTCGGCGTCGTGATCCTCCTCCTCTTCGTCCGCGACCACCGGGGCCCACGGCCACCCGCCGGCAGCGTCTCCGCCAAGGCCGTCGGCGGCCTGCTGCGGACCGCGCCCGTACGCCGGCTCGTGGGCGCCGCCTGCCTCCTGGGCTTCGCCACCATCGGCGACGGCTTCGTCTACCTGCTGCTCCAGCGGCGCGAGGACCTGTCCGTCGGCTGGTTCCCGCTGCTCGCCGTCGGCACCAGCCTCGCCTACCTGCTCCTGGCGGCGCCGCTGGGCGCGCTGGCCGACCGGATCGGCCGCATGCCCGTCATGCTCGGCGGCTACGCGGCCCTGGTCCTCGTCTACCTGCTCCTCGACGGCCCGCTGCGCGGGACGGGCCTGCTGGTCGCCGTCCTCGGCCTGTACGGCTTCTTCTACGCCGCGACCGAAGGCGTCCTCCTGGCCCTCGCGGGCCCCGTCCTGCCGGAACGGCTCCGCACCACCGGCATCGCCCTCGTCCAGAGCGGCCAGGCGCTCGCCTACCTCGGCTCCTCCGCGCTGTTCGGCGTCGTCTGGCAGATCTGGGGCTCCGGGACGGCGGTCCTGGTCGCGGCCGGCGTCGCGGTGGCGGCGGCCGTGACGACGGTGCTCCTGCTCGGCCTCGACAAGGAAGGAACCGGTACGTCCTCGTGAACGGTTCGCACGACACCTCCCAGCGCACCAAGATCCTCGTCACCGTGATCGCCGCCGTCCTGCTCGCCGCCCTGGCGACGACCGCCGTCGTACGGGCCCGCGCCGCCTCCGGCGAGACCGGAGCGCCGACGGTCGCCACCGACCCGGCGGGCCCCGCCGACGGAGCCGGCCGGAAGCCCGCGGCGGGGCCGCGCCTGCGCGTGCTCAGCAACGGCCTGCTCTCCACCCTGTCCCTGGCCGATCCCACCGGCCCGCGCACGGTCACCGAGCAGCGCTGCGACCGCGCCTACACGGCGGGCGGCACCACCGCCTGCCTGACGCCCACCGGCGCGCTCAGCGGCCCCCGCCTCCTCGTCCTCGACGAGAAGCAGCGCACCCGGCGCACCGTCCCGCTCACCGGCCTGCCCAACCGGACCCGGGTCTCGGCCGACGGCCGCATGATCGCCTGGACCCTGTTCGTGGGCGGCGACTCGTACGCCGGCGGCGGCTTCTCCACCCGCACCGGCATCCTCGACACGCGCACCGGCCGACTCGTCACCTCCCTGGAGGAGTTCGCCGTCTACAAGCAGGGCCGCCGCTACCGGGCCGCGGACATCAACGTCTGGGGCGTCACCTTCGCCGCCGACGACAACCGCTTCTACGCGACCGTGTCCAGCGCCGGCGTCCGCTCCCTGGTGGAGGGCGACTTCGCCGCCGGGACCCTGCGGACGCTCGCGGACAACGTCGAGTGCCCCTCGCTGTCGCCCGACGGCAGGCGGATCGCGTTCAAGCAGGCCGTGGGCGCCGACCCAGCCAAGGGCTGGCGGCTCGCCGTCCTGGACCTGGCCACCCTCCGCCGCACGGAACTGTCCGAGACCCGGAACGTCGACGACCAGGCGGCCTGGCTGGACGACCGCACCGTCGCGTACGCCCTCCAGCGCGGCGACGGCACCAACGACGTCTGGACCGTCGCCGCGGACGGCACCGGCAGCCCGCGGATGCTCGTCCCGGGGGCCAACTCCCCGTCGGTGCTGCCCCCTGCTTGAATGACGCCCCGGGAAACGATCAGCCGATCGTTCCGTCGACAGGGGAGGGGCGACGCATGGGCGTCAGCAGGAGACTGTTCATGGGCGGCTTCACCGCCGGGGCCGTGACCGTGGCCGTCGGGGCGACCTCGCCCGCGGCCGAGGCGGCAGAGGCGGCCGAGGCGGCGGGGGAGACGACGACGTTCACCGGCCCCGTGGTCGCCCAGGGGCAGGTGACGGCGCCCAGGTTCTACGCGTCGACGACCGGCGAGGGCCTGTACGTGAAGTCGACGAACACCGTCGACCACGCGGCGACCGTCTACCTGGAGGCCGCCACCGGCGGCGGCTCCGCCCTCAACGTCATCTCGGACAACACCGAGAGCTCCGCGATGTACCTGAGGGGCAAGGAACGCACCAGCCGCGGCACCCTCAAGATCGCCCACGTCGGCCAGGCCGACGGCTCCGACACCGGCGCCTCCGCGCTCTCCATCGACCTCCAGACCAAGGGCACCGCCTCCCAGGGCATCTACCTCACCGCGACGCAGGGCCCGACCTCCGGCGCCCTGCTCGTCCTGCGCAACAACGCGGGCCTGGAAGACCTCACGGTGAAGGGCACCGGCCTCATCGGCATCGGCATCGACCGCGGCGCCACCCCGCGCGGCCAGGTCCACATCGTGCAGCGCACCGCCAAGCCCGGCCTCCTCGTCGACGGCACCGTCGAGATCGGCAACACCGCCACCCCACCCACCGAGACGGTGTCCGCGGCCGGGGGTGGCACCCTGTACGCCGTGAACGGCGAACTGTGGTGGCGCGGCGGCGCCGGAACCCCCACCCGTATCGCCCCCGCATAGGAGAGGAAAACCGCACAGATGGTGCAGCTCACCCCGGACGAATTGATCGCCGAGTTCCAGGACGCGGTCGTCGAGCTCTACTTCGCCCGCAAGCGCATAGCGAACCTGGAGGCCGAGAACACGGCCCTCAAGGCCCGGCTCGCCGCGCCGGCGGGCGTGCCCCCGCAGGCCGTCCCGCCCCAGGAGATGCCGGTCGAGGCGACGCCCGCCCAGGACGCCGCCCACGAGGCCGCGGACGCGTCGGGCGAGCAGTGGTTCTCGGGCGGCACGGCGCCGGGGGAGCCGGGGCAGTAGCACCACCGGCCCCTCCGGGGGCCGTCAGTGGACGGACAGGCCGCCGTCCACGAAGACCGCCTGCCCCGTGACGTACGCCGAGGCGCGGCTCGCCAGGAAGACGGCCGCGCCCTCGAAGTCCTCGGCGAGCCCGTTCCGCCCGACCATCGTGCGGGCGGCGAGCTCGGCGACCCTGGCGGGATCCGAGGACAGCCGCTCGTTGAGCGGCGTCATCACGAAGCCGGGCACGAGGGTGTTCGCGGTCACGCCGTACGGCGACCAGGCCTCGGCCTGCGACCGCGCCAGCGACTCCAGGCCGCCCTTCGACACCCCGTACGCCCCCGACTGCACGAACGCACGGTGCGCCTGCTGGGAGCTCACGTGGATGATCCGCCCGAAGCCCCGCTCGGCCATCCCGGGCCCGAAGCGCTGCCCGAGCAGGAACGGCGCCTCCAGGTTCACCGCCATCGTCCGGTCCCACACGTCGTCCGTGAGCTCGGACATCGGCGGACGCAGGTTGATCCCGGCCGAGTTGACGAGGATGTCCGGCTCGGCGCCGCCGAACGCCTGAACGGCTCCCTCGGCAGCCGCCCGTACGCCGTCCCGGGTGGACAGATCCCCGCTCACCCAGGCGGCCGTGGCGCCGAACCCGGTCAGCTCGTCGACCGTCTCCTTCAACTCCGCCTCGCGCCGCGCGACGACGACCACGGACGCACCGGCCCGGGCGAGCGCACGGGCGATGGCCTTGCCGATGCCCGAACTTCCGCCGGTGACGAGGGCGTTGCGCCCGGCGAGGGAGAACAGATCGTCCAGGTAGGCCATTACAGCTGCTCGCAGCCGGCGACGAACGCGCTCCAGGCGGCGGGCGCGAGCGCGAGCCGGGCGTCCTCGGGCCGCTTGGAGTCGCGGACGTGGACGGTGGTGGGACAGGCGGCGACTTCGACGCAGTCGCCGTCGCCGCTGCTGCTGTAGCTGCTCTTGAACCAGGCCAGGTCAGTGGTGCTCATGTCGCTCCTCGCATCTGCCGCAACAGGCTCTGGGAGTCTTCCAGCGTAAGAGCCTGTGACCGCATCCTGGCATACCGCATCTGGAGGATGCCGACTTCCTTTGCGTCGGAGATGAGTAGGCCGGCTCGCTGTGCCTCGACGTACCCGTACCAGCGGTTGTCGGGGGTTTCCAGTAACTGCATGGATCCGGCGAGCCCCGCGTGGTTGCCCCGCCGCTGCTCCATCACTTGGATCTCGATGCTGCGCCGCTCGGACATCCGCAGGATGTGCTCGATCTGTGCCTGGTGGACCTCCGGGCCGCCCGTCTCCCTCCGCAGCACGTGCTCCTCGATGATGAAGCTGTACGCGGTGTTGACCCGCTCGGTGAGCAACTTCTGCCGCTTCACGCGAAAGGCGATGTTCTCCTCGATCTCAGCGTCGCCCAACGGCGGCAACTGCTCCTCAAAGAGGACGCGTTGGTACGCCTCGATCTGGAGCAGACCGGGGATCAGGCGGTTCTCGTACGTGTAGAGGCACAGCGCCTTCGCCTCCAGCGCCGCCCAGCGGCGGAACCAGTTGGCCACGGGCTCCCGCGACAGGTGCTTCGCCGGACCCTTGATCGCCCCGAAGGCGTCGAAGAACTCCTCCGACCGGTCCACGAACTTCGGCGACGGGAACCGCCGTCCCTGTTCGACGGACGAAACCGTCTCCACCGAGTACCCCACCTGCGGGGCGAACTGCTCCTGGGTGAGCCCCGCCCGTTTGCGGAATGCCTTGACCACCTCTCCGAAGGCCTTCAGGCTGTCCGAGATCTCCGGCTCCGCGTCGCCGTCTGTCATCGCGCACCTTCCTCGTGGTTCGTGCGCACATCGTCACGGGCCGTGATGAGTACTGTCCACCCTCCGAGCTCGTACGCTTACGGAGCGTACGAGTTCCCGACCTGGGAACCGGCCCTCGGGCTCGCCACATTGGCCCCATGACTCCCCCTCAGACCCGCCAAGCGCCGGTCACCGTACGTGTGTTCACCCAGCGCTTCAGCTCGACGCCGCGCGGCGCGCGCCTGGCCCGCCGGCTCGCCCTGCACCAGCTCGAACGCTGGGGCCTCGCGACGTACGGCAGCGAGCTCGCCGACACGGTCGCCCAGATCGTCGCCGAGCTCGCCGCGAACGCCGTCACCCACGGCCGCGTGCCCGGCCGGGACTTCGAGCTGACGCTCGCGTACGAGCCGGAGGGCCGCCTCCGCATCGACGTCGCCGACACCCGTACCGAACGCCGCCCCGCCTTCGTACCGCCGACCGCCCCGCTCTCCGACACCGGTCGCGGGCTGCTCCTGGTGGACGCGCTCGCGAGCCGCTGGGACGTCGTGGACCGCCTGCCCGTGGGCAAGACGGTCCGGGCGGAGATCGACCTCTAGAAGCCCCGCACAACGGCGGCCGTCGCGCGTCGGCGGCCGGAATCGACTGTTCCCTGTACCTGCTCCGTAACAGCTCCGTACGGCAGGAATTCCAGGGGAGTTCGCGGTGCACACTCTGCCCGAGGGCAAGAGTTGACGGGGGAAACATTCATGAACACTGGCTGGAAGTCCTACATGGCCGGCGCCGCGGTGGTCGGCGCGCTGCTCACGTCCACGGCGTGCGGGCCGAGCGGCGACGAGGGAGCGGGCGAGGGCACGCCCACGACGGCGCCGACGTCGGTGCCGACGACGGGCTCGCCGTCCGCGACGCCGTCCGGGTCGCCGTCCGAGTCGTACGCGCCGAGCGCCACGCCCTCGTCGAAGCCGGGCGCGACGGCGTCGTCGAAGCCGAACACCGTGGCCGACTGCACTGCCGCCGACCTCGGGGTCTCCGCCGTGAAGGAGCCGGCGGACAGCAAGGAGTCCAGGCACCTCCTGATCACGGTCCAGAACGCCGGCGACAAGAAGTGCAACCTCTGGAACTTCCCGTACGTGCTGGTCGGCGCGGACGCCCAGGCCACGGCTCCGGTCATCAAGGACAGCGACCCGGACCCGGGCAGGCCCGTCACGATCGCTCCGGGCGAGGAGGCGTACGCCGCTCTCCTCGTCGCCGGCGGCAAGCGGGACGAGTACGAGGCGCGAAGCCTCACGCTCACCCTCCAGGGCCGCAAGCCCGGCACCAGGGCAAGCAAGCCGATCGACGTGCCCATGCCCGTCGCGACGCTGTACGCGGACGACGGCCAGCTCGTCACGTACTGGACGACCGCGGAGGGCGCGGCCCTGGACTTCATCATGTCCAGGTGAGGGGATAGGTTGCCCGCCATGACCGAACTCGGCCCCGACGTATGGCCTCCCGCTCCGCTGAAGACCGAACGGCTCGTGCTGCGCGAGTCCGAGGCCCGCGACCGCGCGGCGTTCGTCGCGCTGTTCGCCTCGCCGGAGGTGGGCGCCTACGTCGGTGGCGCGCGGCCGCGTGACGAGGTCGAACGCGCGATGCCCGAGGTGCCCGGGCGGCGCCCCGGCCTCTTCGTGGTCGAACTCGACGGAGCGATGATCGGCATGATCACGCTCGACCGGCGGGACGCCGGGCGTCGGGGGCACGTCCGGCCGGAGGGTGGCGAGGCAGAACTCGGTTACATGTTCCTGCCGGAGGCGTGGGGACACGGCTACGCCGCGGAGGCGTGCGCGGCCGCGCTCGACTGGTTCGCGGCCGCGCGGCCCGGCGAGCCCGTGGTGTTGACCACCCAGCTCGCCAACGACCGCGCGATGCGGCTCGCGGCGAGGCTGGGGTTCGCGGAGGCGGACAGGTTCGAGGAGTACGGCGCCGACCAGTGGTTCGGGGTGCGGTCCTAGGGGGCGGGACACCCCCCAGGGCCTGTCCGGCGGATCACGGCCGGGTCCCGCCGGACAGGCCCCAGGCGGCCGGCGCCGCCGGGCCGGCCATGGCGGGAGAGCCAGGGCTCACGCCCTGCGGCCCGGCAGCAGGCCCTGGTCGGAGACCGGGCCCAGGTGCGCCAGCTTGTCGGGGTTGGTGAGGGAGTGGATCGTCCGGATCTCGCCGTCCACGACGTGGAGTTCGATGACGCTGAGGACGCGGTCCTCGGTGTCGTGGAGGACCGCGCCGGGGTTGCCGTTGACCCACGCGGGCCGGAGGCTCGCGCCGAGCGAGCGGATGCGGCGGAAGCCGCCGAGCAGCAGCCGGGCGGCCTGCTCGGCCTCGCGCACCGTACGGCTCATGGCCTGCGCCTTGCCCCCGCCGTCGCCGTGGAAGACGACGTCGGGGGCGAGCATGCCGAGCAGCGCGTCCAGGTCGCCGCCCTGGGCGGCGGTGAAGAAGCGGCGGGCGAGTTCGGCGCCCTCGGCCCTGCGCTCGCGGGGGAGTGCCGCGCCCTCCCCGGCCCGGGCGCGGGCCTCGGCGCCGGCGGGGATGCGGCGGCGGGCACGGGCGAAGATCTGGCGGCAGTTCGCCTCGGACTTGTCGGTGATGCGGGCGATGTCCGCGTAGTCGTGGCCGAAGACCTCGCGCAGCACGAACACGGCCCGTTCGACGGGCGAAAGCGCTTCGAGGAGCACGAGGAAGGCCATGGAGAGCGAGTCGGCCAACTCGGCGTGCTCGGCCGGTCCCTGGCCGCCGGCGGTGCCGTCGGCGGGCACCACGACCGGCTCGGGCAGCCAGTCGCCGACGTACGTCTCGCGGCGGACGCGGGCCGAGCCGAGGTGGTTGATGCCGAGGCGGGTCACGGCCGTCGTCAGATACGCCTTGGGCGCGGTGATGGCCGTGCCGGCGTTGTGGGCGCGGGTCATGCCGAGGAAGGCGTCCTGGACGATGTCCTCGGCGTCGCCGACCGAGCCGGTCATGCCGTAGGCGAGGGAGAACAGCAGCGGCCGGTAGCCGGCGGCCGCCGCCACGGCCGTGTCGTTCTTCGTCTCCATCACTTTTTCCTCGTCTCGGGGCTCGATCTGTCACAACGCGCGGGGCTGCTCTGTCTGTAAGGGCGACAACGGCTCCGGAAGAGAGTGGACTCCCATGAACATCGCGCTGTGGATCGTGACCGGACTGCTCGCCACCGCCTTCTTCTTCGGCGGCGGTCTGAAGCTGATCATGACGAAGGAGAAGATAGCCGCCCAGGGGCCTTCCGCGGCGTGGGTCGAGGATTTCGCCGCGGCGAGCATCAAGGGCATCGGCGCCCTGGAGGTACTGGGCGCGCTGGGCCTGATCCTCCCCGCCGTCCTCGACATCGCCCCGGGCCTCGTACCGGTGGCGGCGACCGGCCTCGCCCTGGTGATGGTGGGGGCGGCGGTCGTACGTCTGCGGCGGCGTGAGTACAAGCTGGTCGTGGTGGACGTGGCGTACCTGGTGCTGCTGGTGTTCGTGGCGTGGGGCCGCTTCGGGCCGGAGTCCTTCGTGGCGTGAGACCGACTGCGGGCGGCGGGGAGGAGCGGTGAGGGGCGGGGCGGTGCTGGTCGCCGGGCCGCCCCCGCGTCCGGGGCGTGGCGTCAGGTCGACGGACCGACGGGAGGACCGACGGGAGGACCGTCGAGAGGGATGTGGTCGTACGGCTTCTCGGCGTGCTTGAGTTCGGCCGTCGCCGCCGCCTGGTGGCGGTGCAGCAGCTCCGAGATCACGCGCACGCCGCCCGGCAGATCGTCACGGATCAGCACGTCCAGGTGGTCGGCGTGGTGGACGTAACCGCCGTCTTCGCCCCGCACGGACGTGCTGCCGTCGACCTCCGCCCGGCCCAGGCCGGCTTCCTGGAGCGCGGTGGAGAGTTCCCCGGCGAACTCCTGCCCGAAGCGCCGTGGGCGCCCGGCGGCGGGCAGGGTCAGGGACAGCTGCCACGAGCGGCTGCCGGCCAGCGGGCTGCGGCCGAACCAGGCGGCTGCCAGACTGCCTTGCTCCAGCCCCGCCAGGGTCTCCACGGCCCAGGCCGCCTCCGCCTTCGTGACCGGCTCGGACACGGCGCGGAGCAGCCCGGTCCGGGTGAAGCCCGCCCGGGACAGCGCCTCGGAGAGCGGGCCGAGGTGCCGGTGACCGTCCGGCCCGGTGCAGCGGGCGAGTGCCGCCCGCACCTCGGCGGTGCGGACGGCGGGATCCGCCCGTACGGCGTCCAGCAGTTCCGCAGCGCGAGCCAGCAGCCGGGCCCACGCCGTGAACGGGAACTCGTCCGATGCGGGGTCCCGCAGGGAGTACAGCGGAGCCCCGTCCGGATCGTGCTGCGTCACTGCCCGGCAGCCGTCGGGCCGAACCGTCCACTCGATCCCCGCGCCGCGAAGATCCCGCAGGTCGAACCAGTCCCGCGTCTCCTCCCGCACACCCACCGCACCGGAGACCGCACCGCCGCAGGCCTTCGCGGGCCGTACCGCGGCGAAGGCCGCGTCCACCGCCGGGCCGATCGCGTCCAGGTCCTCGTCCTCGGACAGGAAGGCGAAGCGCAGCAGCAACGCCAGCATCGGGCCGGGATGGCGCAGCGCCGGGTCGTGCAGGGCCGCCGCGCGGCACAGCAGGTCGAGTTCCCGCCAGGGCATGACGTGCGGGTGGAAGTGCGCCAGGTCGTCCCAGCCCACGGTCTCGGCCTCCGTGGACTCCGGCGACAGGACGGCCAGGTCGACGTAGCTGACGCCCGGCTCGAACGCGAGCCGCAGACCGAGACCGCGATCCAGGAAGAAGTCCGCCCGGAAGACCTCTTCCTCCGCCTCCTCGTCCTCCTCGTCCTCCTGCGCCTCCTCGTACGCCTCCAGCGCCTGGTCGTCGAAGAAGTACAGAGGCCAGAAGTCCGGCTCTGCCATGCGGGCGGTCAGATCGCCGTCAGAGGGCACGTCACAAGACACGTCAGAAGACACGTCAGAAGACACGTCAGAGGGCACGTCAAAAGGCATGGGGGCACGCTATCGGCAGGCTCCGACACGACGGCGGGGAACGGCCACCGCCGGCCGGGCCCCTCGCCGCCCAGGCGGCCCGGCCGGGGCTCCCGGCCGGGCCGGCGGTTCGTCAGGCGGTGGCGCGGCGGCAGCGGAGCATCTCCAGCGGCGGGTTGCCGTGGAAGTCCGCCCAGAACTCCTCGCCGTACGCGCGCACGCCGGCCTCGGAGATCGTCAGCGGGACCCAGGTCAGGTCGGTGAACCCGGCCGTACGCAGGCTCTGCTCGTACACCTCGCGGCGGGGCGCCGCGCCGACGAACGAGATCGGCGGGTCGAGGAGCGCCGTGATCCGCACGCGCGGACCGGTCTCGATCGCCTCGCCGGTCGGCTCGCAGCGGAAGCCGTACTTGTCCAGCGGCGGCCCGTCGAAACGGAAGTCGGGCGACTGGGCGAAGACGAAGAACTCGCCGCCGGGCTTCAGGTTCTTGTACACGTTGCGGCACATCCGCTCCATGGCGGCGACGTCCGGCGCGTAGTTGAGACACTGGACGGCGAGGGCGATGTCGAAGGCCCGGTCGAGGGTGGGCAGTTCGGCGACGTCACCCACCTCGTAGGTGATGCCCAGCGGCTCGTTCTCTTCGAACGCCCTTGCCACGGCGACCATTTCACCGGAGATGTCGACGCCGAACACCTCCGTGGCGCCGCGCCGCCTGAACTCCCGGCTGTAGAAGCCGGTGCCGGACGCCAGGTCCAGCACGGACTTGCCGCGCACGTCCCCGACCATCGCGAGGAAGCTCGGCACCTCCCCGTACTGTGTCAGTGGCAGGGACTTGAAGCCCTCGAACGCCTCACCGATCTCGTCGTACTGCTGCACGCTCATGGTGCCGCCTCCCCGTGTTCGGTCGTCGGGTCGTGTCCGACTCGTGTCGGCAGTCTCTACGGGTCGCGGCGGCCGCCCGTACTGGCAGAAGCCACGAAGATCCGGGGGTCGCCCGTGGCGATGTCACAGTCCGGGTCCTCGCGTCCGTCCCTTCTTGGCGGCCCGACGCCGCGAGAGAAGGAAAGGGGCGATCCCAACGATGACCACGACCACGAGCACGATCCTGGTGACCGGCGGCACCGGCACCCTCGGCCGGCTCGTCACCGAGCGACTGCGCGGGGACGGGCACCAGGTGCGGGTGCTGAGCAGGCGCACCCAGCCGTACGCGGTCGACCTGCGAAAGGGCGGGCGGGTGCTGGACGCGGCGATGGACGGCGTGGACACGGTCGTGCACTGCGCGTCCACGCCGACCGGAGGGGACGAGAAGGCGGCGCGCGTGCTCGTCGACGCGGCCCGCCGGGCCGGGGTTGGGCACCTGGTGTACATCTCGATCGTCGGCGTCGACCGGGTGCCGCTCCCGTACTACCGGACGAAGCTCGCGGTCGAGCGGATCGTCGAGGAGTCGGGCCTCGGCTGGACGATCCTGCGCACCACCCAGTTCCACGACCTGGTCGTCCAGATCCTGGAGACCCTGGCGAAGGTCCCGCTGATGCCGGTCCCGGCCGGGATCTCCGACCAGCCGATCGACGTGGCGGAGGTCGCCGACCGCCTCCGCGAACTGGCCACCGGCGGGCCCGCGGGCCGGGTCCCGGACATGGGCGGCCCCGAGATCCGCACCTTCAACGACCTGACCCGCACCTACCTGACCACGACCGGCCGCCGCCGCACCCTCCTGCCCGTACGCCTCCCGGGCAAGACCTTCGCGGCCTTCCGCGAGGGCGGCCACCTGACACCGGAACGGGCGGTGGGCCGCACCTCGTTCGAGGACTTCCTGGCGAACCGCCCGGGCTTCCGCCCGCGGAAGCCCGCATAGGGCCTTGTGGTGTGGCCCGGTGCGGCCGGCGCGGCCCGGTGCGGCCGGCGCGGCCCGGTCCGGTCCGGTCCGGCCCTGTCCGGCCCGGCAGGCGATGGCGGGCCGGTCCGTCCGCCGCGAGCCCGTCCGTCCGCCGCGAGTCCGGGCCGCGCCACCGGCTTCAGCCGGTTGCCAGGCCGGCACGCGTCAGGACTGCCCGCCCCACGCCGGAAGTTCGGCAGCGGTGACGAGGCCACGGACGCCCAGGTCCGCCCGCCGGGCCGGGGCCGTCTCGTCAACGACGACGGAGCAGCCGGCCCACTGCCCCCCGCACTCCTCGACCATCGACCGCACGGCCGACGCCCGGCTGCCCGTCTCGATCCAGTCGTCGACCAGCAGCACCCGCTCCCCGGGGCCCACCGCCGCCCGCTGCAGACGCAGCTCCTGGTGGGTGCCCCGGTAGTCGGGGTCGCTGCGCCGGGTGACCTTCTCCCCCGGGAAGATCCCCTCGCCCTTGCGTACCGCGACGAAGCCGACGCCGAGCTCGACGGCCACCGCCGCGCCGAGCAGGAATCCCCGCGACTCGATGCCGCAGACGGCCGTGACGCCGTCGTCCCTGAACGGTCCGGCCAGTCCGCGGACCACCGCGGCGAGAGCCCCGGGGTCGCGGAAGATCTGCCAGACGTCGGCCTGGCCGCCGATCCAGCGGAAGTGCTCGAGGACCGGACCGCGTGCGTGAGACATCATGATCGCGAGTCTGCGGACGGGCCGGCAGCCCGGGCAACCGGCTTATCCGTTCGGGGAGTGCGGACCAGCGGGCGGTCGACGAGGAAGTCGCCGGCGAGGGCGCGTACCTGGGCCCGGGTGCGGCCGGGGTGGTCGGCGGCGAGGAAGTGGCTGCCGATGGCCATGCAGAAGGCGAGCAGGCTGCGGGCCTCGACCTCGTCGGGGTCCGCGCAGAGGGTGCTGAAGGCGTCACGGAGCAGCTGCATGCGCCGGTTGTCCACACGGCGCAGGCGGTCGGCGACCGTCCGGTCGCGGCGGGCCCAGTCGCGGACGGCCAGGTCGATGGGCAGCAGGCGGTCGCCGGAGAAGGTGAGTTGCCCCGCCAGCCGGACCTTGTCCAGAGCGTCGCCGCGCTCGTGCTCGATCCTGTCGAGGACGTCGTCGACGCTCTCCCGCTCCCAGACGTCGAGCATCTCGCTCAGCAGCGCGTCACGGCTGGCGAAGTAGCCGTAGAACCCACCCCTGG
Source organism: Streptomyces sp. NPDC127092 (assembly GCF_042722475.1). Classification (NCBI taxonomy): domain Bacteria; kingdom Bacillati; phylum Actinomycetota; class Actinomycetes; order Kitasatosporales; family Streptomycetaceae; genus Streptomyces; species Streptomyces sp. NPDC127092. The sequence goes on from NZ_JBHXFE010000004.1 coordinate 171,650, forward strand.
TGACGCCCAGTGCCTTGGCCAGGGCGTCGACGCGCACCGCGTCCACGCCGCCCGTGGCCAGCGCCCGCAGTCCCTCTTCGACCCACATGCCGCGCGGTGTGCGCAGACTGCCCATCGTTGTGATCCACTTCGCGTTCCGACCGGTTGTACATGTCTGTATAACCGGCCTAGCCTCTGCTTGTACATGACTGTATAACCCTCAGATCGCTGGGCCGAGTTCGACGTGAGAACGGGGAAATCCGATGGTCAAGTGGGCAGGTTGGATGATCACCCTCGCCGGAATCGGGCACACGCTGGGCAGCCTCCTCCAGGCAGCCCCGGACCACGCGGGAACATGGTTCGACGGCCTCTGGAACTCGGGGGCATACCCGGAGATGAGCGACGCCACCGTCGCCTGGTGGTATTCGATGTACAGCTTCGGACCGCCGCTCCTCCTGATCGGCCTGACCGTGCTGTGGCTGGAGCGCCGAGGTGTGACGCCGCCTCTGTTCATCCCGTGGGCCGTGGCGGCGTGGGTCGTCGTGGGCTTCGTGGTCGACGGGCCCTCGCCCTTGCTGGTCCTCCTGGTCGCGGCCGGCCTGCTGCTCGCCGGAGCCCGGCGCGCCAGGCGCCGCGAGAGCGCGCCGCACGAGGCCGGCACGGCTTCCGCGGCGCGCGTCGAGTCGTGATCGATGTGCGGCACGCGCCGTGACCACCACCAACCACAGGCGCTCCGGCGCTCCGGCGCTAGGGCCTGTTGCGAAAGTGGCTGGAGATGCAGGGTGGCGTTCAGAGACTGTGGATGGCCTCGGTCAGGTCGGATCCGTAGGAAGCCCAGCAGATCACGGAGCCGTTGTCGTCGAGCTGCCCCATGAACCACTCGCCGTCGTCTCTCACGAGACACAACTCGTGGAACGCGAGAATCGCATCGGGCCGGAGCGGCTCGTAGTCGTCGTGGCCGGCCGCCTCGACGACTACGAGCCGATCACAGGAGAGCGCGACGGCGCTTGGATCTCCGGAGAGAGCGCGCACGCGTTCGATCGTCCATCCAGCGGGGAGTCCTGAATTCACCGGCGCATGGTCTCAGCAGGGCGCCTGTCACAACCACTCGTCAAGGACTGCGACCAGCACGGTCGCCTCGTAGCGGATGGCAAGCTTGTCGTATCTGGTGGCGACCGCGCGGTGGCGCTTGAGTCGGTTGATGCCGCGCTCGACCGCGTCTCGCTGCTCGTAGTCGTCCTTGTCGAACGCCGGCGGCCGCCCGCCACGCGATCCGCGCTTGAGGCGGTTGCGGACCCGGTCCGCCGGCACTGGGATGGTGGCCTTGATCCCGCGTCTGCGCAGGTAGGAGCCATTCCCGCGGGCGTCGTGCGCCTTGTCGGCCCGGACTCGGTCAGGACGCTAGCGTGGTCTGCCGAGACCCAGCTGGGCAACCCGGATGGCTTCCAGGACCGGCTCGAACTGCGGGGAGTCGCCCCGCTGCCCGGCCGTGATCACCACGGACAAGGGCTTCTGTCCCTGCTCGACCGCGAGGTGGATCTTGCTGGTCAGTCCGCCACGGGACCGGCCGAGGCCGTGGTCGGCCGGCTCGACGAAGATCCCGCCGGGCGGTTCCTTCTGGAGATTCCCTTTTTCGCCGCTCCGGCAGCGTGCTGATGGGCCCGGCAGACGGTGGAGTCGACATTCACGTCCCAGGTGATCAGACCCTTCGCGTCTGCCTCGGCCTGGAACTGGGTCAGGATGCGGGCCCAGGTGCCGTCTCGCTGCCAGCGCCGGAACAGCTCATAGACCCGGTCCCACGGCCCATGACGCTCGGGCACATCCCGCCGCGGAGCACCGGTCCGGGTCCGCCACCGTGTTCCGTCTATCAGCTGCCGCCGCGTCCACACCTGCGGCCGGCCCGGCTGGATGCCTATCGGCAGCAGCGGCTCAAGCCGGGTCCACTGGCCGTTCGTCAGATCCCCACGTCCCGCAAGACGTGATCATCAACGAACAAGATCCACTTTCGCAACAGGCCCTAGCGGAACTCGTGGACGACGTCGATCGTGCCGACGATGTGGGCGTTGAACTCGTCCAGCTCCTCGGCGGGCACCCACAGCTCCAGGATCGTCCTGCCGCCGGCCTGCTGGACCGGATAGCGGGCCAGGAAGGCCGTGTCGACCTCGAAGCGGGTCACGTAGCCGACGCCGCTGTGCTTCACGTTCCAGTCGCGGGCGATCCGGATCGCGTAGTCCTCGTTGAGGACCGGGTAGAAGATCGGCTGCTCCGGCAGTCGCGGCGGCCACGCCCGCCACTCCGACGCGCGCACGAGCTCCAGCTCCTCGGGACCGGTGGGTCGCCAGAGGGTGGTGGTCGCGCGGCGGCTGGTCATGGCTTCGCTCTCTCTTGCCGTGAGGTCGGAGGGTGGAGCCGTGACCGTATCGGTGGCCCCGAGTCCGGGGCCAGGGGTTTTCACGCGGGCTGGAGCAGGTCCCAGCGGTTGCCGTACAGGTCCTCGAAGACGGCGACCGAGCCGTACGGCTCGTGGCGCGGCTCCTCCAGGAAGCGCACGCCGGCGGCGGTCATCCGGGCGTGGTCGCGCGCGAAGTCGTCGGTGTGCAGGAAGAACCCGACCCGCCCGCCGGTCTGCGCCCCGACGGCCGCCACCTGCGCCTCTCCCTTGGCGCGAGCGAGCAGCAACCCGGTGCCGCCCTGCCCGCCCCGCGGCCGCACGACCACCCAGCGACTGCCGTCGCCCCGGTCGGTGTCCTCGACGAGCTCGAAGCCGAGGGCGCGGGTGTAGAAGTCGACGGCCTCGTCGTAGTCACGCACGACGAGGGTGACGAGCGCGAGCGCGGGGAGTGCGGTCGCGGGTGCGGTGGGCTGGGGCCCGGTCTGCGGACCGGGCGGGGGAGTGGCGGACATGGGAGCAACGTAATACGTATGATGGAGCGGCGCCAACGGAGTCGCCGAGGGGCGTCGGCGGCTGGTCCTCACCGCGCTCGGGTGACCGCGGCACGGCGCTTCCACCAGAAGACGCCCAGCGGAACGAACATCGCCGCATTGGCCACGGACGTCGCCAACGCCATGCGGCGCTCCATGGGATACATGCCTTCGATCCCGGGCCCGAAGATCCCCGCCCCGGGAACGAGGGAGACTTTCGACGTTCGGGCGGCGGGGAGGCCACCCAGCATGTGAAGGGGAACGCGAAGACGGCGCAGCCGAGAACGAAGAGGGGTCCCGCCGCCGAGCTCGGCTCGGCGGTGCGGTGCGGTGCGGTGGGGGAGAATGCCTCGCATGGACGCGCGGGAAGTGGAGCGGCTCGTCGGGCGGGCGCGGGGGCTCGTGGCGGACGGGCGGCGGCGCGTGCTCGGGATCGCCGGGCCGCCCGGAGCCGGGAAGTCGACGCTGGCCGCGCGGCTCGTCGCGCGGCTCGACGGGCTCGCCGCGCTCGTCCCCATGGACGGCTTCCACCTGGCGCAGGCCGAGCTGGAACGGCTCGGGCTCGCCGCGCGGAAAGGCGCGCCCGACACCTTCGACGCCGCCGGCTACACCGCCCTGCTCGCGCGGCTGCGCGCCGCCGAACCCGGCGTCACCGTCTACGCGCCCGCCTTCGACCGCGCCCTTGAGGAGCCGGTCGCCGGCGCGATACCCGTACCGCCCGAGGTCCCGCTCGTGATCACCGAGGGCAACTACCTGCTCCACGACGAGGGCCCGTGGGCCGCCGTCCGCCCGCTCCTCGACGAGGCCTGGTACCTGGACCTCGACGACCGGAGCCGCGTGCCCCGGCTCGTCGCGCGGCACGTCCGCTTCGGCAAGGAGCAGGACCACGCCGAGCGCTGGGTCGCCGAGTCCGACGAGGCCAACGCCCGTCTCGTGGCGCTCGGCCGGGACCGCGCCCATCTCGTCGTACGGATGGACTGACACGCGCCGCCGGACGCGGGACGGCTAGCGTGTGCGCCATGAATCACGCGCCGGCGCTCCTCGTCATCGACATGCAGAACGCCCTCGCCGCCCTCGCGCACCGGGCCCGCGAGACCGTCGCCGTCATCGCCGGGCTCCAGGCCCGCGCCCGCGCCGCCGGCGTTCCCGTCATCACCGTCCAGCACCACGGCAACGGACTCGAACCCGGCACCGACGGCTGGCGTGTCGTACCCGAACTCGCCCCAGGGGAAGGCGAGTACGTCATCGCGAAGACCAGCGCCGACAGCTTCCTCGACACCGGCCTCGACGCCGCTCTCACCGCCCTCGGCACCACCGAGGTCCTCGTCACCGGCTTCGCCACCGAGATCTGCGTCGACACCACCGCCCGCCAGGCCCTCAGCCGCCGCTACGACCTCGTCCTCGTCGCCGACGGTCACACCACGTCCGTACGGGAGGCGGGCGGCGGCCCCTACGCCGAGCCCGACGCGTCCGTCGCCCACCACAACGAGATCTTCCGCAACCTGGACTTCCCCGGCCGCAGCATCCGCGTACTGGCGGGCGCCGACGTGGACTTCGGCCCGCCGCCGGCTACGTGACGTCCGCCGTCCGCGTGACCTCCGCCGCCGGCTACGTGACGTCCGCCGTCCGCGTGACCTCCGCCGCCGGCTACGTGACGTCCGCCGTCCGCGTGACCTCCGCCGCCGGCTACGCGACCTCCGCCGTCCGCGTGGCGTCCGCCCGCGTGACCGCCGCCCGCGCCAGGGCGCGGACGATCGGGTGCGGGCGGGTGCCGTCGCCCGCGAGTTCCGGCTGGAAGAGAGTGGCCAGGAAGAAGGGGTGCCCCGGCAGTTCCGCGATCCGTACCTGGCCGTCCTCGTCCACGCCCGTGAACCGCAGGCCATGCGCCTCCAGCGTGTCCAGATGGCGGCTGTCGGGGCCGTAGTTGCAGTGGTAGCGCTCGGTCGTCAGCTCGGCGCCCAGGACCGACTCCGCGAGGGAGCCCGGCGTCACCCGTACCCCGCCCTCGTGTCCCACCAGCGAGCAGGCCAGCGGCGCGAGCAGCAGGTCGGCCTCGTCGGCCTCCGGGTCGTTCTCGGCGTGCGCCGCACGCTCCAGGCCGCAGACGTCCCGCGCGAACTCGAGCAGCGCGTGCTGGAAGCCCGCGCAGGTCCCGAGGAACGGGATCCCGTCCTCGCGCGCCGTACGGATCGCGGCCAGCGCGCCCGCCTCGCTCGCGTACGGGCTGCCCGGCAGCAGCCACACCGCGTCGAAGCCCTTGACCGCGTCCGGCGCCTCCGCGTCGCCGCTGGGGATCCAGTACGCGTCGAGGACGAGCCCGTCCCGCTCCGCCAGCGCGTCGAGCAGCATCGGGATGCGGACATGGGACTTCACGTGCGGGGAACGGTCGCCGACCAGGGCGATCCGGGGGATGTGGAGGTGCGTGTTCATGCCGACCATCCTGGGCAGCCCCGGCCGTTCACGTCCAACGATGATTCATGGACTCTCCATCGCGAATGCTTATGAGCTACGGAGGTAGGGTGCCGCCATGAGCAGCAGCGACATCAGCGGAGACATCAGCAGCGACGCCAGCGGCGACGACGGCCGCGACAACAGAGGCGACAACGGCGGCGACAGCAGCAGTGACTGGGAACTGCGGCTCGCCGCCGCCTGGGCCGAGCTCGACGCCTACGAGAACGACCCCGCCGGCTTCCGCACCCGGATCGCGGAGCTCGCCGCCGAACGCCCCGACGACGACCCCGTCGCCCTCTTCGAGCAGGGCGCCGCCCACGACTCCACCGGAGAGCCCGAGCAGGCCGTACGCCTCTACCGGCGCGCCCTCGACGGCGGCCTCACCGGGCTGCGCCGCCGCCGCGCCGTCATCCAGCTCGCCAGCAGCCTGCGCAACCTGGGCCGGCCCGACGTCAGCGTCGAACTCCTCACCGAGGAGCGGGCGATCCCCGCCGACAGGCTGGACGCCGACGAGACCGCCCTGACCGCCGCCGTCGACGCCTTCCTCGCCCTCGCCCTCGCCGACACCGGCCGCGAGCGCGAAGCCGCCTCCCTCGCGCTCGGCGCCCTCGCCCCGCTGCTGCCCCGCTACAACCGGTCCCTCGCCTTCTACGCCAAGGACCTGCTGAAGACCCGACAGGGCTCCTGAGAAGGCCTGACTCCACCGGTGGACCCGCACCTGCTCCGTACGTACGTCTCCGTGGCCCGGCTCGCCTCCTTCTCCGCGGCGGCCCGGGAACTCGGCTACACCCAGTCGGCCGTCTCCCAGCACGTCGCCGCGCTCGAGGCGGACCTCGGCATGCCGCTGCTCAGCCGCCGGCCCGTCGCGCCCACTCCGGCCGGCGAGCGGCTGCTCGAACACGCCGGTTCGCTGCTGCTGCGGCTCGACGCGGCCCGCGCCGACCTCGCCCGCTTCGCCGCGCCGCCGCGCGAGACGCTCACCCTCGCCGCCGCGCCGCTCGCGCTCCACCCGTGGATCCTCGACGCCCTGCCCGCCACCGGCGTCACCGTGCGCACCCTGCCGCGCGACGAGGTGCCGGCCGCCGTCGCCACCGGCGCCGCCGACCTGGGCCTGGTCGACGGCCTCACCGCGCCCAGCGACCCGCTACGGCTCCCGGACGTCGCCCCGCTCACGGCCCGCCCGGTCGCCGAGGAGCAGTTGGTGGTGGTCCTGCCCGCGGACCATCCACTCGCGGCCCGCGCGACCCGCGCGACCCACGCAGGCGGCGACGACCTCGACATCCCCGGCCGCGGCCTCCCCGATCGTGCCCTCCCCGACCGCGCCCTCCCCGGCCTCGACCTGGCCGACCTCGTCGACGCCCGCTGGCTCGACGCACCCGACGCCTTCCCGCTCGACCGGCTGCGCGCCGCCCACGGCGGCCCCGCCGGGCGCGGCTTCCGCACCGCACTGCGCTACGAGGGCACCGACGCCCGTACCCTCACCGCGCTGGCCGCCGCGGGGCACGGCCTCGCCCTGCTGCCCGCCTCCGCCGCGGGCCTCGGGGTCCCCGGCGCCGCCTTCCTCCCGCTCGCCGCGCCACGCCTGGTCCACCGCACCGAGCTGCTGCACGGCGGGCGCGAACCGGCCGGGCCCGCAGCGGAGTTGGCCCGGCGACTCGGCACCCGTACGGCGGCCGGTCGCTAATCTGGCCACCAGGGACCGAAACGGCGGGAACGGCGACGAAAGGCGGGACGACGTGGGGTGGTTCCGGCGAGGGCCCAGGCGCGACCACGAGGACGCGCCGCGGGACCCCGAGTTCACGTACTTCTCCGAGCGCGAGGCCGCGCTCTTCCGCAGGCAGGTCCGCGAGGCCTTCGCCGAGCTCGGCCTCGAGGTCACCGTCTACGCCGACTCCGTGACCGACGACGCCGGACGCCGCTTCGGACTCGGCAACCTCGCCGCCGTCTGCCACCAGGACCCGCGCGGCACCCGTATCTGGCCGCGGCTGATCGACCGTCACGTGCGGCTCGTGGTCCGGGCCCTGGAGGGGCCCTCCGCCCTGGACACCCTGCCGCCCGAGCAGATCCGGGCCCAGCTCTACCCGCGGGTCGTGAGCGGCGAGGGCATCGACCCCGGCACGTTCGGTTACGCGCGGACCGTCGCGCCGGGCCTCTACGAGGTCCTCGCCCTCGACCTGCCGGAAAGCGTGATGACGCTCACCGACGAGGCGCTGGAACGGCTCGGCGACCCCGTACGACTGCGGGAGCGGGCCATCGACAACCTGCGCGGGCTGCCCGTGGAGGGCCACGAGACCGTCAAGGACGCCGACGGCATGCGCTTCGAGGTCATCCTCGGCGACTCGTTCTACACGGCGAGCCGGGTCCTCGACCTCGACGCCGTCGTGCGCCGCGTCACCGGACGCCCGCTCACCGAGGACGGCGCCCTCGTCGCCATGCCGTTCCGGCACCAGCTCGCCTTCCACGCCATCCGGGACACCACGATCGTGCCCGCGCTCGGTGCGATGGCGTCGTTCGCCGCGTCCGGCTACGAGGACACGCCGGGCGCCATCAGCCCGTACGTGTTCTGGTGGCGGGCCGGCACGCTCACCCAGCTCAGCGAGCACGCCGAGGAGGACGGCCAGCTGCGGATCGTCGTCGGCGACGAGTTCCAGGCCCTGCTCGAACGCCTGATCGTCCGGAACCCGGACCAGGGCTGAGAGGGCGGGCAGGTCGCGGCCCGTGCCCGTGCCCGGCAGGATGCTGTACGTCGAGGAGGAGACCACCATGTCCCAGAGCGCCACGCCCGCCGCCTTCACCACCGAGGACTACCGTGCCCGGATGGCCCGGGCGGCCGACTCCGCCGCAGAGGCCGGGCTCGCCGGCGTCCTGGTCGCGCCCGGCCCCGACCTGGTCTACCTCACGGGCTACCAGCCCACCGCGATCACCGAGCGGCTCACCGTGCTCGTGATCGCCCCCGGCCAGGAGCCGGTCCTCGTCGTCCCCACCCTGGAGGCACCGGACGCGGAGAAGGCCGCGGGCGCCGCGGCGCTCACCCTGCGCGACTGGACCGACGGCAAGGACCCGTACGCCGTCACCGCCCCGCTGCTCGACGTGGACGGTCGTTTCGGCGTCAGCGACAACGCCTGGGCCCTTCACCTGCTCGGCCTCCAGCAGACCCTGCCCGGCACCTCGTACGTCTCGCTCACCGAGGCGCTGCCGATGCTGCGGGCCGTCAAGGACGAGCACGAACTGGCCCGGATCGCCGCCGCGGGAGCCGCCGCCGACCAGGCGTACGCCGAGATCCTGAAGGTCCGCTTCGCCGGCCGCAAGGAGACCGAGGTGGCCGCCGACCTGGCCGCGCTGCTTCTGGACTTCGGCCACTCCCAGGTCGACTTCACCGTCGTCGGATCCGGCCCCAACGGCGCCAACCCGCACCACGAGGCCGGTGACCGCACGATCGAGGACGGCGACATGGTGGTCCTCGACTTCGGCGGCCTCAAGCACGGTTACGGCTCCGACACCACCCGCACCGTCCACGTCGGCGAGCCGACGGACGAGGAGCGCCGCGTCCACGACCTCGTCCGCGAGGCCCAGCAGGCCGGCTTCGAGGCCGTCCGCACCGGGGCCGCCTGCCAGGACGTGGACCGCGCGGCCCGCAAGGTCATCACGGACGCGGGCTACGGCGAGTACTTCATCCACCGCACCGGCCACGGCATCGGCGTCACCACCCACGAACCCCCGTACATGATCGAGGGCGAGACCCGCCCCATCGTCCCCGGCATGTGCTTCTCCATCGAACCGGGCATCTACCTCCCGGGCCGCTTCGGCGTCCGCATCGAAGACATCGTCACCCTGACGGAAACCGGCACGGGCCACCGCTTCAACAACACCCCCCACGAGATGGCGATCGTGCACTGACGCGCCCATAGGCGGCCACCTCCGCCTCTGGGACCTTCGCCCTGGCGGGCGCAGACGGTTCCGTACCGCCGACGTCTGCTTCTAGCTCCAGCGATGGGTTGCCGCGCGCGCCGTGTTCAGCCGTCCGTCAGGATGACCGCCGACTCCGGCGGCAAGGTCAGCAGGCCGTCTCGGCCCGGGGGTTTCGTGGGGTCCCAGGCGGCGAGGACGCGGTCGCGGCCGTTGGAGCCGAGGGCGATGTCCGCCGGTTGGTCGCCCAGGTTCACCGCGACCCTGATGTCGCCGCGGCGGAACACCAGCCAGCGGGCCTCCTCGTCGTACGCCACCTTCACGCCCGCCAGGTCCGGGTCGGTGAGGTCCGGGAGGGTGCGGCGGAGGGCGATCAGTTCGCGGTGCCAGGCGAGCAGGCGCTTGTGGGGCTCGCGTTCGCGTTCGGAGCGGTCCAGGACCGAGCGGTCGCGCGTCGCCTGCTCCTGCGGGTCGGGCACGTCCTCCTCCGCCCAGCCGTGCGCCGCGAACTCACGGCGCCGGCCGCGCCGTACCGCCTCCGCGAGCTCCGGATCGGTGTGGTCCGTGAAGTACATCCACGGCGTCGTCGCGCCCCACTCCTCGCCCATGAACAGCATCGGGACCGCCGGGCCGGTCAGGACCAGGGCCGCCGCGCAGGCCAGGAGCCCGGGGGAGCAGGAGGCCGAAAGGCGGTCGCCCGTCGCGCGGTTGCCGATCTGGTCGTGGGTCTGCGCGTAGCCGAGGAAACGGTGCGCCGGCGTACGCTCCCGGTCGACCGGGCGGCCGTGGTGCCGGCCGCGGAAGGACGAGTACGTGCCGTCGTGGAAGAAGACCCGGGTCAGCGTCTTGGCCAGCGCGGCCATCGGGGCGCGCGCGAAGTCCGCGTAGTAGCCCTGCGACTCGCCGGTCAGCGCCGTGTGCAGGGCGTGGTGGAAGTCGTCGTTCCACTGCGCGTGGATGCCGATCCCGCCGACCGTGCGCGGTGTGGTCATCCGCGGGTCGGCCAGGTCCGACTCGGCGATCAGGAAGTGCTGCCGGCCCTGCTCCCTGGCCAGCTCGTCCACCGCCGCCGACAGCTCCTCCAGGAACGTCAGCGCCCGGGTGTCGGCGAGCGCGTGCACCGCGTCGAGCCGCAGGCCGTCGATCCGGTAGTCCCTCAGCCACGCGAGCGCGCTGCCCAGGAAGTACGCCCTGACCTCGTCCGAGCCCGGCGCGTCCAGGTTCACCGCCGCGCCCCACGGCGTGTGGTGGGTGTCGGTGAAGTACGGCCCGAAGGACGGCAGATGGTTGCCGGACGGGCCCAGGTGGTTGTGCACCACGTCCAGGACCACGCCGAGGCCGAGCCCGTGTGCGGCGTCCACGAAACGCTTGAGCGCCTCCGGCCCGCCGTACGGCTCGTGCACGGCCCACGGCGCCACCCCGTCGTAACCCCAGCCGTTCACGCCGGGGAACGGGCACAGCGGCATCAGCTCCACATGGGTGATGCCGAGGCCCGCCAGCTCCCCGAGCCGCTCGGCCGCCGCGTCGAGGGTGCCCTCCGGCGTGAAGGTGCCGACGTGCAGCTCGTACAGGACGCCACTGCGCATCCGCAGCTTCGGCGTGTCGTGCCGCCAGGCGTACGTGTCGTGGTCGACGACCGCCGCGAGCCCGTCCGGGCCGTCCGGGAGGCGCCGGGCCCGCGGATCGGGCAGAAGGGGGCCGTCGTCGAGCGCGAAGCCGTAGCGGTCGCCGTCGGCGGCCGGGACGACCCCGGTCCACCAGTCGGGCCGCTCGGCGTCCCGCTCCAGCGGATGCCGGATGCCGTTCAGCTCCAGCGTCACCCGGCCACGGGCGCTGGGCGCCCACACCTCGAACAGCACGCGACGGTCCCCTCGTCGACGACGGACGTACGGTCGGGCGCGTACGGCCGTTCGCGCGGCCGGGCGCACGCTCGGGCGTACGGACGGGTGTACGGGCGGACGTACAGCCACGAACGCACGGTCACGAACGCACGCCACGAACGCACGGTCACGGACGTACGGCCACGAACGTACAGTTACGGACGTACAGCTACGGGACCCATCCTGGCAGTCAGTCGCCCGCCGTGCCCGGCGCGTCCCACACGAAGTTGATCGAGCGCTCGAAGTTCACGTACCCCGCCCGGGCGAAGGACTTCGCCATCGGCACGTTGCCGACGTCGGTGGCCGCCCGGATCCGCTCCACGCCGTCCTGGGCGGCGAGCACCCTGGTGCCCTCGGCGAGGAGCTCGTCGATGTGGCCGCGGCCGCGGTGGGCGGGCAGCACGCCGATGTACGCGATGATCGGGTGGTAGTTGTTGCGCGCGGGGACGACGAAGCCGACCGGCTCACCGGTCCCCGGCAGCTCGGCGATCCGCCACCACTCGCGTGGCGTGGCGTAGTGCGCGAGCTCCTCGTCGTAGTGCAGTGCGGCCGCCTCGCGCGGCGAGAGCCCCGAGGCCAGGTCCGCCTGCCCGTGCGCGTCGAGGGTGCCCTCCATCACCGGAGTCATCAGCGCGAGCAGGTCCTCTCGGTCCCGGACCGGCCGGAAGACCAGGCGGTCCGTCGGCTCGGGCACGGGCGTGCCCCGCCGCCACTCCAGGCGCAGCCGCTCCACGAGCGGGCGGGCGCCGCTCGCCTCGAGGACGCCGAACAGCGTCTCCAGATACGCCCGGGTCTCCGGCACCTCGCGCCAGTCCGCCGGCATGAACCGCCCGTACTCGGGCCGCGCCCCGCCCTGGAGGACGGCGGCGCTCGCCGTGCGCAGCAGGCGCAGCCCGGTCGTCGCGGCGTCCTCGGGCGTCAGGTCCGGAGCCAGGTCGAAGAAGTCCAGGGCCTGCGGCCCGGTGCCGGGCCGTCCGGTCCACCAGCCGATCCGGCCGACGAGCCGGTCACCGCGCAGGGCCACCCACATCCACTCGGGGCGGCGGCGGCCGGTGGCGAGGTCGTCGGCGAGCTCGTGGTCGAGCACGTAGTCGAGGCGGTCGAAGAGGTCGAGCTCCTGCGGTCCGGCGAGCGGCCGGACGACGAGCGTCGCAGGGTCATGCGTCATGTACGGGGTCCCCCAAGGGTGGTCGATTCGGCGGCCGACCGTAGCAACGATCGGGGCCCGGGGCACCCGAGTTGTCCGGCGGCGCCCCGCCTCCGGTCCGCGTGGCGTGGGGCGAGGCGGAGGCGAGGCGGAGGCGAGGAGGGTGCCGGGCGGTGGCGGGGCGGTGGTGGTGGGTGCGGGCGCGGGACCCTTCTGGACACTCCGGGGCCTCGCGGCGGACAATCACGTATGTGACGACCCCTTACGAGCTGCCGGCCGGACCGCCGGACACCCCTCGGCTCACCGACGCCGAGCGGGAGCGCGCGCTCGCGGTGCTCCGCGAGGGCGCGGCGCAGGGACGTCTGTCGCACGACACGTTCCTCTTCCGCATGGAGCGGGCGCTGGTCGCCCGCCGCTCCGACGAACTCGCCCTGCTCACCGCCGATCTCGCGACCGAGTCGACCTGGACCAGGCGGGTGGTGGGCGCGGTCGAGAAGATGTCGGCGTTCACGGCCAGGATCGGCCGGGCCTGGCAGGCCGAGCGGCTGCCGAAGCTGCTGCTGCCGCACCCGGGGCCGTATCCGCTGCGGATCGGGCGGGACCCGGTGAACGGGCTGCGGCTCAGCCACGAGACGGTCTCCCGGCTGCACGCCGAACTCTCCTCGCAGGACGGCACGTGGATCCTGCGCGACCTCGGCTCCACGAACGGCACCACGGTCAACGGGCGCCGCGTCACGGGCGCGGTGGTGGTCCGCGCCGGGGACGCGGTGGGCTTCGGCCAGATGTCGTTCCGGCTGTCGCTGAACTGAGCGGCGGGGAGGGGACGGGAGGGGGTGGGACGGGGAGGGGCCTGTCCGGTCCCGCCCGTCCGGCCGGTCCCGCCCGTCCAGCCCGGTCCCGTCCGGCCCGGTTCCGTCCAGCCCGGTCTCGACCGGTCCCTTCCGGCCCCTGCGCCCTCGCACCCCGAATCACCCGTTCGGCGGTGTACGTGCTGCGACCTGGTCCTCCAGGTGGTGGGCTGAGGTGATGCGCGCCGCCGACCGACGAGGGGGCCAGATGAGCGACGAGCCGCAGGACAGCGAGCCGAGGAGCGGCCGGCGGGACGGCGACGGGCTGGCGAGCCACGGGCCGAAGAGCGAGGGTCCGAAGGGGCACGGGCCGGCGAGCCACGGGCCGAAGGCCCACGAGACCACGAGCCACGGTCCGACGGGCCACGGGCCGAAGAGCGAGGATCCGAAGGGGCACCCGCCGACGAAGCCCGAGCCGGTCCACGCGACTCCCGCGCGGGCGCCCCGGCGCGGCCAGTGGGGCGCGTTGCCCGCGATGGCGCCCGCCGGCTCCGTGGCCGCCACCGCCGCCAACGAGCGTCCGGCGCGCCGCGTCGCTCCCAGCCCGCTGGAGCCCGGCGCGACCCGGGACCCGTACCGCACCTACCGTGTCCTGCGCGAGGAGTTCCCGCTCACCCACGACCCGCTGCTGCGGGCCTGGGTGCTCAGCCGGTACGCGGACGTGGCGAGCGCCCTCGCCGACGCGCGCTTCACCCACGGCCACCGGCCCGGCGACCCGCCGTGCGCCGAGACCCACACCGACGTCGACGAGGCCGAACTGCGGGCCGTCGCCGAACGCACCGCGTTCGTCCTCGCCCGCCGGATCGCCGAACGGCCGCTCGCCGACCTCGTCGCCGACTTCTGCCACTGGCTGCCCGCCGGCACCGTCGCCGCCGCCGTGGGCGTGCCGTACCGGGACATGATGCGGCTCGTGCGCGGCCGGGCCGCCTCCGCGCTGGCCGGGCAGTGCACGGGGCAGATCGCGGTGCGCGAGAAGGCCCTGGCCGGCTTCCTCGCCGACGTGCTCGTGGATCCCGACCTCGTCGAGGCCCTGCGCGACGCGCCCTCCGGGCTCGTCGCCCGCGCCTGGGCCGAGTCGCTGCGCCGTGAGCCGCCGGTCCAGATCATGATGCGCCGCACCCGCGGCGAGATCCACGTCAGTGGCGGCGTCCTCCCGGCCGGTGCCCCGGTCGCCCTGCTCGTCGGCGCCGCGGGCCGCGACCCGGACCGGTTCCGCAACCCCGACCGCTTCGACCTCCTCCGCGAGGACCCGGACCAGCTCACCTACGGCCCCGGCCCGTGCCCCGCCGTCACGCTCGCCGCCCTGGAGGCCGAATACGCCCTGCGCGCCCTCTTCCGCGCCATGCCCCGCCTCCGCCTCGCCAACGGATTCCGGCCGGAGCGCACGGGCGTCATCACCCGCGCCCCGCGCACTCTGATCGTCCGGCCCGGCGGCTAGGCGCTGCCGCCCGGCTGATCGGCGGTGGTCCGGTCGTGATCAGGGCTGACCGGGCGGGCCCGCCCCACGCGCCGTCCTCCGGCCCGACTCCACGCCCGCCCCTACGGCCCCTCCGCCTGGGTCGACTCCACCGCCCGCCCTACGCCCCCTCCGCCCGGCCCGGCGCCACGCCCGGCCCTATGTGCACCGCCTCCGTCGCCCAGTCGATGCGGGTCGCCTCCGTCCCGGCCGGGACCGCCTCGAAGGTCGTCGAAAGCCAGGCGCGGAACGCCGTGCGGTCGACGTCGACGAGGACCGGAACTCCCGTGCCGCCGAGGCGGATCCGCAGCCGGCCGTTCCGGCCGCCCTGCCGCAGCGGCCACAGCTGGACGTCGCCCTCACCGCACGGCGTACGGGTGCCGCGGTGCAGCAGCTCGCGGGACAGGGTCCAGTCGACCGCGTGGTCGGACTGGCCGAACGTGACCAGGACCGCCCACGGGTCGCCGGGATCGTAGGAGAACTCCACCTCGATCGGGAACTCCAGGTCGGCATGCACCCTGCGGCCCGTCGTCCGCCACGGGGCGACCGTGGGATCGGTCGCGGACCCGGCCCGCCCGTCCTCGTTCCGGCGTCGCGGCTCGGACATGTCGCTCTCCTCTCGTCGACTGCGCTGTGTGCCTCCTGTCCGCGTAACCGCTGTCGCCCAACCCATGCGCGTCCGACCGAAGCCCGGCGAAATCCGTGTGCGCCGCGTCGCCGGCCCCTGGGAACATGCGCGTATGGTCCACACTCTCGAACGCCTGGTCGTACGCCACACCCTCCGCGTCCCCGCACAGCCCGCCGCCTCCGGCGGAACGGGAGCCCAAGGTGCCGCCGCCGCACGGCAGTTCGACGTGGCCCTGATGTCCGTCGGGTTCAAGCTCTCGGCCGAACTGTTCGCCGCGCTCTCGTCGTACGACGAGAAGACCGTCGCCGAACTCGCCGCCCGCACCCTGGACACCGTCCGCGAACTCGTCGGCGACCACGTCCGCCACAACACGTACTTCGTCGACTTCCCCGCCAACGTGCCCGACACCGCCGCGTTCTGGGCCGAGTGCCTCGTCAAGGCACTCGCGGACGAGGCGGCGCGTCCCGCGGTGCTCGCGCGCCTCGGCGAGGGCGTCCTCGACCTCCTCACCCTGCCCGCGTACGGCCGCTACCAGCACTCCTACGAGGAGCTGCTCGCCGCGCACGACGAGCTGATCGCCTCGGTCGGCGACCGCACCACGCTGCTGCACCTCGGCGGCCCCCTGGACGACGAGGTCACCGCCCTCTACCTGGCCCTGGCCGGCAGCCGCACCCCGCTCGGCGAGGAGCACCTGGCCGACCTCGGCGTGCTCGCCGAGCACCGCGCCGACGGTCCGCAGCCCGAGAGCATCCCGGTCCGGGAGAACCGCGCCGTGATCAACCGGGCCCGCCTCCGGGCCGGCGCCGGGCTCCTGATCGACACCGTCACCGACGTCCTGCGCCTCGCCTGCGCCCTCTCGGGCGGCGACGTGGGCCTGCGCGAGTCCACCCGGTTCCGTGCGCCGTCCCGGCCGCACCGCCGGGCCCTGCTCGCCGCCCTCGACGCGGTCGTCGCCGACAGCCCGGCCAAGCTCGCCGACGTGCCCCGGCACCGGGAGGCCTGGAAGCGGCTCGGCGAGCGGCTGCACCCGCACGAGTACCCGCAGTGGCCGCACGCGGCCGAGGTGTTCGCCGTCGCCCGCGGCGAGCGGAAGGCGCCGTCGCTCGCCCGGCGCGTGGAGGAGCTGCTCGGCGACGGCGACGTCTCCGGGGCGGCCGATCTGCTGGCCGGCGCCGCGCCCGGCGCGCTGTTCCGCTCCCTGGACCGGCTGCTGCGCACGGCGAAGGAGGGCGAGGAGGCCGACGCCGTCCTCGCCGCCGCCGAGCGGGCCGCGCCCCGCGTCTCCGGCCGCGTCGTGCTCTCCGTGCGGGAGCACTTCCAGAACCGCACGGAGGGCAACGAGACGGAGCCGGCCCGCGCGGATCAGGGCCGTACCGAGCAGGGCCGCACGGAGCAGGGCCGTACGGATCAGGGCCGCCAGGAGCAGGCCGGCACGGCGCAGGACTGCGCGGAGCAAGCC
Organism: Streptomyces sp. NPDC127092; assembly: GCF_042722475.1. Taxonomy (NCBI): domain Bacteria; kingdom Bacillati; phylum Actinomycetota; class Actinomycetes; order Kitasatosporales; family Streptomycetaceae; genus Streptomyces; species Streptomyces sp. NPDC127092. The sequence goes on from NZ_JBHXFE010000004.1 coordinate 188,326, forward strand.
CCCACCGACCAGGCCCCCGCACATCAGCCCCGTACCAGCCAGGGCGAGCCGCGCCGCGTGTTCGTGAACCGTAGCGGCGGTGCCTGGGTCACCGAGGACGTGCGGCGGCCGTTGCCGCCCGCCGTCCGCGAGCGGCTCGTCGCGCTGCTCGACGCCGAGACCCGGCGCCGGCTCACCGTGCCCGAGCGGCTGCTCGTCGACCCCGCCGTCCTGGACGTGGCGCTGCCGCTGAGCGGACGGGCCGCCTCGGCCGGTCTCGGCGTCCTGCCGCGCGGCTCCGTCTCGCCGGTCGAGGGCGAACTGCTGCGCTTCTTCACCTACTGGAAGGAGCGGCGCGAGTCCACGGACCACGACCTGTCCGCGCTCGTCATGGACGCCGGCTACGACGCCGTCACCTGGCTGTCGTACACGTCGCTCAACGACGTCGAAGGCTGTCACTCCGGCGACGTCACCTCAGCGCCCGACGGTGCCTCCGAGTTCATCGACCTGCGGCTCGGCGCGGTGCGCGGCGACTTCATCGTGCCGCAGGTGCACGTCTACAGCGGAGAGAACTTCGACTCGGTCGAGGAGTCGTTCTTCGGCTTCATGCTGCGCGAGGCCGACCAGCGCGGCCGGCCCTTCGAACCGCGCACCGTGCGCATGAAGTCCGACCTGCGCGGGCCCGGCCGGGTCGCCCTGCCGCTCGCGTTCCAGCGCGACGACGAGGGCCGCTGGCACGCCCGCTGGCTGCACCTGTACCTCAGGGGCGAGCCGGCGGAGAACCGGGTCGAGGACAACCTGGTGACCTTCGCGGTCCTGGTCCGCGGCCTGGTCGAGCGCACGCCGCTGACCGTCCGGCACCTCACGGAGCTGATGGCGCAGGCCGGGGCGCGCACCGAGACGTGGGACGGCCGGACGGCGCCGGAGGAGCCGGTCACCGGACCGGTCACCTTCATCGGTCTGGAGCGGCCGGAGGGGCTGCCCGCCGGCTCTCGGGTGATCACGCCGGAAAATCTGCGCGACCTGATCCCGGCCTGAGTGTTAGGTTCTTCCCGGGGCGAGGCCATGAACGGGCTTCCTTCTCAAACGAATTACTATCGTCCTTAGTCCGTTCGCTTTCCTCGCCCCACCCTCTCTTTCCCCGGGCCGCCTCCGGCCGCCACCGGGCGTCTTCAGGCCCTCGCCAGCAGGGCCACCGGCCGCGCCTCGAAGAGCTCGGCCAGCTTGACCGGCGTGTCCGCGCCGCCGGTGAACTCCCGTACTCCGTCCAGCACGTCGAGCCAGCGGCCGTCCGGCAGCGCGAGCGCCGTGTCCTGCCAGCCGCCCGCCTCCGCGAGGCGCAGCGGCAGCCGGGTCACCGCCGTCAGGACCCGGTCCGCGCGGCGGAAGGCCAGGCAGTGCGGGGCGGCCGGGCCGGTCGCCGCGAGCGGGTGGTAGCCGCCGCCGGGTCCGAACGCGTCCGGGTGCTCGCGGCGCAGCCGCAGCGCGGCCCGTACCAGAGCGGTCTTGTCGTCGTCCGGGCCCCGCGCGAACGGCGCGCGGTTGTCCGGGTCGACGAGCGCGCGGTACTCCCGCTCGGTGTTCTGGTACAGCTCGGGCACGCCCGGCATGGTCAGCTGGACGAGCGCGGCGCCGAGGGCATGGGCGCGGATGTGCGGCTCCAGGGCGAAGGCCGACTCGGAGGCGGTGCGCAGCGGGATCCGGCCCGGGCCCGCCGCCACGAACTCGGTCACCGCCCGCTCGTAGGCCGGGTCCGGCTCGGTCCAGGAGGTGTGCAGCCCCGCCTCGCGCACGGACTTGAGGACGGCGGGGCCGAGCCGGTCCGGGTCCGGCGTGCCGAAGCCGAAGGCGGTCTGCCAGGCCGTCCACGCCAGGTGCGGATCGGGCGCGGGGACTCCGGCGACCTCCTCCAGGAGCTCCGCCCAGCGCCGTGGGCACTGGGACAGGACGGCGATCCCGGCCCGTACGTCCGCGCTGCGCTTGGTGTCGTGGGTGGTGAGGACGGTGCCGGTGGCGGGCCAGTCGCGGGCGAGCCGGGCGCAGAACGCGTGGAACTCGTCGGGTGTGACCGCGGGCCGGCCCGGGTCGCCGCCGACCTCGTTCGCCGAGAGCAGCGGGGTGTAGCGGTAGAAGGCCGTGTCCTCCACGGACTTGGCGCGAAGTGCGGACGAGGTCTGCGCGAACCGTGCCTGGAACGCCCGGTGTTCGGGGCCGTCGCCGAGTGTGCCGAGGGCGAGGTCGCGGACCACGTCGACCGCCGTCGCCTCCTCCGGCACGGCGAACGCCGCCTTCGCGCCGCGCGCCGCCTCGGGAGTGAGGACCTGTTCGCCGCCGGTGCGGTAGGTCCGGTAGACCGGGACGCGGACGAGGAGTTCACGGATGGCGGTGTGCAGCGCCCAGGGCGCGTGGTCGCGCAGCCGTGGGTCGGCGGTGCAGATGCGGTCGGCGAGCCGGGTCAGCGCGGCGGTCTCGGCGGCCAGTTCGTGGGTGACCACCTTGTACGCGGCGCGGCGCGCGGTCGCCTCCCAGTAGCCGCCCCTGTCGCCGGCCCGCCCGGCAAACTCGCGGTAGATGTCGGCGAGTTCGTCCGCTCCTGGCGCGTCGGTGAAGAGCCCGTCGATGTGGCGGAGCGCGTCGTAGCCGGTGGTGCCGGCCACGGGCCAGGAGGCGGGCAGCGGTTCGGTGCCGGTGAGGATCTTCTCCACCACGATCCAGCACCGCCCGCCGGTGGCCTGGTCGAGCCGCTCCAGATAGCCCTCCGGATCGGCGAGCCCGTCCGGGTGGTCGATGCGCAGTCCGTCGACGACGCCGTCCGCCACCAGTTCGACGATCTTCGCGTGGGTCGCGGCGAACACCTCCGGGTCCTCGACCCGCACGCCGATGAGGTCGGAAATGGTGAAGAAGCGGCGGTAGTTGAGCTCGGTGCGGGCCAGGCGCCACCAGGAGAGCCGGTACCACTGGGCGTCCAGGAGCTCGTCCGGTGGAAGGTCCTCGGTGCCCGCGCGCAGCGGGAACTCCTGCCCGTCGAGGGCGAGCACGCCGTCCGTGACCCGCATCCGGTCCCGTACCTCGGAGAGCCGGGCGGGCAGCACCGGCAGCAGCATCCGTCCGTCGCCCGCCGCCCAGTCGATGTCGAACCAGCGGGCGTACGGCGAGCCGGGCCCCTCGCGCAGCACCTCCCGCAGCGCGTGGTTGTGCCGGGGCGAGGCCGCCATGTGGTTGGGCACCAGGTCGAGGACGAGCCCGAGGCCGTGCGCCCGGGCCGTCGCCGCGAGGGCCCGCAGCCCTTCCTCGCCGCCGAGCTCGGCACGTACGGAGCGGTGGTCGGTCACGTCGTAGCCGTGGGTGGAGCCGGGCACCGCTTCGAGCACCGGCGACAGATGGAGGTGCGAGACGCCGAGCGCGGCCAGGTGGGGCACGGCCCGCTCGGCGGCGGCGAACGGGAACTCCGGCTGGAGCTGGAGCCGGTAGGTCGCGGAGGGCAGTGCGCGTTCCGAGGACGAGCCCGGTGAGAAGGACGTCATGCGAACGTACGTACCCCGCGCGGAGGCTTCTGTGTCATCGCCTCATGCGCCCGTTCGTGTGCATCGCGTTACGTTCGCGTGATGCTCCGGATGTATCGCGACACCCTGGCGCTGCTGGGCCCGGTCCTGCCCGCCGTGTCCTTCCTCGGGCGGCTGCCGACCGCCATGTGCCAGCTCGGCAGCCTCCTGCTGGTCGCCGAGACCAGCGGCTCGCTCGCCACCGCGGGCCTGGCCGGCGGAGCCCTCGCCGCCGGGCAGACGGTCGCCGGACCGCTCGTCGGGCGGCTCGCGGACCGGCACGGCCAGCGTCCGGTGGTCCTCGCGGCCTCGCTCGCCAACGCCGCGGCCGTCACCGCCCTGGTGCTCGCCGCGCTGGGCCACGCCGCCACGGCCCTGCTGGTGCCGCTCGGCGCGCTCGCCGGCGCGACCGTGCCGCAGGTGGGGCCGCTCGCCAGGACCCGCTCGGTGACGCTGGCCCGGCGGGCGGGCGCCGACGACCGCACGGTGGCGACCGTGCTCTCCTTCGAGGGCACCCTCGACGAGGTCTCCTTCGTGCTCGGTCCCGCCCTGGTCGGTCTCGCCGCGTCCGTCGCCCACCCGGCCGCGGCCCTGCTGACGGCCGCCGCGCTCCTCGCGAGCTGCGGCACCGCGTTCGCGCTGCACCCGAGCGCTCGCTCGACGGCCGCGCCGAAGGCCACCCGTTCGAGTGCCGCCGAACGGACGCGCCTGCCCGCCGCCACCCAGGTGGCACCCGCCGGGCCGGGCCGGGCTCGCGACGCCCGGAGACGGCCGGTCTCGGCAGCCGCCACCTACGCCCTGCGCGGCACGATGGTGCTCCAGGGCGCCATGTTCGGTGCCTCGCAGGCCGGGATCACCGCCCTCACCGGGGACCTGGGCGTGCCCGACCAGGCCGGGCTCGTGTACGCCGCGATGGGCGTGACCAGCGCCGCCGCCGGCTTCGCGATGGCCGCCGTGCCCGCCCGGATCGGGCTCACGACCCGCTGGCGCGCGGCCACCGCTCTGCTCGTGGTGCTCGCCGCGCCGCTGGTCCTCGTCGACACCCTCGGCCTGCTGTACGTGGGCGTCGTCGTCCTCGGCGTCGCCTACGCCCCGCACCTCATCACCGTGTTCGGCCTCACCGAGCGGACCGCGCCGCCCGCCCGGCTCGCCGAGTGCATGGCCTTCCTCACCAGCGGCATCGTCGGTGGTCAGGCCCTCGCCCTGGCCGTCTCGGGCCGGCTCGCCGAGACGCACGGCGCCCCGGCCGCCTTCGGAGTGGCGGCCGGGGCGGCCCTGGCGTGCGCGGTGCTCTCCTGGGTGGTGCGCTTCCCCCGTACCCGGGAGGCGGGGACGGGGGAGGTCAGGCCGGCCGTCGAAGCACCGTCAGCGTGAGCGGGGCGAGCGTCACCCGCTCGCCGGCCGCCATCCGCGGCCCCTCCTCGGGCGGCATGCCCTCCGGATGGGAGGTGTCGACCACGACCTTCCAGCACTCGCCGTGGCTGTCCGGCACCTCGAACTCCAGCTCCTGCGACGAGGCGTTGAACATCAGCAGGAAGGAGTCGTCGGAGATCCGCTCGCCCTGCGGGCCCGGCTCGGAGATCGCGTTGCCGTTGAGGAAGACCGTCAGCGCCCTGGCGTGCGCCGCCTGCCAGTCCCGGGCCGTCATCTCCTCGCCCTGCGGGGTGAACCAGGCGATGTCCGTCAGCTCGTCGTGGGTGCCCTCCACCGGACGGCCGTGGAAGAAGCGGCGGCGCCGGAAGACCGGGTGGTCCCGGCGCAGCCGTACCATCGCCCGGGTGAACTCGAGCAGCGTCGCCTCCGGTTCGCTCCCCGCCTTCGGCCAGCGCACCCAGGAGATCTCGCTGTCCTGGCAGTACGCGTTGTTGTTGCCGCCCTGGGTGCGGCCGAACTCGTCGCCGTGGCTGAGCATCGGCACGCCCTGCGACAGCATCAGCGTGGCCAGGAAGTTGCGCATCTGGCGGGCGCGCAGCTCGCGGATGCCGATGTCGTCGGTGTCGCCCTCGGCGCCGCAGTTCCAGGACCGGTTGTAGCTCTCGCCGTCCCGGTTGCCCTCGCCGTTGGCCTCGTTGTGCTTCTCGTTGTACGAGACGAGGTCGCGCAGCGTGAAGCCGTCGTGGCAGGTGACGAAGTTGACCGAGGCCAGCGGGCGCCGCCCGTCGTCCTGGTACAGGTCGGAGGATCCGGTGAGCCGGGAGGCGAACTCGGCGAGGGTGCGCGGCTCGCCGCGCCACAGGTCGCGCACGCAGTCCCGGTACTTGCCGTTCCACTCGGCCCACTGAGGCGGGAAGTTGCCCACCTGGTAGCCGCCCTCGCCCAGGTCCCACGGCTCGGCGATCAGCTTCACCTGGCTGACCACCGGGTCCTGCTGCACCAGGTCGAAGAACGAGGACAGCCGGTCCACCTCGTGGAACTGACGGGCCAGGGTGGCCGCCAGGTCGAAGCGGAAGCCGTCCACGTGCATCTCCGTCACCCAGTACCGCAGACTGTCCATGATCAGCTGCAGCACGTGCGGGGACCGCATGAGCAGCGAGTTCCCGGTGCCGGTGGTGTCCATGTAGTACCGGGGGTCGTTGCCGAGCCGGTAGTACGAGGGGTTGTCCAGGCCGCGGAAGGACAGCGTGGGGCCCAGGTGGTTGCCCTCGGCGGTGTGGTTGTAGACCACGTCGAGGATCACCTCGATGCCGGCCTGGTGCAGGGCGCGCACCGCCGACTTGAACTCCAGGACCTGCTGGCCCCGGTCGCCCCACGAGGCGTAGGCGTTGTGCGGGGCGAAGAAGCCGATGGTGTTGTAGCCCCAGTAGTTCGACAGGCCCGCGTCGGCCAGCCGGTGGTCGTTGACGAACTGGTGGACCGGCATCAACTCCAGGGCCGTGACACCCAGTTCCTTCAGGTGCCCGATGACCGCCGGGTGCGCGAGCCCCGCGTAGGTGCCGCGCAGCTCCTCCGGCAGGTCCGGATGGAGCATCGTCAGGCCCTTCACATGGGCCTCGTAGATCACCGTGTGGTGGTACTCGGTGCGCGGGCGGCGGTCGTCGCCCCAGTCGAAGTACGGGTTGACCACGACCGAGGTCATGGTGTGCGGGGCGGAGTCGAGGTCGTTGCGGGCGTCGGGCCGTCCGAACGGATAGCCGTACACCGCCTCCCCCCACGACACCTCGCCCGCGATCGCACGTGCGTACGGGTCGAGGAGCAGCTTCGCGGGGTTGCAGCGCTGCCCGCGCTCCGGCGCGTACGGCCCGTGCACCCGGAATCCGTACCGCTGGCCGGGCATCACGCCCGGCAGATAGGCATGCCGCACGAACGCGTCGGTCTCGCGCAGCTCGACGGCCGTCTCCGTGCCGTCGTCGTCGAGCAGACACAGCTCGATCCGGTGGGCGGCCTCCGAGAAGACCGCGAAATTGGTACCGGCACCGTCGTAGGTGGCGCCCAGGGGGTACGCCTGTCCCGGCCAGACCTGCATAGGCGAAACTCTTCCACTTCTGATCCGGGGGCAAGGGTGGTGACTCGGCCAGATCCTGCCCGAAACAGGGGCAACCTCCTAGGACTTCGACCCGTCCTACCGGGTGACCACACCTCATAGGGGGAAAAATTGAGGAATTGGGGGGAAGTGTGTACGAAATAGTGCGCCGCCACCTGGGCAAGGTGGTGGCCGGCGCCGCCATGGCGGTGACCGGGACCGCGGTCGCCGTCGCCGTCGCCCTGCCGGGCAGCGCCGGAGCCGACGAAGCCCGGCCCGGCGGCTCCGCCGCCCCGGGCCCGACCGCGTCCGGCACGTCCGGCACGCCGGGCTCGCAGGAGGGCGACGGCCCGGCGCCGGGACCCGCGACCCTGGCCTCTCCGCCGCCCGAGGGCGCGAAGGGCGTGGGCACCGATCCGCTCACCGACGACGAGCTGAAGCGGGCCGAGGCCCTGGCGCTGACCCCGCCGGCCGCCGCCGCCCAGCGCGACGCGCAGCGGAACGCCGAGGGCGGCCGGGGGCCGCAGCACCTCGCGACCGAACTCGCCGACCCGGCGCCCGGCGAGGAGACCGGCGGCCCGCGCCGCGCCCTGGTCCGCTTCTACGACTACGGCCGCGACGAGCTCATCACCCGCACCGTCAACCTCGACACCGGCAAGGTCGAACAGTCCGGCGCCCAGCGCGGCGTCCAGCCCTCGGCCCACCCCGAGGAGCTCCGCGCCGCCCTGCGGCTGATTCTGGACAGCCCGCTCGGCAAGGGCGCCAAGGAGGACTACAAGGACGCCACCGGCAAGGAGCTCACCTCCACCGACCAGCTCTGGTTCAACGGCGACGTCTACCGCACCTACCGCGAGAAGGACGTGCCGCAGCAGCTGTCGAAGTGCGGTGAGCACCGCTGCGTCCGGCTCGTCACCAAGGTGCTGAACGGTGCCTGGATCGACACCCGCGGCCTGATCGTCGACCTCAGCGCCAGGACCGTCACCCGCGTCGGCTGACCACCGACGCGCTCCATCCGTACCGAGGGAGTACGCATCCATGTCCTCTTCGCGACTTCGGCACGCCCGCAACGCGGGTGCCGTCCTCGCCGCCGGCGCCCTGCTCGGCACCGTCGCCACCACCACCGGCGCCACCACGGCCGCCGCCGCGCCCGCCGCACCGGCGCCCGCCGACTGCTCCGCCGCCTACCGCGTCGAGCAGAAGCTCGACGGCGGCACCGTGTGGCGCATGTGCTGGCGCTACTCGACCGACTCCGGGCTGATCCTGGACAAGGTCACCTACCAGCCGCCCGGCGAGCGGGCCCCGATCCGGGTCCTGAACAGCGCCAAGCTCGCCCAGATCCACGTGCCCTACGACGACGGCAACGCCGAGTACGACGACCTCACCGGCGCCGGCTTCGGCATGGGCCTGCAGAACCTCAAGCCCGGCGAGTGCCCCGGCGGCACCATCACCACCGTGAAGGTCCCCGACGTCGGCAGGATCAACGGCCTGTGCACCACCACCCGGGCCCGCGGGCACGCCTACCGGATGGCCGCCGACACCGGCAGCAAGGTCTGGCAGGCCCAGGGCAAGGACCTGCTCGTGTACACCGTCAACAAGGTCGGCTGGTACGAGTACATCAGCGAGTGGCGGTTCTCGTCCGACGGCACCATCGGGATGAACGTCGGCGCCACCGGCAGCCTCTCGCCCGTCGACTACAACGCCACCGACGGCCGCGGCTGGCCCATCGGCAAGGGCGCCCGCGACTACGCCACCAGCCACGCCCACAACGTCTTCTGGAAGCTGGACTTCGGTCTCGACGGCAGCAACAAGGGCCGCATCGAACAGTTCGACTCCAAGGTCACGCCGCCCGCACGGGACGGCAGCCCGACCGTGAAGACCACCCGGACCGTGGTCACCAAGGAACTCGCCGGGGACGCCAGGAACATGCGCTGGTGGCGAGTGGTCAGCGAGACCGGCAAGAACAAGGACGGCCACGCGCGCTCGTACGAGATCGTGCCGGGCCACACCAACACCTACGCCGGACGGCCCTACACCAAGCACGACGTCTACTTCACCCAGGCCCGCGCCTGCGAGCAGTTCGCCAGCAACAACATCCTGGACTGCGGGCGCAACGCGCCGACCAGCGTGGACAAGTGGGTGAACGGCGAGACCCTGAAGAATCCGGCGGTCTGGGTCAACATCGGGTTCCACCACGTCGCCCGTGACGAGGACCAGCAGCCGATGCCGGTCCACTGGCAGGGATTCCAGCTCGCGCCCAGGGACGTAACCGCTATGAATCCGCTCACTCCGGCCGATCTCGCCAACCAGAACGGGGCCCCGAATCTGGGTAGTTGAGCAACAGGCCGGGCGATCCTGCTGCATCGCCTCCCGCTGCCGGAGTACCCTTCCTTGATCGTTGCCGATCATTGTCAGATGGTAGTTCCCGCCGGTGTCCCAGTCGGCGGAACGGGTGTCCGGGAGCAGAAGGCGGTGCGCGGGTGAGCTCGGGAGGTCTGGAGCTGCCCCCAGGTGAGGCGGGTCACGACGGGGGACCGGCCGAGCCCGCGGAGGCGCCGCCCGGCGCGGTCTCCGTCGCCCGGCCCGTCGAGATCGGCGCCGAACTGGAGTGGGGCGCGGAGGCGTGGAGCGAGGTGCGGACCCGGGCCCAGCGCGCCGGCCGCGCCTACATCTGGCTGAATCTCGTCGAACAGCGGCTGCGGGCCGTCGTCGCCGCCGTGCTGCGCCCGGTGTACGAGCCGGTGCACGGCGAGGAGTGGGTGGTGGCGGCGGCCGGGCCCGCCGGACAGGAATGGGTCCAGCGGGCGGTGGCCGTCCGTGAGGTCTCGCGCCGCAAGGGCTATCTGCTCGACCCGGCCGACGACAACGTGCTCAGCTTCCTCACCCTCCCGCAGCTGCGGGAGCTGATGGTGCAGCACTGGCCGTGCTTCGAGCCGTACTTCGACGACCGGCGCGAGGTGGAACTCGCCCTGGACGAGCTGGAGGTGACCCGCAACGTCGTCTCCCGCAACCGGGCCCTCTCGCTGACCGTGCTCGCCCAGTCCGAGCGGGCCTCCGCCCGGCTCCTGGAGATCCTCGGGAGCGGGGCCGGGGTGCCCTCGGCCGACCGGCTGCCGGTCGACGCCGTCGAGGACCTGGTCGGCGACCGGTACGCGGACGTGGTCTCCGTCCACCCCGACCGGGTCAGGCTCCAGCGACAGCTGCCCGCAGAGGACCTGTTCGGCGGGGCCCGTCGGCTCGACGCCACCGGCATAGGCCTGAACCTGCTGGTGCAGAACTTCTCCGGGCGGCGCATGGTGCGGCTCGCCGAGTCGGGCTGCCGGATACGGCTGCTCTTCCTCAACCCGGCGAGCAGCGCCGTCAAGCGGCGCGAACGGGAGCTCGGCCTGAAGAAGGGCGAGCTGAGCCGCTCGGTCGAGATGAACATCCTGCACATGCGCCGGGTCCGCTCCAAGCTGCGCGACCCGGGCGCCTTCCAGATCCACGTCTTCGACGAGACGCCGCGCTTCACCGCCTATCTCGTGGACGGCGACGGCCCCGACGGGGTCGCCGTCGTCCAGCCGTACCTGCGCAAGGCCCGCGGCATGGAGGCCCCGGTGCTCGTGCTGCGCGGCGGCGGACGGAACGTGGTGCGGGCCGGACAGGGATACGACGGCAGCGGCGAACACGGACTTTTCGCGACATACCGGGAGGAATTCGAGTCGGTGTGGCTCGACTCACGACCGGTCTCCTGACTCTCTCCGGCCGGTCACGGGACGCCTTCCGGACGCCTTCCGGACGCCCTCGCGACCGGATTGTCAGTGCGGCGTGCGAGGGTGTGCACACCAACGGGGGAGATCACGTAAGGAGGACCCGATGGCTTGGTACGGGGAAAAGCTGGCCGGCTTCGACCTGGAGACGACCGGTACGGACCCGCTGGAGGCCCGCATCGTCACGGCCTCCGTCGTCGGCGTCCACGGCGGCGAGGTGGTGCGCCAGCAGGACTGGCTCGCCGACCCGGGCATCCGCATCCCGGCGCAGGCGTCCGCGATCCACGGCATCAGCAGCGAGCGCGCCGCCGCGGAGGGACGCCCGGTGCGCGAGGTGGCCGACGAGATCGCCGACACCCTGACCGGCTACTGGTCGCGGGGCGTCCCGGTCGTCGCGTACAACGCCTCCTTCGACCTCAGCCTGCTCTCGGCCGAGTTGCGGCGGCACGGACTGCCCTCGCTCGCCGAGCGGCTCGGCGGCGCCCCGACCGGCCCGGTCCTCGACCCGTACACCATCGACCGCGCCGTCGACCGCTACCGGCGCGGCAAGCGCACCCTGGAAGCGGTCTGCGCCGAGTACGGGGTCGTGCTCACCAGCGCCCACCAGGCGTCCGCCGACGCGCTGGCCGCGGTCCGGGTCGCCGTCGCGATAGCCGAGCGGCACGCCGCCGTGGCCGCGCTCGACCCGGCCGCGCTGCACGAGCGTCAGATCGTCTGGTACCGGGAGTGGGCCGAGGACTTCCAGTCCTTCCTGCGCCGCAAGGGCGAGACGGACGCGGTCGTCGACCCGACGTGGCCGCTGCGCGAGCCGGCACCGGTCGCCGGCTGAGGGCCCGTCCGAGGGCCCGCCCTCAGCCGTTCGCCCCGAGGAAGTCGAGCAGCAGCTCGTTGACCCTCTCCGGCCGGTCCAGCTGGAGCCAGTGGCCCGCGTCCTCCACGCGCTCGTAGCGCCAGGGACCGGCGACGTGCCTGCCGGTGTCCGCCATCGACCGCTCGGTGAGGAAGCGGTCGCCGGTGGACCAGACGCCCATCACCGGGACCTGCGCGGGCAGCGGCGACACCGGGAGGACCGGTGCGAACTGGACCTCCGCCGGCAGGCCCGAGCGGTAGATGTTGAGCGCCGCGGTCAGCCCGCCCGGCTCCTTCAGCGGCTTGAGGACCGCCTCGCGGTCGGGGTGCTCGGCCAGCATCTCGTGCAGGTTGGCGTGGTCGTCGTGCGACAGCCAGTTCTCGGCCACCTCCGGAAGCTGGAACAGCAGCATGTACCAGGACCGCTGCTTCTGCTCCCAGCCCGCGTCGCGGACCGCGCCGATGTGCCCGACGGACAGGATGCTCAGGCTGCGCACCCGGTCCGGCAGCGCCTGGGTGAAGCCCTGGACGATGCCGGAGCCCCAGTCGTGGCCCACCAGGTGGACCCGGTCGGTCTCCAGCCGGTCGAGCAGCTGCACCATGTCGCCCACGTGCTTCGCCGGGTGGTACGCCTCCGGTCCGCCCTCCGGCCGGTCCGAGCCGCCGAAACCCCGCAGGGTCGGCGCGACCGTGCGGTAGCCGGCCGCGTTCAGGGCCGGGATCTGATGGCGCCACAGGTCGTGCGAGTCCGGGAAGCCGTGGACGAGCAGCACGGTCGGGCCCTCGCCGCTGACCTCGACGTCCAGCGTGACGTCCGACAGTTCCATCCGCATTCCCCACACCCCGTTCGTCACCGGTCGGTTCGACGGGCCCATGATGTCAGGTCCCGGTGGACGGGAGGCCGTGCGAAAGGCGGCTTTCGGCAACGCGGCCGTCGGCAACGCTGCTGTCGGCAACGAGGCCGTCGGTAACGCTGCCGTCGGCCGGGCGGCTGTCAGAAGGAGTACCAGCGCACCTCGGGATCGCCGTCCCGCAGCGACGCCACCCGCCGCTCGAACTCGGCCAGTGCCTTCGGGTTCGACGGCGCGTGCTGGGCCACCCAGGCGCAGCTCGCGGTCTCCCGTGCCCCGCGCAGCACCGCGCAGCCCTCCCATGCGCGCACGTCCCAGCCGTACGCCGCGGTGAAGGCGTCGTAGGCGGCCGGGTCGAGGCCGTAGCGGTCCCGGGAGAGGGCGAGGACCACGAGGTCGTGCTCGCGCAGGTCGGAGGAGAAGGTCTCCAGGTCCACCAGGACCGGCCCCTCGGGGCCCACGTGGACGTTGCGCGGGAGGGCGTCGCCGTGGATGGGTCCGGGCGCGAGGTGCGGGGTGAGCGCGGCGGCGGCCGGCGCGAAGGAGTCGCGCCGCTCGCGCAGGAACGCGGCGTCGGCCGGGTCGATCGCGTCGCCCGCGAGCCGCAGCCAGCGCTCGACCCCGCCGAGCAGGTCCCGCCGCGGCAGGGTGAGGCCCTCCGGCTCCGGCAGGGCGTGCACCGCCTTCAGGAGCGGGGCGAGATCGCGCGGCTCGGCGGGCCGGACCGCCTCGGGCAGCCGGTGCCACACGGTGACCGGGTGCCCCTCGGCCACCAGCGGCTTGGGCTCCGCGGCCCGTACCGCCGGGACGCCGCTCGCCTCGAGCCAGCCGGCCAGGGCCAGCTCCCGCTCGGCGCGCGGCAGCAGCTCGGGGTCGCGGCCGACCTTGACCACCAGGTCGCCGAGGGCGAAGACCGCGTTCTCGCCGAACGCCAGCAACGTCGCGTCACCGGCCCGCAGTCCCGCCGCGGCCAGGATCTCCCGTACCCGCGCCTCGTCCATCGTTCTCTCCCCACGGCAGTGCGATTTCGCCAAAGTCTCGCATCCGTGCTGGTCACCTTGACGAACCGACGGCCCGTCAGGACGATGACCGAGTCCCAGGCAAGGTGGCAAACCGGGCATAGGGGGAGCATTGGCGAGTGTGGTGACCGCGCCGAAGCGGTCCTCGGACCGCACCACTCCCGGCCGGGCCCGCGGCGGCCCCGGCCGCGACCACGGCGCCTGGTTCCTGGTCCTGCCCGCCCTGCTCCCGATCCTGCTGCTCAGCGTCGGCCCGCTGCTCTACGGCATCGCCCTCGCCTTCACCGACGCCCAGTCCGGCCGCACCCAGGCCACCAGCTGGATCGGCACCCTCAACTTCCAGGACCTCCTCCACGACACCCTCTTCTGGGACTCCTTCCGCATCGGCCTGCTGTGGGCGGTCGGCGTCACCGTCCCGCAGTTCCTGCTGGCCCTCGGCCTCGCGCTGCTGCTCAACCAGGACCTGCGGCTGCGCTGGCTGGCCCGCGCGCTGGCGATCGTCCCGTGGGCGATGCCCGAGGTCGTCGTCGGCATCATGTGGCGGCTGGTCTACAACCCGGACGCGGGCATCCTCAACGAGACCCTGGGCGACCTCGGCCTCGGCGACGGACGCGCCTGGCTCAGCGGCCTCGGCACCGCGCTGCCCGCCGTCATCGTCGTCGGCGTCTGGGCCGGCATGCCCCAGACGACGGTCGCGCTGCTCGCCGGCGTCCAGAACACGCCGCGCGAGCTCCACGAGGCCGCCGCACTCGACGGCGCGGGCGCCTGGCGCCGCTTCCGCACCGTCACCTGGCCGGCCCTCAGACCCGTCGCCCTCGCCATCACCTCCCTCAACTTCATCTGGAACCTCAACTCCTTCGCCCTGGTCTACGTGCTGACCAACGGCGGACCCGGCGGCCGCACCCGGCTGCCCATGCTCTTCGCCTATGAGGAGGCCTTCCGTTACGGCCAGTTCGGCTACGCCGCCGCCATGGGCTGCGTGCTCGTCGCCGTCGTCTCCGTCCTCCTCGCCCTGTATCTCGTCGGCCGGCTGAAGGAGGAACGGTGAGGGACCGCCCGGTGAGTGCCTTCCGCAGCCGCGGGCCCGCCCGCGCGGGCCAGTACGCGGCGCTCCTCGCGTATCTGGTCTTCCTCGGGTTCCCGTTCCTGTGGCTGCTCTCCACCGCCTTCAAACCGGCCACGGAACTGGGCTCCCTGCATCCCACCTGGATCCCGGAGGACCCCACCCTCGACAACTTCCGGCAGGCCTTCGGCGAACAGCCGCTGCTCAGGGCCGCCGGGAACAGCCTGCTCGCGGCGCTCGCCGCAGCCGTCGTCGCGGTGGCCGTGGCCACTCCCATGGCCTACGTCCTCGCCCGGCATCGGTCCCGGCTCACCGCCGCCGCCACCGGCTGGGTCGTGGTCAGCCAGGCCTTCCCGTTCGTCCTGCTGATCATCCCGCTGTTCCTGGTCCTCAAGAACCTCCACCTGGTCAACAGCCTGCCGGGCCTGGTCCTGGTGTACGTGGTGTGGTCGCTGCCCTTCGCACTGTGGATGCTGACCGGATACGTACGCGCCGTCCCGGTCGAGCTGGAGGAGGCCGCCGCCGTCGACGGCGCCGGACGGCTGCGCACCCTCGTCTCGGTCACCGCGCCGCTGCTGGCGCCGGGGCTCGTCGCCACCGCGCTGTTCGCCTTCGTGACCGCGTGGAACGAGTTCTTCTTCGCCCTCGTCCTGCTCAAGACCCCCGAGAAACAGACCCTGCCCGTGGTCCTCACCCACTTCCTCGGCGCGGAGGGCGTGGCCGACCTCGGACCGCTCGCCGCCGCGGCCTTCCTCGCCACCCTGCCCTCCCTGCTCGTCTTCGCCGTCATCCAGCGGCGGATCACCGGCGGCATGCTGGCCGGGGCGGTGAAGTCATGAGGCGGGCCCGGCGGTTCGCGGCCACGGTCGCCGCCCTCGCGCTGCTCCTCACGGGGGCGGGGTGCACGGCGGACGACGGCCCCGGCGACGGGGTGATCCGCCTGCGCTTCCAGTCGCTCGCCTGGCAGAAGGAGTCCGTCGACGCCAACAAGGAACTGGTGCGCGAGTGGAACGCCGCCCACCCCGGCATCCAGGTCGACTACGTCCAGGGCAGCTGGGACTCCGTCCACGACCAGCTGCTCACCTCCTTCGAGGGCGGCGAGGCCCCCGACATCGTCCACGACGCCTCCGACGACCTCGCCGACTTTGCCTACGGCGGCTACCTCGCCGACCTGCGCCCCCTGCTGCCCGAGCGGCTGCGCGCTGGCATCCCCGAGCACAGCTGGCGCAGCACCACCTTCGGCGACGGCGTCTACGGGGTGCCCTTCCTCCAGGAACCGCGGATGATCATGGCGAACCGGAAGCTGCTCGCCGAGGCCGGGGTCCGCATCCCGACCGCCGGACGGCCGTGGAGCTGGGAGGAGTTCCGGGCCGTGGCCCGGGATCTGACGGCGAGGATGGGCGAGGGCAGGTACGCGGTCGCCTGGCCGCTCAAGGAACCGGTCTCCGTCTCGCTCAACCTGAGCCTCTCGGCCGGCGGCCGGCTCTTCCACCGCGCGCCCGACGGCAAGGTCGCCCTGCGCTTCGAGGGCGGCGACGCGGTCGTGCCCGGCACCGTCCGGGCCATGATCGACACCGACCGGACCGCCTCCCGGGCCACCCTCGGCAGCGGCGGCTCCGACACGCTGCCCGGCTTCTTCGGCGGGAAGTACGCCATGGTGCCGCTGGGCTTCTCGTACCGGCAGCAGATCGTCCAGCAGGCGCCCGAGGGCTTCGACTGGATCGTGCTGCCGGCGCCCGCCGGGGCGGGCGGGCTCGCGCAGGGCGTCAGCCCGCAGACGCTCTCCATCGCCGAGGACAGCCCGCACAAGAAGGAGGCCGCCGCCTTCCTGGACTTCTTCCTCCGGCCCAGCAACCAGGTCCGGCTCGCCCTCGGCGACTGGATGCTGCCCACCTCCACCGCCGCGCTCGCCGATCCCGCCCTGCACACCGAGGAGTTCGGCTGGGCCACCGGCGCCGCGGTCGCGCGCGAGCTGCGGCCCGCGCCCGCGCAGTCGGTGCGCGGCTACCCCGAGTGGAAGGACAAGGTCGCCACGCCCGCCTTCCAGGAGTACTACAGCGGCGCGATCGACGCCGCCGAGCTGAGACGTCGCCTGGTGGAGGACGGAAACCGGGTGCTCGCCCGCTACCAGCGGGACTGAAATGAAGTAGACGAGACGTTTCGTCTCGCATACGGTGGGGTTCATGACCACGACCCCGCACGCCCACATCGCCATGTTCTCCATCGCCGCCCACGGCCACGTGAACCCCAGCCTGGACGTCATCCGCGAACTCGTGGACCGGGGCCACCGCGTGAGCTACGCGATCCCCGCCGCGTTCGCCGAGAAGGTCGCCGCCACCGGCGCCACTCCCGTCCTCTACGAGTCGGTGCTCCCCACCGACGACGACCCCGACGCCTGGGGCACCGAACTCATCGACAACCTGGAGCCGTTCCTCGCGGACGCCGTCCAGGCCCTGCCGCAGCTCGCCGCCGCCTTCGACGGCGACCGCCCCGACCTCGTCCTGCACGACATCACCTCGTACCCCGCCCGTGTCCTCGCCCACACCTGGGGCGTCCCCGCCGTCTCGCTCTGGCCGAATCTCGTCCCCTGGGAGGGCTACGAGGAGGAGGTCGCCGAGCCGATGTACGCCGAGCTCAAGGCCTCACCCCGCGGCAAGGCGTACTACGCGCGCTTCGAGGAGTGGCTCGGCGCCCACGGCATCGACGCCCACCCCGACCCCTTCGTCGGGCGGCCGCGCCGCGGCATCGTGCTCATCCCGCGGGCGCTCCAGCCGCACGCCGACCGCGTCGACGAGTCCGTCTTCACCTTCGTCGGCCAGTGCCGCAGCGAGGAGACGGGACCGGGGGAGTGGCGGCGGCCCGCGACGGCCGACAAGGTGCTCCTGGTCTCGCTCGGCTCGGCCTTCACCAAGCAGCCGGCCTTCTACCGGGACTGCGTCGAGGCCTTCGGCGGACTCGACGGCTGGCATGTCGTCCTGCAGATCGGGAAGTTCGTCGACCCCGCCGAGCTGGGCGAGGTCCCGGACAACATCGAGGTGCACCCGTGGGTGCCGCAGCCGGCGATCCTCCGCGAGGCCGACGCCTTCGTCACCCACGCCGGCGCGGGCGGCAGCCAGGAGGGCCTCGCCACCGCGACGCCGATGGTCGCCGTGCCGCAGGCCGTCGACCAGTTCGGCAACGCCGACATGCTCCAGTCGCTCGGCGTCGCCCGCCACCTGCCGATGGACGAGGTGACTCCCGAGCGGCTGCGCGAGGCCGTGCTCACGCTCGTCGCCGACCCCGAAGTCGCCCGCAGGGCACGGGAGATCCAGGAGCAGATGGCGAAGGAGGGCGGCACGCGGCGGGCCGCGGACCTGATCGAGGCGGAGCTGCCGCACGCCTAAGTGGCCCGTGGCAAGGGGCGAGTTGAGGAGACTCGCCCCTTTTCTCTTTAAGAAAGCTTGTTGAAAAAGTCACAGGTGTGTGAAGGCCTTGATTTGCACTCGTCAATGCGTAAGGGTTTCGAACGAGCGACCGGAAAGTTTTCGTCCGGTGGCCCAACCCCCCACAAATCCTGACGAGGAGACCCCTCTTCATGGCCATACACAAGCGTGTCCGCCGGACCCGTTACCTCGCCGTCACGACCGCGATCGCCGCAGCCGCCGGAGTCACCGTCCTTACCGGCCAGTTCGCCGGCGCGGCGCCCGCGCCCGCCGAAGGCACGGTCTACGGACTCGGAGTCGAAGGCGCCGTCGCCGGCAGCTACGTCGTGCTGCTCGACGAGCAGGCGAACAAGGCCGACCTGGCGAAGGAGTACGGCGGCACCCTGCGCCGCAGCTACGACTCCGCCGTCAACGGCTTCTCCGTCAACAACCTCACCGAGACCGAGGCCAAGCGCCTCGCCGCCGACCCGGCGGTCGCCAAGGTCGTCCAGAACCGCCGCTTCACCATCAACGCCACCCAGGAGAACCCGCCTTCGTGGGGTCTCGACCGCGTCGACCAGACCGACACGGCCGGCGACGCGAAGTACACCTACCCCGACAGCGGGGGCGAGGGCGTCACCGCGTACGTCATCGACACCGGAGTCCGCATCACCCACAAGGACTTCGGCGGCCGTGCCTCGTACGGCTTCGACGCCGTCGACAACGACGACACCGCCCAGGACGGCAACGGCCACGGCACCCACGTGGCCGGCACCATCGCCGGCACGGACCACGGCGTCGCCAAGAAGGCGAAGATCGTCGCCGTCCGCGTCCTCGACGACAACGGCTCCGGCACCACCGAGCAGGTCGTCGCGGGCATCGACTGGGTCACCAAGAACCACCAGGGCCCCTCCGTCGCCAACATGAGCCTCGGCGGCGGCGCCGACCCGGCTCTCGACGACGCGGTCAAGAAGGCCATCGCCTCCGGCGTGACCTTCGGCGTCGCCGCCGGCAACGAGTCCTCCGACGCCGGCCAGGGCTCGCCGTCCCGGGTCACCGAGGCGATCACCGTCGCCTCCTCGACCAAGGACGACGAGCAGTCCAGCTTCTCCAACTTCGGCTCGGTCGTGGACCTCTACGCCCCGGGCTCGGAGATCACCTCCGCCTGGAACGACAGCGACACCGGTACGAAGACCATCTCCGGCACGTCGATGGCCACCCCGCACGTGGTCGGCGCCGCCGCCGTCTACCTCGCGGGCCACACCGACGCGACTCCGGACCAGGTCGCCCAGGCGCTGATCGACGGCGCCACGCCCGACAAGATCTCCAACCCGTCGGAGGGCACCGCCAACAAGCTCCTGAAGATCGTCGAGTAACGGCGGAAACCCCGGACGGCGACCGCCGTGCCCTCCCCCACGGGGCACGGCGGTCGCCCTATGGTGTGACCATGACGACGACGTACGCCCTGCTGCTCCGCGGCATCAACGTCGGGGGACACCGCAAGGTCCCCATGGCGGAACTCCGAGCCGTCCTCGAAGGTCTCGGATACCAGGACGTGAAGACCTACCTGCAGAGCGGCAACGCCGTCTTCGCCGTCCCCGGCGCCGAACGCTCCGACGAGGCCGTCAGGCAGGCCGTCGAAGCGGCCGTCGAGAAGCACTTCGGCTTCACCGTCGACTGTCTCGTCCGCGACCACGACTACCTCGCCGCCGTCGAGCGGGACTGCCCCTTCCCCGCCGCCGACCTCGAGGCCAGGCAGCTCCACGCCTACTACCTCTCCGGCCCCGTCGACGAGCAGCGCTTCGCCGGACTCGACCAGGAGGCCTTCCGCCCCGAGGCCTTCGCGCTCGGCGACCGCGTCCTCTACCTCTACGCGCCCGACGGCCTCGGCCGCTCCAAGCTCGGCGAGGCACTGTCCAGGCCCGCCCTCTTCAAGGGCGTCACCGCCACCGCACGCAACTGGAACACCGTCTGCAAGCTCGTCGAACTGACCGAAGTGGCCCAGTCCGACGATTGACGAATGGCCCGCCCCGACGGGCCACCCAGGACCTAGAGTTCCGGTCATGACCACCGAGACGACCGCACCGACCGCGCCCACCGTGCCGACCGTGGACTTCTACTTCGACCCCGCCTGCCCCTTCGCCTGGATCACCTCCCGCTGGATCCTCGAAGTCGAACAGCACCGCGCGATCGACCTGCGCTTCCGGGTGATGAGCCTCTACTTCCACAACGAGGGCAACGAACTGCCCGACTGGTACCGGACCCTCGTCGACGACTCCATAGGCCCGGTCCGGGTCGCCGCCGCGGCCGCCGAGCAGCACGGTGAGGAGATCCTGCGCCCGCTCTACACCGCGTACGGCACCCGCATCCACGAGCAGAAGAACAAGGACTTCGACGCCGTGATCGCCGAGTCCCTCGCCGAACTCGGCCTCCCCGCCGAACTCGCCGCGGCGGCCCACGACCCCGCGTACGACGAGACCGTCCGCCGCAGCCACGACGCCGGCAAGGACCCCGAGGCCGAGGCCTACGTAGGCACGCCGACGATCCACGTCGACGGCACCGCCTGGTTCGGCCCCGTACTGCGCGCCATCCCGCGCGGCGAGCGCGCCGCCGAACTCTTCGACAGCTTCCGCGTCCTGGCCGCCCACCCCGACCTCTTCGAGATCAAGCGCACCCGCACGGGCGGCCTCGACTTCGGCTGAGGCCCGCGCCGGACGGCTCCTAACCCGCGACGGCCACCCGCTCCGGGACCAGGGCCGCTTCCTCGTACCGCTCCACGAGCAGCCGGGCCAGTTCGGGGGCGGGGCCCAGGACGTCCGCCAGGAGGTCGGCTTCCGCCGCGCCCGTCGCGATGCGGTCCGGGAGGCGGCCCGGGGCGATGACGTACGGGGCCACGGCCACCCGGCGGACGCCCGGGTCGGCGCGGAGCGCCCGTACCGCCTCGTCCGTGCGGGGAAGAGATGCGGAGGCGAACGCAGGCCGCACGGAGCACCAACCGGTGTTCCGCAGCTCCCGCGCCGTTTCTGCGATCACTGCGATCGCCTCCGGGTCGGTGGAGCCCGCCGAGGCCAGGACGACCCCGGTCGTGCTCTTGTCGCCGGGCCTCAGCCCGGCCTCGTACAGGCGCCGTTCCACCGCCGCGATCAGCAGCGGCGACGGGCCCAGGACCTCCGCCTGCCGGATCCGCAGCGAGGCCGGGGCCTGGCGCAGTACGGCGGGGATGTCGGCCTTCGCGTGGAAGGCGCGGGTGAGGAGGAGCGGCAGGGCCACCACCTCTCGGACCCCGTCGGCGGCGAGCCGGTCGAGCACCCCCGTCACGGACGGCAGGTTGAAGTCCAGGAACGCCGTCTCCACCCGCAGCCCCGGCCGCAGCGCGGCGGCCCGGGCCACCAGGGCCTGGACGGTCGCCGCGTGCCGTGGGTCACGGCTGCCGTGGGCGATGACGAGGAGAGTCGGGGAGCTCATGGGTCAGGCCTTCACGAGGAGGCCGCGGCGGCGCAGGACGGTGCGTTCGAGGGGGCTGAAGACGAGGAGGTCGATGGCGACGCCGACGAGGAGGATGAGGATGATGGCGAGGAAGATGCCGGGCATGTCGAAGTTGTTGCGGCCGTTTTCGAGGAGTTGGCCGAGGCCGAGGCCGAGGTCGGGGGAGGAGGCGATGATTTCGGCGGCCATGAGGGAGCGCCAGGAGAAGGCCCAGCCCTGCTTGAGGCCGGCGAGGTAGCCGGGGAGGGCGGCGGGCATGACGATGTGCCAGGCGCCCTTGAGTCCGGTGGCGCCGAGGGTGCGTCCGGCGCGCAGGAACAGGGGCGGGACCTGGTCGACGCCGGCGACGAGGCCGTTGGCGATGGAGGGGACGGCGCCGAGGAGGATGACGGCGAACATCATGGAGTCGTTGAGGCCGAGCCAGAGGACGGCCGGGGCCACCCAGGCGACCGAGGGCAGGGACTGCAGGCCGGAGAGGATGGGGCCGATCGCGGTGCGGACGACGGCGACGCGGGCGACGAGCAGGCCGAGGGGGGTGCCGATGGCGAGGGCGAGGAGGAAGCCGAGCAGGGCGCGGGACACGCTGGTCCACAGGACGCCGAGGAGGGTTCCTTCCAGCCACATGGTGGTCAGGCTGTCCCAGACGGCGGACGGTGCGGGCAGTTTGCCCTCGTCGGTGACCTTCAGTGTCACCAGGAGCTGCCAGACCGCGACGACGAGGACGACGGCGAGGACCGGGGGCAGGACCTTCTTCAGGAGGACTTCGCGCACCGGGGTGGTGCGGACCTGGACGGTGTCGAGGGCGTCGAGGCCGGCTTCCAGACCGGCCAGGTCGTCGGTCTTGGTGTCAGTGCTGGCCATGGCGGCGGATCTCCCCACGCAGTTCTTCGGTGATCTCGACGGACAGTTCCGCGACGGCGGTGTCCTCGATGCGGCGCGGTTGCGGGATGTCGATGGTCCATTCCCGGGCGATGCGGCCGGGGCGGGACGAGAGCAGGACGACGCGTTCGGCGAGTCGTACGGCTTCGCGGACGTTGTGGGTGACGAACAGGACGGACAGCTGGGTTTCGCGCCAGATGCGGGTGAGTTCGTCGTGGAGGACGTCGCGGGTGATGGCGTCGAGTGCGGCGAACGGCTCGTCCATGAGGAGGAGCTGGGAGTCCTGGGCGAGGGCGCGGGCGAGGGCGACGCGCTGGCGCATGCCGCCGGACAGTTCGTGGACGCGTTTGCCGTAGGAGCCGGTGAGGCGGACGAGTTCGAGGAGTCGTTCGGCTTCGGGGCGGCGGTCGGGCTTGGGGACGCCGCGGAGTTTCAGGGCGAGTTCGATGTTCTTGCCGGCGGTCAGCCAGGGGAAGAGGGCGTGTTCCTGGAACATCAGGGCGGGTCGGCCGGTGGTGGTGATGGAGCCGGCGGTGGGTGAGTCGAGTCCGGCGACGAGGTTGAGCAGGGTGGACTTGCCGCAGCCCGAGGCTCCCAGGAGGGTGACGAACTCGCCGGGGGCGACGTCGAGGGAGATGTCGTCGAGGACGAGCTGGCCGCCGGCGGGACCGCCGAAGGACTTCGAGACGTGCTCGATGCGCGCGGCGTGACCCGTCGCGCGGACGCGGTCGTCGGCCTTGGCGAGCGTCGTGGTCGTGGCCATGGTCGTCACCTCCTGGGTAGCGCTTGCGGACTTGGTTACTTGACGCCGAGACCGGCGTCGGACGCCTCGGGCCGGCCCTCGGCCTTCAGGACCTTGTTCAGCGGCTTCAGGTCGTAGATGCCGACGAGGTCGGGCTCCTTGAGGAGACCGGACTTCACCGCGTGGTCCGCCTGCGCCTGGAGCGTCGCGGCCAGCGGGTCGTCGGTGAACCGGATCGACGGCCAGGCGCCGTCGATCACCTCGTCGCCGAGGGGCTTGCCCGTGAGCTCCTTCAGCCTGGCGTTGGCCGAGGCCTTCGCCCGCTCCCGGTCGGCCTTGATCCACGCGTTGGTCTTCACCGAGCCGCGCAGGACCGCCTCGACCACGTCGGGGTGCTCCGCGAGGAACTTCTGCGACACGATCACGTTGGTGATCACGAACTGCTTGCCCGGCCACAGGTCGGACTCGTCGAGCAGCACCTTCGCGCCCTCGCTGACCAGCTTCGACGCGGTCGGCTCCGGCACCCACGCGCCGTCGATGGAACCGGACTTGTAGGCGTCCGGGGTGATCTTGTTGTCGGTGCGCAGCACGGAGACGTCGCCCTTGCCGCTCTGCGAGTCGACCTTCCAGCCCTGCTGGGACACCCAGTTGAGGAAGGCCACGTCCTGGGTGTTGCCGTGCTGCGGGGTCGCGATCCGCTTGCCCTTGACGTCGTCGACCGTCTTGATCTTCTCCGGGTTGACGACCAGCTTCACGCCACCGGAGGCCGCACCGGCCACGATGCGCAGGTTGCCGCCCTTGGACTTGGTGTAGCCGTTGATGGCCGGCGAGGGGCCGATGAAGCCGATGTCGATCGAGCCGGCGTTCAGCGCCTCGATCTCCGACGGCCCCGCGTTGAAGGTCGACACCTCCAGCAGGGTGCCGCCCAGCTCCTTCTGGAAGATGCCCTCCCGGTCGCCGACGAGGGCCGTCGCGTGCGTCAGGTTGGGGAAGTACCCGAGCCGTACGGAGTCCGCGGAGAGCTTCTCGCCCACGGCGGCCACCTTCTTCTGGTCGTTCTTGGCCTGGGAGCCGTAGCCGCAGGAGGCGAGCGCCCCGATCAGGAGGGGCAGAGCGGCTGCGGCGGCCAGGCCGCGGCGCAGGGTGGTACGGGTGGTGGCAGGCACGGGAGGTGTTCCCCTCGGGTCGGCTTCAGCGAAGTCTGCGTTTGCGTCGGTGTCGTACGGGGTGGAGCGCCGTCGCGCCGTGGCGGCGGCGCACAGAGGTCAGCGCGCACATCGCGCCACACCTCCCCGGCCCGCACCGAGGGCGCCGGAGCCGACCCGGCCGCCCTCCCTCGCGAACGTCGTGTACACGTCCTGGTGGCCCATCAGAAGTCCCAGCCGTCCTCGTCCTCGACGGCCGGCTTCGCGGCCTTGGCGCCGGCGAAGGACTCGCCCGCCATGCCCGCGGCCAGGGTCGTGCCGTCGGCCGGGTCGATCAGCAGGAACGAGCCGGTACGGCGGGAGTCCGCGTACGAGTCGAGCGCGAGCGGCTCGGCCGTGCGGACCTTCACCAGGCCGATGTCGTTGGCGACGAGCTGCCCGGGGTTCGGGTGCTGGGAGAGGTCGTCCAGGGTGAGCCGGGACGGGATCTCCTTCACGATCGCCTTGACCGTACGGGTGGTGTGCTTGAGCAGCACCCGCTGGCCCACCGTGAGCGGCTGGTCCGCCACGTGGCAGACGGTGGCCTCGACGTCCTGGCTGGTGGCCGGGGCGTCGGCGACCGGGGCGAGCAGGTCGCCGCGGGAGATGTCGATGTCGTCGGCGAGCCGGATGGTCACCGACTGCGGCGCCCAGGCGATGTCCACGGACTCGCCGAGCGCGTCGATCGCGCTGATCGTGGACGTCCTGCCGGAGGGCAGGACGGTGACCTGCTCGCCCACCCGGAACGCGCCGGCCGCGATCTGACCCGCGTAGCCCCGGTAGTCGGGGTGCTCGGCGGTCTGCGGACGGATCACGTACTGCACCGGGAAGCGCGCGTGGCAGGCCGTCAGGTCGTGGCTGACCGGAACGGTCTCCAGGTGCTCCAGGACCGTCGGGCCGCCGTACCAGTCCATGTTGGCGGACGGCTCCACGACGTTGTCGCCGGCGAGCGCGGAGATCGGGATCGCGGTGATCTCCGGGACGCCCAGCTCCGACGCGTACGTCGTGAACTCCTCGGCGATCGCGGCGAACACCGGCTCCTGGTAGTCGACCAGGTCCATCTTGTTCACGGCGAGCACCACGTGCGGGACCCGGAGCAGCGCGGCGACGGCGGCGTGCCGGCGGGTCTGCTCCACGACGCCGTTGCGGGCGTCGACGAGGACCACGGCCAGCTCGGCCGTCGAGGCGCCGGTCACCATGTTCCGGGTGTACTGCACGTGCCCGGGAGTGTCCGCGAGGATGAAGCGGCGGCGCGGGGTCGCGAAGTAGCGGTACGCCACGTCGATGGTGATGCCCTGCTCGCGCTCGGCCCGCAGGCCGTCGGTGAGCAGCGCCAGGTCGGGGGCCTCCTGGCCGCGCGAACGCGAGGCGTGCTCCACGGCCTCCAGCTGGTCGGCGAGGACCGACTTGGAGTCGTGCAGCAGCCGGCCCACCAGGGTCGACTTGCCGTCGTCGACGGAGCCGGCGGTGGCGAAGCGCAGCAGGGTGGTGGCCGCGAGCTCGGCGTGCCCGGAGGTGGGCTCTTCGGTGAACGTGCTCATGGTTAGAAGTACCCTTCGCGCTTGCGGTCTTCCATCGCGGCCTCGGACAGCTTGTCGTCCGCCCGGGTGGCGCCCCGCTCGGTGAGCCGGGACGCGGCGATCTCGTTGATCACGGCTTCCAGCGTGGTGGCGTCGGAGTCCACCGCGCCGGTGCAGGACATGTCGCCGACGGTGCGGTAGCGGATGAGGCGCGTCTCGACCGTCTCGGTGTCCTTCGGGCCGCCCCAGTCGCCGGCGGTCAGCCACATGCCGTTGCGCCGGAACACCTCGCGCTCGTGCGCGAAGTAGATCTCCGGCAGCGCGATCTTCTCGCGCTGGATGTACTGCCAGACGTCCAGCTCGGTCCAGTTGGACAGCGGGAACACGCGGACGTGCTCGCCGGGGGCGTGCCGGCCGTTGTACAGCTGCCACAGCTCGGGCCGCTGGCGGCGCGGGTCCCACTGGGAGAACTCGTCGCGGAGGCTGAACACCCGCTCCTTGGCGCGGGCCTTCTCCTCGTCGCGGCGGCCGCCGCCGAAGACGGCGTCGAAGCGGTGCTGCTGGATCGCCTCGGTCAGCGGCACGGTCTGCAGCGGGTTGCGGGTGCCGTCCGGGCGCTCGCGCAGCTTGCCCGCGTCGATGTAGTCCTGCACGGAGGCGACGTGGAGGCGCAGCCCGTGCTCGGCGACCACGCGGTCGCGGTACTCGATGACCTCGGGGAAGTTGTGTCCCGTGTCGACGTGCAGCAACGCGAAGGGGACCGGCGCCGGGGCGAAGGCCTTCAGCGCCAGGTGCAGCATGACGATGGAGTCCTTGCCGCCGGAGAACAGGATCACCGGCCGCTCGAACTCGCCCGCCACCTCACGGAAGATGTGCACGGCCTCGGACTCCAGCGAGTCGAGGTGCGACAGCGCGAACGGGCTGTCGGTGGCGTCGTGGACGTGGGCAACGGTGGTCACAGCAGACCCCTCTCGGTGAGCAGCGCGTGCAGCTGCGCCGCGGACTCCTGCACGGTCTGGTTCTGGGACTCGATCCGCAGATCGGGCGACTCGGGGGCCTCGTACGGGTCGTCGACGCCGGTCAGGCCGCTGATCTCGCCCGCCGCCTGCTTGGCGTACAGGCCCTTCACGTCACGGACCGAGCACACCTCCACCGGAGTGGCCACGTGCACCTCGACGAAGGCGGTGCCCTCGGCCTGGTGGCGCTTGCGGACGGCCTCGCGGCTGTCGGCGTACGGGGCGATCACGGGGACCAGGACCTTCACGCCGTGCGAGGCGAGCAGCTCCGCGACGAAGCCGATCCGCTGCACGTTGGTGTGCCGGTCCTCGCGGCTGAAGCCGAGGCCCGCCGAGAGGAACTCGCGGATCTCGTCGCCGTCGAGGATCTCGACGCGCTGACCCTCCTCGCGCAGCCGGCCGGCCAGCTCGTACGCGATGGTGGTCTTGCCGGCGCTCGGCAGGCCCGTGAGCCAGATGGTGGCACCGGTCACGTGGTTCTCCTGGGAGGTCTGGGAGGTCTGGGGGGTGGTGGTCATCAGCCGTGCAGCCCGCATTCGGTCTTGGCCCGGCCGGCCCAGCGGCCGGCCCGGGCGTCCTCGCCCTCGAGGACCCGGCGCGTGCAGGGGGCGCAGCCGACGGACGTGTAGCCGTCCATGAGCAGCGGGTTGGTGAGCACCCCGTGCTCCAGGACGTACGCCTCGACGTCGTCCTGGGTCCAGCGGGCGATCGGGGAGATCTTCACCTTCTGCCGCTTCTCGTCCCAGCCGACGACCGGGGTGTTCGCCCGGGTCGGGGACTCGTCGCGGCGCAGGCCGGTGGCCCACGCGGCGTACCGGGTCAGGCCCTCTTCGAGCGGCTTGATCTTGCGCAGCGCGCAGCACAGGTCGGGGTCGCGGTCGTGCAGCTTCGGGCCGTACTCGGCGTCCTGCTCGGCCACGGTCTGCCGCGGGGTCAGCGTGATGACGTTGACGTCCATGACGGCGTCGACGGCGTCACGGGTGCCGATGGTCTCCTCGAAGTGGTAGCCGGTGTCGAGGAAGACGACGTCCACACCGGGCATGGCACGGGAGGCGAGGTGGGCGACGACCGCGTCCTCCATGGAGGAGGTGACGCAGAAGCGCTTGCCGAAGGTGTCGGCGGCCCACTGGAGGATCTCCAGGGCGGAGGCGTCCTCCAGCTCGCGGCCGGCCTGCTCGGCGAGTGCCTTCAGGTCGGCCGCGGTCGCGTCCGTCACGTCCTGAGTGGTCGTCATATCTCTTCCCCTCCGCCGGTGTTGCTCGAAGTGCCCGGGGCGAGCAGCCCCAGGAACTTCAGCTGGAAGGCTCGGCTGCACGCCCGGCATTCCCACGCGCCGTGTCCCTGCTCGCCGGGGCGCAGGTCCTCGTCGCCGCAGTACGGGCAGTGGAACGGCGCCGCGCGCTCGCTCATGCGGAATCCCTCGTCTCGCTCGCCGCGCTCACGAAAGGGCCTCCTCGGACGCCCGCGCCGCCCAGGTGGCGAAGCGCTCGCCGTCCTCGCGCTCCGCCTGGAAGCGCTTGAGGACCCGCTCGACGTAGTCGGGCAGCTCGGCCGAGGTGACCTTCAGGCCGCGGACCTTGCGGCCGAAGCCGGCCTCCAGGCCGAGCGCGCCGCCCAGGTGCACCTGGTAGCCCTCGACGCGGTTGCCGTCGTCGTCCAGGACCAGCTGGCCCTTGAGACCGATGTCCGCGACCTGGATGCGGGCGCAGGCGTTCGGGCAGCCGTTGATGTTGATGGTGATCGGCTCGTCGAACTCCGGGATGCGGCGCTCCAGCTCGTCGATCAGCGAAGCGCCGCGGGCCTTGGTCTCGACGATGGCCAGCTTGCAGAACTCGATGCCGGTGCAGGCCATCGTGCCGCGCCGGAACGGCGACGGGTCCACCCGCAGGTCGAGCGCCTCCAGGGCGGCGACCGCGGAGTCCACCCGGTCCTCCTCGACGTCGAGGAGGATCATCTTCTGGTCCGCGGTGGTCCGCAGCCGGCCGGAGCCGTGCTGCTCGGCCAGGTCGGCGATCTTGGTGAGGGTGGCGCCGTCGACCCGGCCCACGCGCGAGGCGAAGCCGATGTAGTAGCGGCCGTCCTTCTGCCGGTGCACGCCCATGTGGTCGCGCCAGCGGCCGGCCGGCTGCTCGGGGGCGGGACCGTCCGTCAGCTTGCGCTTCAGGTACTCGTCCTCCAGGACCTGGCGGAACTTCTCCGCGCCCCAGTCGGCGACCAGGAACTTCAGGCGCGCGCGGTTGCGCAGCCGGCGGTAGCCGTAGTCGCGGAAGATCGAGATGACGCCCTCGTAGACGTCCGGCACCTCGTCGAGCGAGACCCAGGTGCCGAGCCGCACGCCGAGCTTGGGGTTGGTGGACAGGCCGCCGCCGACCCAGACGTCGAAGCCGGGACCGTGCTCCGGGTGGTTCACGCCGACGAAGGCGATGTCGTTGATCTCGTGCGCCACGTCGAGCAGCGGCGAGCCGGAGACCGCGGACTTGAACTTGCGGGGCAGGTTGGAGAAGTCCTTGTTGCCGACGATCCGGCGGTAGATCTCGTCGATGGCCGGGGTGCCGTCGATGATCTCGTCCTCGGCGATGCCGGCGACCGGCGAGCCGAGGATGACGCGCGGGGTGTCGCCGCAGGCCTCGGTGGTCGACAGGCCGACCGCCTCCAGGCGGTTCCAGATCTCCGGGACGTCCTCGATCCGGATCCAGTGGTACTGGACGTTCTGCCGGTCGGTGATGTCGGCCGTGCCGCGCGCGAACTCCTGGGAGATCTCACCGATCACCCGCAGCTGATCGGTGGTCAGCCGGCCGCCGTCGATGCGGACGCGCAGCATGAAGTACTCGGCGTCCAGCTCCTCCGGCTCCAGGACACCGGTCTTGGTGCCGTCCAGGCCCTCGCGCCGCTGGGTGTAGAGGCCCCACCAGCGCATGCGTCCGCGCAGGTCGTTGGGGTCGATGGAGTCGAAGCCCCGCTTGGAGTAGATCGTCTCAATACGTGTCCGCACATTGAGACCGTCGTCATCCTTCTTGAACTGCTCATTGCCGTTCAGCGGGGTGAAGTGCCCCGCGGCCCACTGACCCTCGCCACGGTGGCGCCCGGTCTTGCGGCGGGCGGCGGCGGGAGTGGGGTTTTCCGGGGTGGCGGCCATGGCGTTTTGTCCTTCGGGACTGCGAGAGGGCGGCTCTGACCTGCACACTCGCGCTCGGGTAGGAGGTGGCGCGACAGTGCGCAGAGTTCAGGACGTCAGGAGAGTGGTTCGGCGGTGCTGGTCTTCTCAGCGCGCCGAACAGATGGCGCTGGACATGCGGCCGAGGTCGACGTGCCGCCGACTCACCAAGGCAATTCCAGTTCCAGACATGACGGAAGCGTGTCACGGGACTTTGGACCCAGTCCAGCTTCGTCCAGGATTTGGACAATAGGGTCTCGCTCTGCGAGATGGTGTGGCGTGGGTCACGCGAAAGGGGCCCAGCTCAGGGCCCCTTCGGGGGAGAGGAGCGGTCCCGCGTCCGCGCGGGACGCGCGGCTCGGGCGGACGCCGTCCGCGGCTCGGGCGTGAGCCGTGGCGGGATCGGGCGTGAGCCGTCCGCGGCTCAGGCGTACGCGCCGGGCCACGGGCCCGGGTTGCCGGCCGGCTCGACCTGCTCCACCTTCGTGTCGAAGAGCCGGAAGCCGCGGCGCTCGTAGTTGGCCATCGCGTGCTCACCGTCGAGCGAGCAGGTGTGCAGCCACACCCGCTTGGTCGGGACGCGCTCGGGCCAGCGCTCGGCCAGGTCCCAGGCGCGCTCCACTCCGTACGAGAGGAGGTGTCCGCCGATGCCGCGGCCCCGGAAGGCGGGGATCAGGCCGAAGTAGACGATCTCCACCACACCGTCGTCCTGCGGGTCCAGCTCCACGTACCCGGCCGGCGTCCCCTTCTCGTACGCCACCCAGATCTCGGCGCCCGGCTTCTCCACGAGCTCCTGCCACTGCGCGTACGTGAGCGAGAGCCGGTCGTTCCAGGCGATGTCGCCGCCGACCGCGGTGTAGAGGAAGCGGCTGAACTCCGCCGAGGGCACCTCGGCCCGCACGATCCGCAGGTCGCGGCCCTCGGGCGCGGGGACCGGGCGCAGGTCGGACGGCGAGGTCTGTTCCAGGGACCAGGTGGTGAGAGTGATGCTCATGGGCTTATCGCATCACGCGGAGCGGAGGATTCCCACCGTGTTCGGTCCTGGCGGACAAGCTGTCCGCCATGCGGACAGCTGTGGACGACAGCCCGCGGTTTCGGCGCCGGACAGCTCGCGGTCGGCCCCGGGCGGCTCGCAGTCGGCCCCGGACGGCTCCCCGCCCTGGCCGGGTGCGGCTCGGCTCTACCGTGTCTCCGGACGCAGCTCGCCCGAGCCGCGTGGCACCAGGGCCACCGGGACCGTGCGCGTCACCGCGCGCGAGCGGTCGCCGTCGAGCCGGGCCAGCAGCTGTTCGGCCGCCGCCCGTCCCATCGCCGCCGGGTCCTGCGCCACGACCGTGAGGCCCGGCTCCAGGACTCCCGCCAGCGGGATGTCGTCGAAGCCGACCACGGCCACGTCCCGCCGCCCCGCCTCCGCGAGGGCCGGGACCACACCGAGGGTGGCGAAGTTGTTCGCCGCGAAGAACGCGGTCGGCGGATCGGCCAGGGCCAGCAGCCGCCGTACCGCCACCCCCGCCGCGTACGGGTCGTGCGCCGTGACCACCAGCGCCGGATCCGGCGCGATGCCGGCCTCCTGGAGGGCCTTCTGGTAGCCGCGCTGCCGGATCTTGCGCGTGTACAGCGTGGCCGGCCGGTCACCGATGAACGCGATCCGGCGGTGACCGTGGGCGATCAGGTGCGCCACCCCGGTCCGCGCCCCCTCCTCGTTCGCGCTGACCACCGCGTCGGCGGTCAGTCCCGAGCCCGGCCGGTCGAGGAAGACCAGCGGCAGCCCGCTCTCCCGCTCCCGGCGCAGGAAGCGATGGTCGCTCCCGGCCGCCGGCACGACGAGGAGACCGCTGATCCGGCGGGCCAGGAAGGTGGTGATCAGGGCGTGCTCCGCCTCCTGCCGCTCGCCGGAGGAGCCCATGAGCAGCGTGAGCCCCCGGTCCCGTACGACCTGCTCGACCCCGCCGGCGACCGTGCCGAAGAAGGGGTTGCCCATGTCGGGCACCACCAGGCCGACCGTCGAGTCACGCGCCCCCACCCGCATGTTGCGGGCCATGAGATTGGGCCGGAAGCCCAGCTCCTCGACGACCGCGAGCACCTTCTCGCGGGTCGCCGCGGAGACCGGACCGTCCTCGTTGAGCACCCGGGACACGGTCTTCGGGGTCACGCCGACCCGCTCCGCCACATCGGCGAGGGTCGGCCGCCGGGTGCCCGCCATTGATCACCGTTCCTGTCGTCGTGGGACCTGCCGATCCCCGACCGTACCTCCAGGGCCCGCCCCAGGGGATGCCGCGCCGATCATGCCCGGCTCGCGACCCCTGATCGACGAGACACCGCCTACGCTTCCCCCTCCACCGTGAGCGCGCCCGTCATGATCGCCACGACCTCCGCCATCGTGTGGTCCGCCGGCCGCAGCTGTGCCACCCGGCGGCCCAGCCGCTGGACGTGGATCCGGTCCGCGATCTCGAAGACGTGCGGCATGTTGTGGCTGATGAGGACGACGGGCAGGCCCCGGTCGCGGACCCGGCGGATCAGGTCGAGCACCTGGCCGGACTCCTTCACGCCGAGCGCGGCCGTCGGCTCGTCCATCACCACCACGTGCTGCGCCCAGGCGACCGCCCGGGCCACCGCCACGCCCTGCCGCTGACCGCCGGAGAGCGTCTCCACGGCCTGGGTGTAGGAGCGGAGGCCGATCTTCAGGTCGGCCATGTGCGCCGCCGACTCCTCGCGCATCCTCTTGTTGTCGAGCATCCGGAACACCGAGCCGAGCGGTCCGCGCCGGCGCACCTCGCGACCGAGGAACATGTTGCTCGCGATGTCGAGGGAGGCGGCGACCGCCAGGTCCTGGTAGACGGTCTCGATGCCGTGGCGGCGGGCGTCGAGCGGGTCGCGGAAGCGGACCGGCTTCCCGTCGAGCTCGATCGTGCCCTCGTCGGGCTGGAGGGCGCCGGTGAGCGCCTTGATCAGGCTCGACTTGCCGGCGCCGTTGTCGCCGATCACGGCGAGCACCTCGCCGGGCATGAGGTCGAAGTCGGCGCCGTCGAGCGCGGTGACCTGGCCGTAGCGCTTCACCAGGCCGCGGGCCCGCAGGACGGGGGTGGCGGTGACGGTGTCGGTGTCGGTGGTGGTGCTCATCGGCGGGCCTTCCTGCGGGAGAACTGGTCGACGGCCACGGCGAGGATCACCAGGCCGCCGGTGATCAGGGTCTGGTAGATCGAGCCCACGCCCATGAGCTGGAGGCCGTTGCGGAACACGCCGACGATCAGCGCGCCGACGAGCGTGCCGAGGACCGCGCCGCGCCCGCCGAAGAGGCTGGTGCCGCCGAGGACCACCGCGGTGATGGCGTCCAGGTTGTCGGTCTGGCCGGCCTTGGGGTCGCCGACGCCGGTGCGGGAGATCAGGAGCAGGGCCGCGATGCCGTAGATCACGCCCGCGAGGGTGTAGATGCCGAGCAGCAGCCGGGTGGTGCGGATGCCGGTGAGCCGGGCGACCTCGGGGCTGTTGCCGAGCGCGTAGGTGTGGCGGCCCCAGGCCGTCTGGCCGAGGAAGTAGGCGAAGGCGAGGAAGAGGACGATCGTGAGCACCGAGCCGTACGTGATGTCGGTGCGGCCCAGCGGGAAGGTCTCGCCCAGCGCGGTGAGCGCCCCGGGGAGTTCGGTGACGGTCTGCTCGTCGGAGTAGATGTGGGTGAGCGCGAAGGCGATGTTGAGCATGCCGAGCGTCACGATGAACGGCGGCAGCTTGACCTGGGTGACGAGCGCGCCGTTCGCGAGGCCGAACAGGGCGCAGACGCCGATCCCGGCGATCACCGCGAGCAGCGGCGGCAGGGTCCCGTCGGCGGCGAGCTTCGCCATCACGATGGATCCGAAGGCCATGACCGCGCCGCAGGACAGGTCGATGCCGGCGGTGAGGATGATCAGCGTCTGGCCCAGGGCGAGGGTGCCGACGACCATCACCTGCTGGACGACGAGGGAGAGGTTCCCGCCGGAGAGGAACTGGTCGCTCTGGAAGGAGAAGAACAGACACGCGGCGAGCAGGGCGACGAGCGGTCCGGTCGTGGGATGGGTGAGCAGCTGCCGGCCGCGCGGGCCGGTCGTGGCGGCCGGCGCGGGGGCCGCTCCGGCCGGGGCGGTGGTCGTGGTGGTCAACGGTGCTCCTGGGGAGGAAGGGAGGCGGGCGGTGCGGTGAACGGGGCGGTCAGCCCCAGCAGTTGTCGAGGCCGTACGCCGTGTCCTTGGCGGCGACGCCCTTGGCCGGCGCGTCCGTGACGAGGGTGACGCCGGTGTCCACGTAGCCGGAGGCCTTGGTGCCGTTCTTGGCGTACGCGACCACGGCCTCGACGCCCTTGGCCGCCATGACCAGCGGGTACTGCTGCGACGTGGCCGCGATCTTCCCGTCCTTGACGGCGTTGGTGCCGGTGCAGCCGCCGTCGACGGAGACGATCAGGACGTCCTTCTGCCGGCCCTTGGCCTTGAGCGCGCTGTACGCGCCGAGGGCGGCGGGCTCGTTGATGGTGTAGACGACGTTGATGTCCGGGGCCTTCTGCAGGCAGTTCTCCATCGCCGTCTGGCCCTTGGCCTGGTCGCCCCCGGTGTCCTGGGAGCAGACCACGGCGGGGTCGTTCTTCGCGAGGCCGAAGCCCTGGAGGAAGCCGTCGTGCCGCAGCTGTCCGACGGCGACGCCCGGGGCGAGGTCGAGGGTGGCGATCTTCGCCGGCCTGCCCGCCATGGCGGCCTTGGCGTACTCGCCGATCAGCACGCCGGCCTTGAGGTTGTCGGTGGCGAAGAGGGCGTCGGCGGCGTCCTGGGGGTCGGTGGGGGAGTCGAGGGCGATGACGAGGACGCCCTTCTTCCGGGCCTGCTCGATGGCCGGGACGATCGCCTTGGAGTCGTTGGGCGTGATGAGGATGCCCTTCACGCCGGCGGCCACCATGTTCTCGATGGCCGTGACCTGGCCCTCGTTGTCGCCGTCGAACTTGCCCGCCGCCGTGGAGAGCTGGGCACCCGCCTTCTCGGCGGCCTCCTCCGCGCCCTCCTTCATCTTGACGAAGAACGGGTTGGTGTCGGTCTTGGTGATCAGGCCGACCTTGACCGCCCCGCCGCTGCCGCCGGCGCCCTTGGCGCCCTCACCGCAGGCGGTGAGCAGCAGGGAGGCGGAGGCGGTGGCGGCGACGAGTGACACGGCGGTGCGGAAGGTGCGCTTCATGGCGCGGCTCCTCGGGGACGCTGGGGTGTCATCGTTGACTTATGTCAACGTTGACATCGACTGGCCAGGATGATGGACTCCGCGGCGAGCAACGTCAATGCCCCCTACTCGTTACGAGTTGGCAACGGAGGCTTCCGGATGAGCAGCTGGAAAGCACCGCACACCACCCTTCTCGCGGCGGCGCTCGTCGCCGCGACCCTCCCCCTCGCAACCCCCCTGACCAGCCATGCCGCCACGACGCGGACCCTGGCAGCCGGGCCCGTCAACCCCGGCTTCGAGACCGGGGACCTCACCGGCTGGACCGTCGCCGAAGGCACCGCCTTCGGGCCCGGCGCCGTCAGCACCGCCACCACCTACTGGGGCGGCCCCTTCCACCACCGGGGCGGTCACCACCTCTGGGGCTTCGCCGCGGCGGGCGACGACGCCACCGGCACCCTCAAGTCCTCGACCTTCGCCGCCCCTTCGCGGCTCAGCTTCCTCGTCGCCGGCGGCTGGGACCCGCAGCGGCTGTACGTCGCCCTCGTCAGGGACGCCGACGGCGCCCGGCTGGTCACCCAGACCGGCACCGACGACGAGGCCTACGTGCGCACCGTGTGGGACACCTCGCCGTGGCGCGGCCAGGCCGTCCACCTCGAGGTCGTCGACCGCAAGACCGGCGGCTGGGGTCACATCAACCTCGACGACGTACGCGTCGGCGACGCCGCCGTACGCGACGACAACGGCCTCACCTTCCGCACCCTCGGCCAGGCCAACCAGCCCACCGCGCGGCGCGACCACGCCGCCGACCCGCTGCGGCCCCAGTACCACTACACGCCCTACCAGGGCTGGATCAACGACCCCAACGGACTGATCCAGTGGCGCGGCCGCCACCACCTGTTCAGCCAGTACTACCCCGACGCGCCCAAGTGGGGCCCCATGCACTGGGCGCACGCCGACAGCCCCGACGCCGTCCACTGGCGCGAACTCCCCGTCGCCCTCACCCCGGCGCCCCCGGCGACCCCCACCGACAACAGCGGGATCTTCAGCGGCAGCGCCGTCGACGACGACGGCACCCTCACCGTCGCGTACACCCGGTTCACCGACACCGCCGCCCGCCCCGGCGCCACCGCCGAGACCGTCGAGATCGCCACCAGCACCGACGGCGTCGCCTTCAGCCCCGGCGCCGAGGTCATCGCGCAGGCCCCGCCCGGCTCCTCCGCCGGGTTCCGCGATCCGAAGCTCTTCCGCGACCCCGTCGACGGGCGCTGGAAGATGGCCGTCGGCTCCGGCGACGCCGGCCGCGGCAAGGTCCACCTCTACGCCTCCGACGACCTGCGCACCTGGACGTACGGCGGCGTCCTCACCGAGGGCGACGGCACCACCGGCGCGATGTGGGAGTGCCCCGACCTCTTCCCGCTCGACGGCAAGTGGGTCCTGCTCTACTCCACCAACGAGGGCGGACAGTCGCTGCAGCGCTACGCCGTGGGCGCGTACGACGGCAGCCGCTTCACCCCGGAACGCCACGGCGTCCTCGACGGCGGCGGCGACGTCTACGCCGCCCAGAGCTACCGGGACGACGCCGGACGCCGGCTCATGACCGCCTGGATGAGCGACTGGAACGCCAAGGAACCCACCCGGATCGGCGGCTGGGCCGGTGCCCAGGCCCTCCACCGGGAACTCTTCCTGACCGCCGACGGCCGGCTCGGCCAGCGGCCCGTCGCCGAGACCGACACCCTCGCCGCCGGCACCCCGGCCACCGTGAACGGCAAGACGGTCCAGGGCAGTTGGCGCATCGGACGCGGCGACAGCGCCCGCCTGAAGACCGTCATCGACCTCGGCGCCACCACCGCCGACACCGTCACCCTGCGCCTCAAGGCCTCCGCCGCCGAGGCGACCGAACTGCGCTACGAGAAGTCCACCGGCACCCTCACCCTCGACACCACCCGCGCCGGCTACGGAACCCCAGCCACCTTCACCACCCACACCACACCCGGCCCCGGCAACACCCTCGCCCTCGACGTCCTGATCGACCGCTCCTCCGTCGAGGTCTTCACCGGCGACGGCGCCGCCCTCACCGCCCGCGCCTACCCCCGCTACCGCGAATCCGACGCCGTCGAGTTCACCGCGCCCACCGGCCGGATCCGGCTCGTCAGCGCCTCCCTCACCCCGCTCGGGCCGGCCCTGCTCACCGACTGACCACCCGCCCGCACACCGAAAGGCACCCCCGCATGACCGCGCCCCGCCGCCCCGTGGCCGTACTCGGCGAATGCGTCGCCGACGCCTTCGTCGCGCCCCAAGCGACCGATGCCGCCGAGGGACCGGGCCTCCGGCTCGACGTCCTGCCGGGCGGCGGGCCCGCGAACACCGCCGTCGCGCTCGCCCGCCTCGGCACGCCCACCCACCTCGTCGCCCGCCTCTCCGGCGACGTCTTCGGCGGACTCTTCCGCCGCCGCCTCGCCGAGTCCGGCGTACGCACCGACCTGTGCCCCGACGCCACCGAACCCAGCACCCTCGCCGTCGCCGGCCTCGGCCCCGACGGCGCCGCCGAGTACTCCTTCCACGCCGAGAACACCGCGGACTGGCAGTGGACCCGCGCCGAACTCGCGCCCGTCGCCGCCGCCCGGCCCGCCCACCTCCACACCGGCTCCCTCGCCCTCGTCCGCGCGCCTGGCGCCGCCGCCGTCGACGAACTCCTCGCCGAGCTCCGCCCCACCACCACGATCTCCCTCGACCCCAACGTCCGCCCCCTGCTCGTCGCCCCCGCCGCCTACCGGGCCCGCCTCCCGCGCTGGTGCGCCCTCGCCGACCTGCTCCGGCTCAGCGAGGACGACCTCGCCCACCTCCATCCCGGCCTCACCCCCGAGACCGCCTGCGACACCTGGCACCGCCTGGGCGTCCCGCTCGTGATCGTCACCCTCGGCGGCGCCGGCGCGCTCGTGTCGTACGACGGCATCCGCGAGCACGTCCCCGCCCCGCCCGTCCGGGTCGTCGACACCGTCGGCGCGGGCGACGCGTTCACGGCGGGCCTGCTCCACCGACTCCACCAGGCCGGCGCACTCGGCGGCCGCCTCGACACCCTCCCCCCCGCACTGCTGCGCGAGGCCGTCACCTTCGGCACCACGGTGGCGGCCGCGACCTGCGCCGTCCGCGGCGCCAACCCGCCGCACGCACACGAGCTGACCAGCTCCATTACCTGAGGAGTAATCGACCGCCCCACCGCCCGCCCGGCAAGGTGATCACACCGGGACGGCGACACGGCCCCCGGCACCAGGAGCACGAGACACAAGGGGTACGGCATGGGTACGGGTCGACGCGGACTGACGGGCATCGCGGTGGCGGCGGCGGTCGTCGCGGGGGCGGCGGTCACCGTCCCGACGGCGGGGGCGCAGTCGGGCGGCACCGCGGCCGCCGGCACGGTGAACTGCCCGGCCGCCCGCGCCAAGGTCGAGCGGCTCGAAGGGCGCGTCAACCCCAACGCCTGCGCCTTCATGGAGCGGCAGATCGCCTTCGGCGAGATCCCCACCGGCACCCCGCCCGCCGTCGGAGACGTCAGCCACCCCCGGGTCCAGGCCTACCTCGACATCTTCGACCCCGAGGCCAGCCTCTGGGAGGCCGGCGCCAAGGCGCAGCGCGGCCACACGGCGATCGGCGCCTCCATCACCCGCTCGCTGCGCCTCGCGCCCAGCCTCAGCTACCGCGGCACCGACGTGGTCGCCGACGGCAGCACCGTGATGTTCGGCCAGTGGAACGAGGTCACCCTGCGCGGCCGCACCATCGGCTATCCCCAGATCGCCCGCAACGTCCTCGGCGACGAGGGCCGCACGATCCAGGCCCGCCGCTACTACGACCGGGCCGTCCTCTTCCAGGACACCCTGCCCGAGGACGCGCCCGCGCCGCTCTTCGCCGGCGTCGCCGACAGCGGCGAGCCCCACCCCCAGCAGGAGCCCGCCCGCTTCCGCGTCGGCGAGGTCCCGGCCCGCCTCGCCGCCTGGAACGGCGAGGACACCGAGGCGCTGCTCGCCCGCTCCGCCGGCGCCCGGCTCACGGGCCCCGGCCTGCGCGCCCCGCTCACCACCGACGCCGGCAAGCGCGCCTACCTGGAGCGCCTCTTCGGCTCGGGCACCTTCCGGCTCAAGGCCGGCCAGGTCGCCGTCGGCACGACCACCACCTACGTCGAATGGCACGGCACCGTCTCCAACGACCACGGCACCGACGTCCCCTTCGGCATCGTGGAGCGCTTCGGCCCGGACGGCGCATGGGAGCTCTACTTCGACACCCTCCCGCTGGTCACGAACCAGGATGCGGTCAGTGTCCTGTTCCAGAAGCTCGCGGCCTCCTGACCGTCAGGCCGTCATCCCGCTGCGGGCCGCCAGCACCGCCGGCGCCGTCGACTGCGGCAGCAGGTCCATCGGGTGGTCGGGGCGGCGCAGCTCCACCTCGACCTCCTCGCTGAAGCGGTACGGGCGGTGCGCCAGGACGCCGGCCAGGTTGCGCCGCACCCGCGACAGCTCCGCCCGTACCGTCACCGTCCTCGTCCGGTCGCCGAACACGTCCTGCGCCAGCTCCGCCGCCGTCCGCCCCTCCGGGTGCAGGGCGAGGAGGTACAGCAGTTCGGCGTGGCGCGGGCTCAGCTCCTGCGACCAGCTTCCGGCCGTCCCCGACACCGACACCGTCCAGCGGCGCGGCCGGCTCAGGTCCAGCACCACCCGGCTCGCCGCGCCCGAGCCGGCGTCCGCCGGCCGGGCGTCCTCCTGCACCCGCAGCAGCCAGCCGCCGGGCAGCGGCTCCACCGCGCACATGCCGAGCGAGGGCAGCCACACCCGGCCCGCCCGGAAGGACTTGGGCAGCGGGAGCCGGTCCACCGGCGCCATCCCGGTCACCGCCGCCGTCCAGCCGTGGGTGTCCACGGCGATCGCCCGGCCGCCGACCCGGCACAGGATGGGCGCGGCCACCGAGCGAAGCCGCTCGATCGACCGCAGATGGCGGTCCCGCATCTCCGCCTCCGCGAGCTGCGCCACCGAACCCACGAGCGCGAGCGTCGCCGGATGGAAGCTGGACGCCGGCCCGCTCACGTCGACGATCCCCAGCAGCCGCTGGTCGCGCGGGTCGTGCACGGGCGCGGCGGCACAGGTCCAGTTGTGCAGGGTGTGCACGTAGTGCTCGGCCGAGTGCACCTGCACGGCCTTGCCCATGGCCAGCGCCGTACCCACCGCGTTGGTCCCGGTGGTCTGCTCGCTCCAGGCCGCGCCCTCCTCCAGACAGATCCCGTTGGCCTGGCGCATCACCGCGAGGTTGCCCTCCCGCCACAGCACCCGGCCCAGTTCGTCCGTGACCACCATGATCTGCATGGAGGCGTCGGCGATCCCGGCGAGTCCCGCGCTCAGGGTCCGCATCACCTCGCCGAGCACGGAGGACCGGCGCCGCTCCTCCAGTTCGTCGCGCTGCAGCAGCACACTGCTCGTGCTCTGGTCCGGGTCGAGGCCCAGCCGGAACATCCGCTGCCAGGAGGCGTCGATCACCGGGCGCGGCGCCACCGGCGGCGTCCGGCCGGCCAGCGTCTCCTCGCGGACCTTGTGCAGCAGCCGGGTCGCCTTGGCGGCGTCCATCGCGGCCAGCCGGTTCAGGTCGACCTGTGCTCGGTTCATCGGTCCCTCCCAGCCACGCACGGTGCCGTATCGGAGCTGTATCGGTTCTGCGCTGTGTGTGTCCCGGCGCCCATCGTGCCGCTCCACAGCGTCACGCGCGGGCCGCTTCCGGTAATCCTGCAACCTCTTGCAACTCTGGCAACCCCCGCCCCCCTGGAGAGAGGGTGGAGTCGAAGCGGAGGGTGGTGCCGTGTCGGCGCAGCACCACCCTCGGCTTTTCCGCGCGTGCCGACCCCCTCAGGTCCACCCCTGGCACGCGCGGCACAGCACCACCGTCACCCCGGAGACGGTCTCCCCGCACGCACGTTCAGCCGCTTGCGGACTTCAGGCCGAGGACATCGGACCGAGGACGTCGAGCCCACCGTCGGCCTCACCCCGCGGACAGCGGCTCCGGCCGCGCCCGGTCCACCACAGCCGCCAGGTCCAGCGTGTGCGGCAGCGTCCCGAACGCCGCGCCCCAGTCCCCGCCGAGCCGCGAGGCGCAGAACGCGTCCGCCACCTCCGGCGGCGCCCACCGCACCAGCAGCGCGCCCTGGAGCACCCGCGCCATCCGCTCGGTGAGCCGCCGCGCCCGCGCCTCGACGCCCTCCAGATCGGCCAGTTCGGTCAGCAGGTCCCGGATCGCCCGGTCGAGCCGGTGGTCCTCGCCGCGCGCCCGCCCCACCTCCGTCAGGAAGGCGTTCAGTGCCGCCGGCTCCCGCTGCAGGGCCCGCAGCACGTCCAGCGCCTGCACGTTGCCCGCGCCCTCCCAGATCGAGTTCAGCGGTGACTCGCGCAGCAGCCGCGGCAGCCCCGACTCCTCCACGTAGCCGTTCCCGCCCAGACACTCGAGCGCCTCCGCCACCACCGGCGTGCACCGCTTCGTCACCCAGTACTTCGCCACCGGCACCGCGAGCCGCAGCAGCGCCCGCTCCTCGGCCGTGTCGGAGTCGTACGCCGCCGCCAGCCGCAGCCCGAGCACCGTCGCCGCCTCCGACTCGAGCGCCAGATCGGCGAGCACGTTGCGCATCAGCGGCTTGTCGACGAGCAGAGCCCCGAACGCACGGCGGTACGAGGAGTGGTGCACCGCCTGCGCCACCGCCTGCCGCATCAGCGCGGCCGAGCCCAGCACGCAGTCGAGCCGGGTCGCCGCCACCATCCCGATGATCGTGCGCACCCCGCGCCCCTCCTCACCGACCCGGCGCGCCCACGTCGACCCGTCGAACTCGACCTCGGCGGAGGCGTTCGACCGGTTGCCCAGCTTGTCCTTGAGCCGCTGGATCGCGAAGGCGTTGCGCGTCCCGTCGGGCAGCACCCGGGGCACGAGGAAGCAGGTCGGCCCCGCCGGAGCCTGCGCGAGCACCAGGAACCCGTCCGACATCGGCGCCGAACAGAACCACTTGTGCCCCGTCAGGACGTACTCGCCGTCCGCCGCCAGCGGCTCCGCCCGGGTGGTGTTCGCCCGCACGTCACTACCGCCCTGCTTCTCCGTCATCCCCATCCCGAGCAGCACCCCCGCCTTCTCCAGCGGCGGCCGCAGCCCCT
Source organism: Streptomyces sp. NPDC127092 (assembly GCF_042722475.1). NCBI lineage: Bacteria > Bacillati > Actinomycetota > Actinomycetes > Kitasatosporales > Streptomycetaceae > Streptomyces > Streptomyces sp. NPDC127092. The sequence continues at coordinate 230,555 of NZ_JBHXFE010000004.1, forward strand.
GCTCGTACACCCGCGAGGCGAGCAGCGGCTCCCACACCGCCGCCAGCTCCGGCTCCGCCCGCAGCGCCGGCACCGCCGCGTGCGTCATCGACAGCGGACAGCCGTGCCCCGCCTCCACCTGCGAGGCCAGCAGGAACTTCGCGGCCCGCAGCACATGACCACCCGGACGGCCCCACGCCGCACCCGCGAGACCCGCCGCCACGCCGCGGCCGAGCAGCCGGTGCCAGGCCGGAGCGAACTCCACCTCGTCGATCCGGTTGCCGTACCGGTCGTGTGTCCGCAGCCGCGGCGGGCACTCGTTCGCGAGCCGCCCCCACTCCTGCGCCTGCGCCGAGCCCGCCGAGACCCCGAGCGACGTCAGCTCGTCGCGGGACTCCGCGTACACCTCCGGCGGGAGATGCCGCTCCACGGCCTCCGCCAGGGCCCGGTCGGTCGCGAACATGTCGTATCCCACCAGGGGCGGAGCCTGGTTGGTCACGGTGTGGGTGCCGGCTTCCATGCCGATACGGTAAGGAGGTGCAGGCAGCAAACGAAACACCCGAACGGCGCGACCGGCGGCCCTGGAGCAGACTCCACCGCGCTCGCGTCCTCTACCGCAATGTCTCCAAGCGGAAGATGGTCTGGCTGCTGCTGAAGGACACGGTCAACTCGTGCATCGAGTACCGCATCCTCGGCCTCGCCGCCGAGGCCGCCTTCTTCACCCTGCTGTCGCTCCCGCCGCTGCTGCTCGGCCTGATCGCCCTCCTCGGCTACGCCGACGAGTGGACCAACACCGACACCGTCGCCAGCATCGAGGAGAACATCCTCCACGCCGCCCGTACGGTCCTGTCCGACCGGGGCGTCAACGAGATCGCCCGCCCGCTCCTGGAAGACGTCACCCAGGGCAAACGCCCGGAACTGATCTCCCTCGGCTTCGCCATCGCCCTGTGGTCGGGCTCCCGGGCCGTCAACGTCTTCATCGACACGATCACCGTGATGTACGGCCTCGACGGCCACCGCGGCATCGTCAAGACCCGGCTGCTCGCCTTCCTGCTCTACATCGTCGCCCTCGTCATCGGCGCCGTCGTCCTGCCGCTCGCCGTCGTCGGCCCCGACCGCCTCGTCGAGCTCGTCCCCTGGGGCACGGAAGTCGTCTCGGTCCTGTACTGGCCGACGGTCATCCTCCTGACCATCGCCTTCCTGACGACCCTGTACCACGTCTCCGTCCCCGTCCGCTCGCCGTGGATCGAGGACATCCCGGGCGCGCTCGTCGCCCTCGGCATGTGGGTCCTCGGCAGCTTCCTCCTCCGCATCTACCTCACCAGCCAGGTCGAGGGCCCCACCATCTACGGCTCCCTGGCCGCCCCCATCGCCGTCCTCCTCTGGATCGGCATCTCCGCCTTCGCGGTCCTCGTCGGCGCCGCCGTCAACGCCGCCATCGACCGCGTCTGGCCCTCCGTCGCCACCGCCGCCGCCCGTGAGGCCAACGAACGCGCCCGCGCCGCCCAGGCCGCCGACCTGGTCGCCCGCCTGCGCGCGGAGGCGGAGGACGTCGACGAGGACGACCCGGACATGCCGTCGGAGTTCCCGGAGCGGTGGTCGAGGTTCCTGCCGCCGGACGACGTGAAGGCACGGCTGCACGCGGGGCGGGAGAAGGACTAGGGGGCCTTCGTCACTGGTCGTCCCTAGGCGCCTTCGTGACCGCCGGATGGGCCGTCGTCTGCCTCGTACGGCGCTCCGTACGGCGGTTCGTACGGCGGTTCGTACGGCGCTCCATACGGCCGTTCGTGCGGCTCGCCGGAAGGCAGCCCTCCGGGCGCCGGTCCCCGGTCATCCTCGTCCTGCCCGCCGGACGTCTTCCTCCTGCCGGCTGACCTGCGCGAGCCGAACAGCCGCCCGAACAGGCCGCGCCGCTCTCGGGCGGTGGCAGCCGGCAACTTCGCGGCAGGTGACTCCACCGCCGATGTCTCCCCGCCCGGCGGCGGAACGTCGGTGACTTCCTCGGCCACCGTCAGCCACATCCAGTGCTCGTGCCCGGGCACGGGACGCAGCTGGTCCCGAAACGCCCACCGCCCCTGCCGCTCGACCCATCGCGGGAAGGCCACTATCAGGCGCCCGCCCGGATTCGGCAGCGCAGCGGCGACTCCTACGAGGTCGGCTTCGGCGACCTCCCAGCCGGCCAGGACGAGCCGCAGGCCGGCGGACCGCATGGGCAGCGTCCCCCAGAACTCGTCACCCGCCACGACGACGTGCCGCAGGGCCTCCTGCGGCGGCAGACCGGTGAACAGGGTCCGACCCGAAGTCCGCCGAGTCTGCAGGATGTGGGCGAACAGCTCGACGTCGTATCCGCCACCTCCTGCGGAGTCGAGCGCCAGCACCCGCGACGCCGACGCGGTCATGCCCGTCACCGCGTCCATCTCCGTCTCCCAGCGTCGGCGTACGGACGCCAGCCGCGTCCGCTCCCGTTCGGCCCAGGGGCCCGGCAGATCCGCCAGGGGTGTCTCCCTTCCCAGGAGGAGCGCGGCCCGGAACAGGCGCCGGCTCACTTCGCCGTCTCCGCTCCTTGCCGCGGCCGTCGCCCGCCCCGCGAGCCGCGTGGCCTGGGCCAGGTCGAAGCGCAGCCCGTCCAGGACGATCCGGGCGGCGGCCCGGCTCGTCGCGACCGGGTGGCCGTTGGCGCGCAGCCGGGCGAGGTGATCCCGCAGGTCCGTCTCCGTGGTGGGCGCGGGGAGCGCCGCGAGAAGGTCGTCGAACGTGAGCCAGCGGCCCTCGGCGAGCAGCAGTGGGGCAAGGACCAGCGCGTCCGCCTCTGGCAGGCGGTCGAACCAGGCCTTGACGGGCCCGAAGACGCGGTAGTTCGGGCGCGGCAGGAAGGACCACGAGGCCGAACCGGGGAGATGGTGAAGGGCCGCCATGCGTTTCACCGCGTCGTGGCGGTGCGCGGGATTGCCCGAGAGCAGGCCGAGGACGGCCTGTTCGAGCACGAGCGGCACGTCCGGCCGGACCTCCCGGGGCGGCGGCGGATCACCGCCGTCGTCCGGCGGGGCCTGGCCGGTGGCGAGCTCGTACAGAATCCGCCCCATGGCGTGCAGGTCGTCCTCGACCTGCAGACCGGAGTGTCGGAGCGCCGGCGATCCCAGGACGGGCCCGCTCAGGGGCGTCGCCCCCGGTTCCGGCTGCGTGGGCACATGGATGTTCGCCGCGCGCACGTCGCCGTGCACGAGGCCGGCGTCGTGGACCTTGGCGAGGGCGGAGCAGAGCATGCCGGCCCATTCCATGGCCGTGTGCGGCGAGGGACGGACCCACAGCCCGTCGAACAGGTCGCGCAGCGTGCCGCCGGCGGATTCGTCGAGGACGACGGCGCACCGGCCGTCGAGTTCCAGCCCTCCATGGATCCGCACGAGGTGGGGGTGGCGGAGGTTCCGCAGGGTGTCCACCCAGTGCGTGAAGCCGTCGGGCGCCGGATGCGGATGGAAGCGCAGGAGGACCGGGTGCCCGAGGACCCGGTCGAGCACCAGGAGTTCCTCGCCCCCCGGGCCGCTTCTGGCCCGCAGCAGCTCGTAGCGGTCGTCGATCAGCCGTGGCTGTTCCGTCTCCGCTGCCGCCGGGCCCAGCTCCACGGTCGCCCCCGGTCCCGACATCGTGGCCAGGAGCGAGGCGGCGGCCAAGGCAACGGCACCGAGCCCGCTCGTGTCCGCGTCCGGCACCCGCTGCTCCGGCCCTCGCAGCAGCCGCACGCTCTCCTCGCTCACCAGCGCGAACGGGCGGCCTGCCCCCCGTTCACCGCCACGGGCGTTCAGGGTCTCGGCCAGGGCGCGGAACTCGCCGGGTAACAGGCCCGCGCGGGACTCGATCTCCGCGCTGATGCGGGCGAGCAGACCGGCGGTCCGGACCAGAGAGGTGCGGGGGAGCGCGGCCAGGAGGACCTCCCGGACGCCGGGGCGGAACTCGTACGCACCGGGTGCCGCGTCCGGTTCCGCGCGGAGCATGCCGCTCAGGACGACCTCCGCGAGGTGCCGCGGCTCCGGATGTTCCTCGATCGCTGCCTGCACGAGCCGCATCACCGGCAGGTGGGCGGAGCCGACCGCCAGGTGCGCGGCCAGCCGGAAGGCCTGCGGAGAGGCGAGGGCACGGAAGCGCAGGACCAGGTCCTCCGGGTCCGCTTCCTCGGGGACGAGCGCGTCGTCGTCCGGGGCCGCGGGAGCGCCGCACGGGTGGATGAAGGCCGCCGCGCCCGGCAGCTCCGCACCGGAGGGGGAGGCCACCAGAGCCGCCCAGTTGCCTACCCAGACGTCCGTGGGTTCGAGCACCGGTAGCGGCACCCCGTCCACGGCGCCGGACGGGCTGTCGTACGGGGTGAAGCGCAGCGCCGTGTTCGGCACGCCGGCGGCGGGCGACATGAACCGGCCCGGCACGGCGGGCGCGGCGGTGTGCCGCCACAGCCGCTCCGGCAGCGGCTGGAGCAGTGCCACCGGGCCCTCCGCGGCCAGCGCGGCGAGCGCCCCCCGCCAGCGCAGCCCCGTCGGTCCGTCCCGCCACTGCGGCCCCATCGCGTCGCTGATCACCAGTACCGCCGTACGGCCCCGCTCGCGATGGCGCGGCGGCAGCAGACCGTCCTCGCCGAGCCGCAGCACGTCCAGCGTGCGGAAGGCGCCGGTCTGCGTGAACGCCGTGTGCAGTTCCCGTGCCAGCGGCCGCCACATCGTCATCGTCGGACCGGAGTCGACCACGAGCCGCAGATGCAGCCAGCGCTCCTGGCGGGGCCGCAGCACCGGCAGCCACAGCCGCAGGCCCGACCCGGGCGCGGCGAGCGCGGCGATCCGGTCGGCCGTCGCCGCCTCGTCCAGCTCCCGCTCGGCGCCGCTCGGCACCGTGCGCCGCAGCGGCCGCAGCGAACGCTGGAGGGCCAGCGGCCGGGCCAGCATCGGCGGGGCGGGCGCCAGCAAGGGCGTGTGCCCTGCCCCCGTCTCCGGTACGGCACGGGGCGCGGGTGGCGCCGGGGTGCGCAACGGCACCCGGTGTTCGGTACCGGGCGGCGAAGGCAGCTGCCGTGCCGGCTCGGGCGGCGGGGCGACCGGCGGCGGGACCGGGCGACGGGCGGCGCGGATGCCGGCCGGGTCCGTCGTGTCGCCGTGCGTCACCACCGCGGGCCGCGGCTCCGGGACCGCCGGTGACCCCGCCGGCCCGTCGCCCTCCATCTGCCGAGCCAGCCACAGCAACTCCGCCAACTCGCGTCCCGTGGGCGGCCCCTCGCCGGCCTGCCCCAGGACACCGGCCAGTGCGGCCAGCCGGCCCGCCGCCTCAGACGTCATCGACGTCCCAGGATTCCGCCGCCCGGCCCAGATACGGCATCAGCGCCTCGGCCAGATCCTTCGTCGAGGACTCGGACAGGCCCGAAGTCCGGGTCAGGTAGATCGCGTTGAGAAGCTGATCGGTGGCCAGCTCACCCGCGCTTCCCCGCCGCAGGAAGGTGTCCACGAGCGCGTGGTCCCGCTCGTCGAGCTCCCCGAGGTGCGCCCGCACGATGTCCTCCAGCTGCTCGCGCAGCGGCCTGCGCAGTTCGAGACGGACACAGCGGCGCAGGAACGCGGGCGGGAACTCGCGCTCGCCGTTGCTGGTCAGGACCACGAACGGAAAGGCCCGGCACCGCACTTCACCGTGCCGCACCGGCACCCGGTCCTCGGAGTCAGCGACCATCACCTCGGCCACCGGACGGGAGCGCGCCGCCCGCACGAGTTCCGGGATCTCGTACTGCCCCTCCTCCAGGATGTGCAGCAGATCGTTGGGCAGGTCGAGGTCGGACTTGTCGATCTCGTCGATGAGCAGGACACGCGGACGCTCGTACGGCAGCAGGGCCGTGCCCAGCGGCCCGAGCCGCAGATGGTCCTCCACCGATGCCTCGGCCGCCGCCTCCCCGGCCGCCGCATCGCCGATGCCACCGGCCCGGCCCGCCGCGTACAGCCGCGACAGCGGGTCGTAGCGGTAGAGGCCATCGGTGAGCGTCGTGCGGCTGGTGACGTTCCAGCGCAGTACCCGGCCGAGCCCCAGCTCACGGGCCACCGCGTAGGGCAGGCTCGACTTGCCGCTGCCCGGCGGACCGGTGACCAGCAGTGGCCGCCGCAGGTACAGCGCCGCGTTGACCAGCTGCACCGTCTCGGGCGTCGGCTGGTACGTGCGGGCCCGGTGCACCCGACCCGGCGCGCGGCCGTCAGCGTCCTCGTCCCGGGCCGGCGGCAGCGGCGGCCCGCCGTCGAACGCGCGCCACGGCGGGGGCGCGGGCAGCGCGTCGATGCCGTCGTGCGGCGCGCTCGATCCGGTGTAGACGGGCCAGAGGGACATGCCTGCTGCTCCAAGGGACGGAAACGGGAAGGGCGTTCAGCCGACGGGGGAATGGCTCAGGGGTCGGACGTCGGGGAACCGGCGCGGGTCCTCCCAGACGAGGGACAACTGCGCCGCCCAGTGCGGCTCCGGACCCTCATGGAGGAAGGCCTCCTTGCGCAACCGGAAGACCACCTCGGGGAGTTCGCCCGGAGGCAGCCGCGAGATCCGCTCCGCGATCCGGTCCAGGAAGCCGGAGCCCGCACAGCCGCCCGTGCACGGACCGCCCGGCGGGCAGCCGTTGCGCGGCCACAACACGATCGGCGCCGGCGCGTCCAGGGCGGCGCCGTACAGGGTGCGTTCGCGGGACGCCGTCGGCGGACGGGAGAAGCCCACCGCGCCGCGCACGTCCTGGAGGAGGACCGAGAGCTGCGCCGCGCCCTGAGAGGTGGAGCAGGCGACCCGGTGCAGCGGCGAGCCGTGCTGCAAGTCCAGCTCCTCCCACACCCGCTTCAGCGCGAACTGCTGGCGGCCCTTCGACCGCCGGTCGTGGTCGAGCACGACCACCGGCGAACTGCAGCCGAGCGGCGGCTCCTTGCCGCGCCTGCGGGTCCACTGGTCCACGTCCTTGTTCAACCAGGACCGCGGCAGCGCGAAGGCGATGAGCGGACGGCCGTCGGTGATCTCCTCGTACGCCTCGTCGATCCGGTCCAGGACCCACCCGCGCAACCGCCCAGCGGTGACCCGCCGTTCACTCACCAGCACCCGGCCGCCGCCCCGGTAGACGGACACCTCGGCGATCACCGTGCTGCCGTCGGCGCCGCTGCGCCGCACCTCGACCAGGATCGGCGCCCAGGGCAGCCGGGCGTCGGGCCCGTCCACCGCGGCGGAGTCCCGGTCGCGGGCGCCGCCGTGCGAAGCGTCCGGCGCGGCCTCGTGCCGGGGCTCGTCCTCGCACGGGAGCGCCGGGGACGGCCTCGGCACCTCGTGTCGGGCGCGGTGCTCGCGCGCCCAGGAACGGAAGGCGCGCCGCAACTCCTCGTCGGTCACCACGTCCGCGATACGGACGGCGAGTTCGGCGAGCGGGACCCGGCCGGCGGTCGGCGGGCTCTCGGTCAGCAGGTGCCACACTCCCTGCCACAGCCCGGCCGGCGTGATCACCGGAGGGACGAGCCCCAGCCGGCCCGCCGCCGCGAGGAGCAGCCGCTCCACCGGCACCGGCAGCGGGCCGGACCGCTCGGCCAGCTCCACGAGCTCCCGCAGCCGGCGCTTCTCTCCGGCCGAGCAGCCCGGCGTCGGCACCAGGTCGGCGAGGGCCGGCACGTGCCGGGCGAGCACCCGGGCCGGGATGATCCGTGCGTTGCGGACCGCCGGGTCGTACGAGGCGACCATGCCGACGACCGTCCCGTCGGCCGCCCGCATCGCGGCGGAACCGCTGAAGCCGTACGAGGGCTCCTGGCCCTGTCCCGACCAGTACTCGGCCTGGTTCCACTCGTCGTGGATCAGCTGGCCGGCCGCCGTCACCCGCAGCTCGGTCTGGGCGCCCTCCCACCCGTACCCGTCGGGGAAGCCGTACGCCACGAGCCGCGGCGGCTCGTGCACCTCCCGTGGGCCGTCGGGCTCCGCGAACGCGACCGGCTTCACGGTCACCGGCCGGTCGAGCGCCAGTACGGCGACGTCGCCCGTGTCGGTCGGCCGACCGCCCCAGGGACCGCGCACCGCGACCCGGGCCGTGAGTTCGCCGAGGCCCTGCGCGCCGGGGAAGCGCAGGGTGACGTGCTCGACGCCCTGGACCACGTGCGCGCAGGTGAGGACGGTGTCGGCGGAGACCAGGAAGCCGGCGCCCAGGACCTCGCCCGCGTGTTCCACACGCACGTGCCAGGCGGGTGAGGGCGTCATCGCGCGCCGGCCGGCGCGCCGTCACCCGCCTCGACGGCCTGTTCCCGCGCGGCGGCCGGTCCGGTCCCGGTGGCCTGGTCCCGCCCGACGGCAGATCCTGCCTCGGCGACCTGTCCCTGTCCGGCGGCCTGCTCCTGGGCCGAGACCGTGGCCCGGCTGCCCTGGCCGTCCGGGGACCAGGAGAGCCGCACCACGAGATGGCCCTCGACCGCCGTCTTGGCGATCACGGCGCCCGCCTCGGCCGACAACTTCACCCCGAACTCCAGCTCCACACCGTCCGGCCGCAGCGCGCCGTCGCGGAACACCGCGAGCGCCGACTCGGCCGCCGTACGGATCCCGACGAGCGCCTCGTCCAGCGTCTGCCCGGCCCGGACCAGGGAGTTGCCGACCCGCGCCACCGGCCTCGCACCCGGCTGCGGGCCGTCCGCCTCCACCAGGACAGCGCCGCTCCCCGTGCCGAACTCCATCAGTGTGTTCACAACGACCCCCGTGGCCCGAACAGTTGGCTGAGGAACCATTCTGTCCGACCACCCGGCCGGTGTCAGCGGATCCGCCTACCCTGGGGACGTGTACGAGGAACGCCCCGCCCGGCTCGCCGGAGCGGTCGTCTGGACCCGCGCCACCGGCCCGGCGGACCCGGGCAGCCGCCCGGTCCTGCCCGACGGCTGCATGGACCTGATCTGGGCGGACGGCCGGCTGCTCGTCGCGGGCCCCGACACCGCGGCGTACATTCCCCCCAGCCTCGCCGCCCACTACACGGGCGTGCGCTTCGCCCCCGGCCAGGCGCCCGCCGTGCTCGGCACCGACGCGAGCGCGCTGCGCGACGAGCGCGTCGACCTCGCCGATCTGTGGGGCGCCCGCACGGCCCGCCGGCTCGCCGGCCGGATCAGCGGCGCGGCCGACCGTGCCGCCGCCCTGGAGGCCCTGGTGCTGCGCCGCGCCGCCGACGCGCCCGCCCCCGATCCGCTGCTGCGGACCGTGGCGGCCCGGCTGCGGGCGGGCGTACCCGTCGGCACCGCGGCGGACGAGGTGGGGCTGGGCGTACGGCAGCTGCACCGGCGCTCGCTCGCGGCCTTCGGTTACGGGCCGAAGACCCTGGCTCGCATCCTGCGGCTGCAACGGGCCCTCGCGCTCGTGGGCGCCGGCGTGCCGTACGCGGAGGCGGCGTACCGCGCGGGCTGCGTGGACCAGGCCCATCTGGCCCGCGAGATGCGGTCCCTGACGGGCATGACGCTGACGGCCTACAGGGCCTCGGCGTCCGCCGAGCCCGCCGAGCCTGCCGTATCCGCCGCGCCCGCCGGTTCCTCCGCGCCCGCCGGTTCCGCCGCGTCCCCCGCGTCCGCGTAGAGCGAGACGCCCGTCCCGTCCGGGTCGAGCACCACCGCGTACCGCTGGCCCCACACGGCGTCCCAGGGCTTGAGGTGGCCGCGGTGCCCGGCCGCCGTCAGCGTCTCGTAGACCGCGTCGACCTGGGCCGGGGCCGCGCAGCGGAAGGCGAGCGCGACGCGGTCGCCGCCGGTCGCCGGGCGGGTCCAGGCGGGGTCGAAGGACCTGACGACGTCCTCGGTGTCCCACAGCACCCGCAGGCCGCCGGGCAGGGTCACCTCCACGTGCGGGGCGTTCTCCGCGCCGGGAGGGACGTCCAGGCCGAGCAGCCGGTAGAAGGCGAGGGAGGCGGCCATGTCGGCGGTGACGAGACCGATGACGTCCAGCCGGGGCGAGGGGGAGGGAGCGGGAACAGAGGAGGGCGTGGAGCGGTTCGTGTTCATGTCCGCACGCTAGGAGTCCCGCCGCCGGCGCGTCTTGTACGGATCGGACACGTGCGGCCGGGACCGGCACCGGGGGCCCAGCCTGGTGGTACGAACACCAGGTCCGGCACGCCCTCCCTACCCCGTACCGGTGCTGCCAGGCTGACCGGCATGGAACAGCACGAGCACCGCACCACCCTGATCACCGGCGCCACCTCCGGCATGGGCCACGCCCTCGCCCTCGACCTCGCCGCGCGTGGCGGCACCCTGCTGCTGCACGGCCGCGACCCCGGCCGCCTCGACGCGGTGGCCGCCGAGGCCCGGGCCGCCCACCCCGGCACCACCGTCCGCACCTACCTCGCCGACCTGTCCGACCTCGACCAGGTGCACGCGCTCGCGGACCGGATCCGCGCCGCCGAACCGCACCTCGACGGTCTGGTCAACAACGCGGTGGCGGGCGGGGGTTCACGCCCGCTGGTCCGCGAGCTGACTCCGCAGGGCCACGAACTCCGCTTCACGGTCAACCACCTGGCGCCCTACGCCCTCACCCGCGGCCTGCTGCCGCTGCTCACCGCCTCGGCCCCCGCCCGCGTCGTGAACGTGGCCTCGATCGGCCAGGAGACCATCGACTTCGACGACGTCATGCTGGAGCGGGACTACGAGGGCCTGCGCGCCTACTGCCGCAGCAAACTGGCCCTCATCATGGCCACCTTCGAGCTCGCCGCCGAACTGGACGGCACCGGAGTCACCGTCAACACCCTGCACCCGGCCCATCTGATGGACACCCCGGCCGTGCGCGCGTACGGGTTCACGCCGGAAGTGGGCACCGAGGAAGGCGTCCGTCCGACCGTACGGCTGCTCCTCGACCCGGCTCTCGCCGGCACCACCGGCCGGTACTTCGACCGGTTCACCGAAACCCGTGCCCACGAGCAGGCGTACGACACCGACGCCCGCGCCCGCCTCATGGAGCTGACGGACCGCCTGGTCCGGAGATAAATCCGTGGCGCCGGTGGAGGAGCCCCGCTACGGTGAGGGCACATCGCGAAGACCGCGGTGTCGAAGACCGCTGTGACCAGGAGGTGTGACCGATGGCTGTCGTCACGAAGGGCCGTGCCCGCAACCAGATGATCGTCCATTCCACCTCCGTGGCCACCGGCTGACGTCTTCCACCAGCAGCTGCGAGCGCAGCGCGCCGGGGCCACCCTGTGAAGGGTTCCCCTTGTCCTCCTCTTCTCTCTCCACCTCTTCCCTCTCCAGCTCCAGCTCGACCTCCGCGCTGCGCGCGTACGGCTGGGACGACGCCTGGGCGGCTGAGTTCGCCCCGTACGCGGCGCAGGGTCTGCTGCCCGGCCGGGTCGTCCGGGTCGACCGCGGCCAGTGCGACCTCGTCACGGCCGAGGGGATCGTGCGCGCCGACACGGCGTTCGTCACCCCGCACGACCCGCTGCGGGTGATCTGCACCGGCGACTGGGCGGCCGTCGACGCCGAGGGCGCCGGCGATCCGCGCTACGTACGGGCGTATCTGCCGCGCCGGACCACCTTCGCGCGCTCCACCTCGTCCAAGCGGTCCGAGGGCCAGGTCCTCGCCACCAACGTGGACCACGCGATCATCACCGTCTCGCTCGCCGTCGAACTCGACCTCGGGCGCATCGAGCGTTTCCTGGCGCTCGCCTGGGAGTCCGGCGCGCAGCCGCTCGTCGTGCTCACCAAGGCCGATCTGGTGCCCGACCCGGTCGGTCTGTCCTACCTGGTCGAGGACGTCGAGACGGTCGCCCCCGGCGTCCAGGTGCTGCCCGTCAGCTCCCACACGGGGGAGGGCGTCGACGTGCTCCGCGCGGTGGCCGCGGGCGGCACCAGCGTGCTGCTCGGCGTCTCCGGCGCCGGAAAGTCGACCCTCGCGAACACCCTGCTCGGCGAGGACGTCATGGACGTCCAGGCGGCGCGTGAGGTGGACGGCAAGGGCCGGCACACCACGACCACCCGCAACCTGCTCGTCCTTCCCGGCGGCGGCGTGCTCATCGACACGCCGGGCCTGCGCGGTGTCGGCCTGTGGGACGCGGAGGCCGGCGTCGGCCAGGTCTTCGCCGAGATCGAGGACCTCGCGGCCGACTGCCGCTTCCACGACTGCGCCCACGAGTCGGAGCCCGGCTGCGCCGTCACCGCCGCCATCGCCGACGGCACCCTGCCCGAGCGCCGCCTCGACAGCTACCGCAAGCTGCTGCGCGAGAACCAGCGCCTGGTGGCCAAGACCGACGCCCGGCTCCGCGCGGAGATCCTCAAGGACTGGAAGCGCAAGGGCGCGGAGGGCCGCGCGGCGCTGGAGGCCAAGCGCGGCCGCGCCCGCTGACGGGCCCGCGCCCGTTAGCGGGCCCAAGCCCGTGTCCGAAAACCGCCAGCCAGGCCCCTCCTGCTCCCGCACACTGGAGCAATGACGGACACGGCGACAACGGCGGACACGGGCGCGGGCACGGCGGTGGCGGGTGCCCTCCTCGACGAGGACACCCGCTACCAGGCGGTCAGCAGCCGGGACGCCCGCTTCGACGGCGTCTTCTTCTTCGGCGTGTCCACCACGGGGATCTACTGCCGGCCCAGCTGCCCGGCCGTTACCCCAAAGCGGCACAACGTCAGCTTCTACCCGACCGCCGCTGCCGCCCAGGGCCACGGCTTCCGCGCCTGCCGGCGCTGCCGGCCGGACGCCGTGCCCGGCTCGGCCGAGTGGAACGTCCGGGCGGACGTGGTCGGCCGCGCCATGCGGATGATCGGCGACGGCGTCGTGGACCGCGAGGGCGTCCCCGGGCTCGCCGGCCGCCTCGGCTACAGCGCCCGGCAGGTGCAGCGGCAGCTCACCGCCGAACTCGGCGCCGGGCCCGTCGCTCTCGCCCGCGCCCAGCGGGCGCACACCGCGCGACTGCTGCTGCAGACCACCGGCCTGCCGGTCACCGAGATCGCGTTCGCGGCCGGATTCGCGAGCGTCCGCCAGTTCAACGACACCATCCGCGCCGTCTACGCCCGCACACCCACCGAACTGCGCGCCGAGTCCGGCACCGGCGCGGGCCCCCGCACGGCGCTCGCCGCCGGAGTGCCGCTGCGGCTCGCGCACCGGGGTCCGTACGCGGCGGGCGAGGTGTTCGACCTGCTCGCCGCGGAGGCCCTGCCGGGCGTCGAGGAGGTCGTCGGGACGCCCGGCGCCCGCACCTACCGGCGTACGCTCCGCCTGCCCTACGGCACCGGCATCGTCTCCGTCGACGAGCGCACGCCCGGCCGGGGCGGCGGCTGGCTGGAGGCCCGGATCCACCTCACCGAACTGCGCGACCTCACCACCGCCGTGCAGCGGCTGCGCCGGCTGTTCGACCTCGACGCCGACCCGTACGCCGTCGCCGACCGCCTCGGCGCGGACCCGGAGCTGGCGGCCGAGGTCGCGGCGCGGCCGGGCGTCCGGTCGCCGGGCGCGGCCGACCCGGAGGAGTTCGCCGTACGGACGGTCGTCGGCCCCGAGGAGGCCGTACGGCTCGTCGAGCGCCACGGCACGCCGCTGGAGACGCCCTGCGGCAGCCTCACCCACGTCTTCCCCGCGCCCTCCGCGCTGACCTCCCACCCGGTTGCGGGCCCGCTCGCCACCGCCCTCGCCGACGGCACCGTCCGTCTCGACCCGGGCGCCGACCGCGAGGCGTCGGCGGCGGCGCTGACCACCGTCCCCGGAGTCGGCCCACGGGCCTGCGCCACCATCCGCATGCGCGCCCTCGGCGACCCGGACGTGGCCCCGGAAGGCCTCCCGGACCGCCAGGAATGGCGCCCTTGGCGCTCCTACGCGACCCACTACCTGCGCCGCACCTAGCGCCACCGCCACCGGGGCGAACCCTTGGCTGCGGTGGGCCGAGGCGGCCGGGGGCAGCCCCCTCCGTGGAACCCAACCCCGTGGGGGCCGACGGCGGTCGGGGCCCCTCCGGGGTGACTCCTCGGGCGTGGCGGCCGCTGGTCCCGGCCAGGGAACCGTCCCGAAGCCGCCACGCCCTGCGGGGACACCCCTGCACGGCCCCTCCTGCGTCTGACCGCCGTCCGCGGCAGAGGCTCTCCCGCCTGGCACGCGCCGACCACCGGCGGAGAGCCGACGGAGGGGCCGTGCAGGGTCGTCCCCGCAGGGGGTGGCGGCTTCGGTACGGCTCCGTCGACCGGACCCAAGGCCGCCGCCCCCGAGGAGTCGACCCGGAGGGGCCCCGACCGCCCTCGGCCCACCACGGGTGTCGGGCCCCGCGCGGACAGGTCCGCACCGGCCTCGGCCACCCACGGGTGTCGGACCCCGCGCGCACAGAGCCGCACCGGCCTCGGCCACCCACGGGTGTCGGACCCCGCGCGGACAGAGCCGCACCGGCCTCGGCCCACCACGGGTGTCGGGCCCCGCACCGGCGCCCGCACCGCTCAGACGGTCTCAGCTCCCACGGGTCTCGGGGCCGCCGGGCCCGCCCGGCACCGGCACCGCCCGCACCGCCCCGCACCGCCCCGCCCCGTTCAGCCCCAGATCACCGCCCCCGCCCACGCCCCCACGATCAGCAGGCACGCGAACAGTTCCACGAGCACGCTCGTTCCCGCCGCCCGCATCACCGTGCGGGTGGCCGCCCTGGCCTGGCCGTGGCCGCCCAGGCGGAGCCGTTCCGAGAGGTAGATGCCGCCCACGAAGCCGGGGATCGCGCCGAGCACCGGGATCAGGCAGAAGCCCAGGAACGCGCCCACGCCCGCGTACGCCACCATCCGGCGGGTGATGCCCACGCCCCGGAAACGGCGGGGCGGCAGCTGCCATACGACCACCTGGGTGAGCAGCAGCAGCCCGGTGGAGGAGACGAGGAGGATCCAGGCGAGGCCGGTCTGCTCGTGCAGCGACCACCACAGCATCGCCGCCCACACCAGCCACGTCCCCGGCACGCCGGGCGTCAGGACCCCGAACAGGCCGAGCAGCATCACCATCGCGATCAGCAGGAGCTGCCACACACCCATCTGCCAAGGGTGCAGGACCGCCGGTGTTCTCGCAGGTCAAGGCCGACGGGCGGGGGACGCGGGGCGGGGCGGGACCGGCGGAGCGGTCAGCCCGCGACCAGCGGCAGCGCGGCGGCGACCTGGTTGCGGGCCTTGCGGTCGATCAGCGGGAAGATGAGCTTCAGGGAGGTCTCGCTGTACGGCGAGGAGAGCACGAAGGAGGAGTTGAGGATCCGCTCCTTGATCTCGGAGCGGAACAGCCCCTCCCGCGCGATCGTCATCGTGTGCTCGACGGGCTTCGCGAACATCGGGTCCGCCCGGAAGATGAAGATCCGGCGGTCGGTCATCGCGAGGTACATCGGCGTCGGCGCGGGGATCACCGACATCGAGCCGCCGCTGGCGATCGCCGACGCGATGCCGAACGCGGCGGTGCGGCGCACCGAGACCGAGCTCAGGTTGACGAGCGAGGTGACCTCGACCCGCTCGCCGGGCTCCAGCATCGGGGTGACGGTGGCCAGCAGGGCGCGGCGGCGCCTTCCGTTCATGGGTGGTGCTCCAGAAGGGTGAGGTGCGACGGGGCGGGCCCCGTCGCAGGGGGAAACCGGGCGCTCACCTTGCCACAGGGGCCGGGCCGCCTCAGCGGCGGGCCACCCACCCGCGCTCGTACGCGTGCCAGCCCAGCTGCAGCCGGGTCGTCACCCCGGTCAGTTCCATGAGGCCCTTCACCCGCCGCTGCACCGTCCGCAGGCCCAGGTCCAGCTGCTTGGCGACGCTCGCGTCCGTCATGCCGGCGAGCAGCAGGCTGAGGATCTCCAGGTCGGTCGGGTCCGGGCCCTGGATCTCGTCCTCCGTGACCTGCGCGCCCGCGCCGAGCCGCAGCGGCAGGGCGTCCCGCCAGACGGACTCGAACAGGCCCATCAGCGACTCCAGGAGCCCGCTCGCGTGCACGACGAGGGCGGCCGGCTCGGCGCCGCGGCCGGTGAGCGGGACCATCGCGAGCGTGCGGTCCGCCACCACCAGCTTGGTCGGCACCCGGTCCACCACCCGGATCTGCTCGTGCCGGCCGAGCGCCGCGGACAGTTCGCCGAGGCCCGCCGGCTGGGCGAGCACCTCCCGCTCGATGACGACGCGGTAGCGCACGCCGCGCTCGGCGGCCAGGGCCTCGGCCTCGTTCTCCACGCCGCTCACGGCGATCGGCTTGCCCGTCACCAGCGCGCACACCTCGTCGGTCGCGCCGAGCTGCAGCTGGAGGAAGCGGTGGGTGACGGCGCTCGCGCCCGTCACCACCTCGACCAGGTCGTGCACGGCCGGTTCGGTGGCCTCCGCCCGGTACTCCTGGGCGAGCAGCGCCGCCGCCAGCTCCGCCTGTTCAAGTTCGTGCCGCTGCTGGGTGAGCAGCGCGCCGAGCGCGACGCCGGGCGGTGCCGCGACCCAGCGGCCGGTGCGCGCCGAGGACTGGGCCGCCAGGCCCTGCGATTCCAGCCGGCGCAGCGCCCGCTCGGTGTCGCCCTCCGGCAGGGCGAGCCGATGGGCTAGGTCGGAGACCTCGGCCGCGCCCATGGCGACCAGCGCGCGGTAGGCGGATTCCTGCCGTTCGTCGAGCCCTATCGCTGCCAGCATCGCTGTCCCACCCCTCGCGCGGACGTCCCCGGACGACCCGGGACATATCCCGGAAGGCCGGCGGACGTGTTCGTTCCGTTGGTGCACTGGCGGGAATCGGCCACGGCGCATTCCCGCCGTGCCCATCCTGCCTGCACCACCCTCACCTCTGCCAATGTGGCGCCACCGCAGCACCAACAGCCTCCGGACATGGGCGCCTTGTGCCGTCATGCCCGGATTCAGATGGGGAGAGCGATGCGCCCGATTTCGCGTACGGCCCTGGGAGCGGCGACCGCCGCCGTCCTGGCCGTCACCGCGGTCACGGCGTCCGCGGCCGCAGCGCCGCAGGACGCCCCGGCGACCGGGAAGCGACCACTCGTCGGCAGCGAGGCCGCCGACCACGCCGCACAGAGGCCCGCCACCGTCACCCTGGTGACCGGCGACCGCGTCCTGGTGACCCGCGACGCCGGAGGCAACCCGGCCGCGGCGGCGCTGCCCCGCGAGGACGGCACCGTGCCCTTCGTGCAGACCCGCCGCTCCGGCCAGGACCTCTACGTGTACCCCGAGGGCGCCACCGCCGCGCTCGCCGCCGGACGGGTCGACGAGGAGCTGTTCAACGTCACCGGTCTGATCCGCCAGGGCTACGACGACACCCGCTCTGCCACCCTGCCGCTCATCGCCGTCTACGGAGCCGACCTGGCCACCGCCCGCGCCGTGCCGCCCGCCCCGCGCGGCGCCACCCGCGGTCAGGTCCTGAAGACCGTCGACGCGGTCGCCCTCAAGGCCGACAAGAAGCAGGCCGCCGGCTTCTGGGCCGACGTGACCGGACCCGCCGCCCGCACCACCGCGGCCGGCGGCGGCCTGAAGAAGCTGTGGCTCGACCGCAAGGTCCAGGCCACCCTGGAGCGCTCCACCGCCCAGGTCCACGCGCCCGAGGCCTGGGCCGCCGGATACGACGGCACCGGCACCAAGGTCGCCGTCCTCGACACCGGCGCCGACGCCCGCCATCCCGACCTCGAGGGCCGGATCGTCGCCCAGGAGAACTTCACCGACTCCGACACCGCCGACGACCGCCAGGGCCACGGCACCCACACCATCTCCACCGTCGGCGGCTCCGGCGCCGCGAGCGGCGGCAAGAAGAAGGGTGTCGCCCCGGGCGCCGCCCTCCTCAACGGCAAGGTCCTCAACGACTCCGGATCCGGCGCCACTTCGTGGATCATCGCCGGTATGGAGTGGGCGGTCTCCCAGGGCGCCGACGTCGTCTCCATGAGCCTCGGCAACCCGTCCGAGACCGACTGCACCGACCCGATGGCCGTCGCGGCGGAACGACTCGCCCGGAACGAAGGAACGCTGTTCGTCATAGCCGCCGGCAACTCCGGCCCCGGCAACAACACCGTCTCCTCGCCCGGCTGCGCCCCGAGCGTCCTCACCGTCGGCGCCACCGACCGCGACGACTCCACCGCGTACTTCTCCAGCCGGGGCCCCGCGGCCGACGCCGCGCACACCCTCAAGCCCGAGATCGCCGCACCCGGCGTCGCCATCTCCGCCGCCGCGGCCGGCGGCCGGGGCGTCTACGCCTACCAGTCGATGTCCGGCACCTCCATGGCCACCCCGCACGTCGCGGGCGCCGCCGCCATCGTCAAGCAGCGCCACCCCGACTGGACCGCCCGGCAGATCAAGGCGGCGCTCGTCGCCTCCGCCGACAGCGGCGTCCCCGGCGATGCCCGTGAGGTCGGCGCCGGCCGGCTCGACGTCAAGGCGGCGACCGAGCAGACCGTCCTCGGCGCCACCGCCGTCCAGGCCGGCACGTTCCCCTGGCCGCAGGACCGGAGCGACCGCACCACCGTCGCCGTCCCCTACACCAACACCGGTGACCGGCCCGTCACCCTCTCCCTCGCCGTCGAGAAGGTCACCGGCAACGACGGCTCCGCCGTCCGCTCCGCCGTCGCCCGGCTCGGCGAGCGCACCGTGACCGTCCCGGCCGGCGCCACCGTCGAGGTCCCGCTCGCCGTCGACCCGGCCGTCCGCCTGGAACGCGCCCAGTACGGCGACGTCACCGGCCGGATCGTCGCCACCGGCACCGCCGGCGGCAGCGCCGTCCACGTGTCCACCCCCTTCGCGCTCCACGTCGAGCCCGAGACCGTCACCCTGCGCGTCAAGCTGATCGACCGTCAGGGCAGGCCCGCCGACGGCGCCTCCTCCCTCGACGTCATCGGCACCGACGACGCCACCGGCGAGCGCCGCTTCAACGAGGGCTCCGCCGACCAGGTCTACCGGCTGCGCGCCGGCAGCTACTTCCTCTCCTCCTTCGTCACCACACCCGACGCCGGCGACGGTGCCACGCTCACCGACTCCGTCAGCTACCTGGCCCGCCCGCAGCTGCAGCTGACGAAGGACACCACCGTCGTCCTCGACGCCCGCAAGGCCCACCGGCTGACCGTCCGCACCGACAAGCCCTCCGAAGTGCGGGGCGCCACCCTCGCGTTCGCCCGCTCCTGGGACGACACCTGGCTGCACGCCGGCACCGCGTCCGGTCCGCGCACCGTCCGCGGCTACTACGCCTCCGTCGAAGACCGGGCCGCGGACGGCGACTTCGAGTTCGGCAGCTACTGGCGCGCCGCCGCCCCGCAGATCGGCGAACTGAAGACCGGTGACGGTCTCGTGCTGCATCCGCTCACCGCCTCCACCGGCTCCGACAACCTCGACGGCACCGGCTCCGCCCGGCTCGTCGACGCGGGCACCGGCACTCCGGAGGAGCTCACGGCGGCGGGCGTGAAGGACCGGATCGCGCTGGTCCGCCTGCCGGACACCAGCACCGCCGTGTCCACCCTCGCGCGCAACGCCAAGGCCGCCGGCGCCGTCGCCGTCGTCACCTACCACCAGGCCGCCGGCCGCTGGTACCCGAGCGGCGGCTTCACCGGCCCCGGCCTGCCGGTCCTCGCCGTGCCCGCCGCCGAGGCCGCGCAACTCCTCGACCGGCTCGCGGCCGGCGAGGTCACCCTCGCCTGGCGCGCCACCGCCAAGAGCCCCTACCTCTACAACCTCGCCTTCCCCGAGTCCCGCCCCGTGGTCGGCGACAAGAACTACCGCGTCAGGGACGGCGAGTTGGGGCGCACCGAGTCGACGTACCACGCCATGGGCGTCGCCACCGACTTCATCGACAGCCCCGCCGCCTACCGCCCGAACGGCACCGGAGTCTTCTTCGGCTCCATCGAGACCGTCCCCGCCCCCGGCACCCGCACCGAGTACTACACGCCCGGCGACACCGCCTGGGAGCAGGTCCTCTCCTCCAGCTTCCCGTTCGGCGAGTTCATGGTCGGCGCCCGCCACGCGTACGGCCCCGGCGAGCGCCGCACCGAGAACTGGTACGACGGGGTCGTCGCCCCCACCGCCCCGCGCGACGCCACCGGCAGGCCGGTGCTCGTCGCCGAGCGCCAGGGCAACCTCATCGGCTTCGCCGACGCCATGTGGGGCGACAACACCCACTACGCCGAGCCCGGCTCCTTCGGTGACATCGGCAACCTGCGCCTCAGCAAGGACGGTGAGCCGCTCGGCGACTCCGGCTGGCCGTTCGGAGTGTTCGAGGTACCGGCCGAATCCGGCACGTACACGCTCGAACAGAACACCATGAAGATCGGCAGCAAGGTGTGGGCCCGCTCCACATCCGTCAACTCGGTATGGAAATTCACCTCCGAGCTGGACGAGAGCGTCTATTCTCAGGGCATCCCGATTCTCTTCCCCCGGTACGACCTTCCGGAGGACGGACTCAAGACCCTCGCGGCGACCGACGGCCAGCAGATCGGCCTCGGCGTGACGGGTCACGCGGGCTACACGCCCGCCGCGCTCACCTCGGCCCGCCTGTCCTACTCCTACGACGGCGGCACGACCTGGACCGAAGCACAGGTCTCCCACCAGGGCGACGCCTGGACCGCGACCGTCAACCACGCGGGCGCCACCGGCAGGCAGGTCACCCTGAAGACCGAACTGACGGACGCCAACGGCAACTCCGTCACCCAGACCGTGGTCCGCGCTTACGACGTGCGCTGATCACGCCGGTCCGCCGGGCGTCCTTCCCGTGGGGGGTGGGGCCGCCCGGCGGACCACCCTTCGACGACCACCCTTTTGCCGTAACGCTTTTCCTGATGTCCCGTTTTCTGACGCCCTGTGCGGTGGACAATAGGGGCATGACTCAGCAGGGGGACACCAACTGGTGGGACAAGCTGTACGACGAGGCGGCGCAGGACACCGCGCCCGCGCCGACGCCGGACAGCCTCGACGAGCGCTACGACTCCGCCGCGGCGACCACGACCGAGTTCCCGGCCCCGCCGCCCGAGCCCCCCGCGCCGGCCGAGGCCCTGGCCCCGGCCGAGACCCCGGCCCCGGACGCCGGGACGCCGCCGGCCGAGACGCCGCCCAGCGAGCCGTCCGCCCAGACGCCCACCCCTGCGGCCCAACCACTCGCGGTCCCGCCCGCCGCGGCCCCCGCCGTGCAGGTGCCCGCGCCCCGGCCCCGTACCGGACACGTCGGGACCCGGCCGCCCACCTACGAGGCCGAGCCCACCGCGCTGCCCGCAGCCCGTCCCGGAGAGCTCGACGCGCTCGTCGCCGACACCGTCCTCGACGGCGCCCGCTACGGCGCCTACACCCTGCGCGCCGTCTCCGTCCGCGGCGACTCCGCCCGCTACCGCGGCGAACCCCGCCGCGACGCCCTGCTCACCGCCCGCTTCGGGCAGGACGAGGCCGCCCTCGTACTCGTCGCCGTCGCCGCGGGCCGGCGCGGCTCCGAGCACACCCACCTCGCCGCCGCCGACGCCTGCCGCTGGATCGCCGAATCCGTCGGCCGCAGTCACGCCCGGCTCTCCGAGGACATCCGGGCCGGCCGCCGCGGCGACCTCAAGTCGGGGCTCCACCGGCTCACCGACCGCACCTACGGCAAGCTGCGCGCCCGCGCCGCCGAACGCGGCCTCGACCCCGAGGAGTACACGGCGGGCCTGCGCTGCCTGCTGCTCTCCGCCGACCCGGAATGCCGCACCCGGGTGTTCTTCGGCGTCGGCACCGGCGGCCTGTTCCGGCTCCGCGACGGCGCCTGGCAGGACATCGAACCGCTGCTCCCCGATCCCTCCGCCACCGTCGGCGGGCCCGTGGTCGGCTTCGGCTCGCCGCCCCGCGCCCGGTCCGCGACGACGCCGGGCCCGGACGTCCCGGAGGTGTGCGAGGACGGCGACCGGCTCACCATGCGGCTGGGCGTCGCCGACCCGCCCGGCCGGCCGTTCATCGAGGACGCCCTGCCCCCGCCCGCCGAGCCGTTCCGCTTCCGCGCCTCCGTGGCCCGTCCCGGTGACACCCTGCTGCTCGCCTCGCACGGCCTCGCCGAGCCCATGCGCGGCGAACCGTCCCTCGCCCGCGAACTCGCCGCCCGCTGGGCCGGCGCCGAGCCGCCGGGCCTCGCCGCCTTCCTCGCCGACACCCAGCTACGGGTGACGGGTTACGCCGACGACCGTACGGGCGTGGCGGTCTGGGAGGCCTAACCCAAGGGGCGCGACCCCGCCGCTCATGGGTTGATGGACCCATGGCCAAACAGAACGTCGCAGAACAGTTCGTCGACATCCTCGTCCGCGCGGGCGTCCAGCGCCTCTACGGAGTGGTCGGCGACAGTCTGAACCCCGTCGTCGACGCCATCCGGCGCAACTCGGCCATCGACTGGGTGCAGGTGCGGCACGAGGAGGTCGCGGCCTTCGCCGCCGGCGCCGAGGCCCAGGTCACCGGCCGGCTCGCCGCCTGCGCCGGTTCCTGCGGCCCGGGAAACCTCCACCTGATCAACGGCCTGTACGACGCCCACCGCTCCATGGCCCCGGTCCTGGCCCTCGCCTCCCACATCCCGTCCAGCGAGATCGGCCTCGGCTACTTCCAGGAGACCCATCCCGACCACCTGTTCCGCGAGTGCAGCCACTACTGCGAGCTGATCTCCAACCCGCGGCAGATGCCGCGGCTGCTGCAGACCGCGATCCAGCACGCCGTCGGCCAGGGCGGCGTCAGCGTCGTCTCGCTGCCCGGCGACATCGCCGACCGGCCCGCGCCGGAGAAGGCGGTCGAGACCGCGCTCGTCACCTCCCGGCCCACCGTCCGGCCGGGCGACGCCGAGATCGAAGCGCTGGTGCGGATGATCGACGCGGCCGACCGGGTGACGCTGTTCTGCGGCAGCGGCACCGCGGGCGCGCATCCCGAGGTGATGCAGTTCGCCGAACGGGTGAAGGCGCCCGTCGGGCACGCGCTGCGCGGCAAGGAGTGGATCCAGTACGACAACCC
Organism: Streptomyces sp. NPDC127092; assembly: GCF_042722475.1. Lineage (NCBI taxonomy): Bacteria > Bacillati > Actinomycetota > Actinomycetes > Kitasatosporales > Streptomycetaceae > Streptomyces > Streptomyces sp. NPDC127092. Next base: position 253,372 of record NZ_JBHXFE010000004.1, read on the forward strand.
GTTCGACGTCGGCATGAGCGGACTCCTCGGCTACGGCGCCGCCTACGAGGCCACCCACGAGTGCGAGCTGCTCCTCCTGCTCGGCACCGACTTCCCGTACAACGCCTTCCTGCCCGACGATGTGAAGATCGTGCAGATCGACGTACGGCCCGAGCGGCTCGGCCGGCGTTCCCGGCTCGACCTCGCCGTCTGGGGCGACGTCCGCGAGACGCTGCGGTGCGTCATCCCGCGGGTCCGGGCCAAGACCGACCGCCGCTTCCTCGACAAGATGCTGAAGAAGCACGCCGACGCCCTGGAGGGCGTGGTCAAGGCGTACACCCGCAAGGTCGAGAAGCACACGCCGATCCATCCCGAGTACGTCGCGTCCGTCCTCGACGAACTCGCCGACGACGACGCCGTCTTCACCGTCGACACCGGCATGTGCAACGTCTGGGCCGCCCGCTACCTCACGCCCAACGGGCGCCGCCGGATCATCGGCTCCTTCAGCCACGGCTCCATGGCGAACGCGCTGCCGCAGGCCATCGGCGCCCAGTTCACCGACCGCCGCCGTCAGGTCGTGTCGATGTCCGGCGACGGCGGGTTCAGCATGCTCATGGGCGACTTCCTCACCCTCGTCCAGTACGACCTGCCCGTGAAGGTGATCGTCTTCGACAACTCCTCGCTCGGCATGGTCGAGCTGGAGATGCTGGTCGCCGGGCTCCCCTCGTACGGAACCGCCAACAAGAACCCCGACTTCGCCGCCATCGCCCGCGCGGCCGGCGCCTACGGCGTCCGCGTGGAGAAGCCCAAGCACCTCGCCGGCGCCCTCAAGGACGCCTTCAGGCACAAGGGCCCGGCGCTCGTGGACGTCGTCACCGACCCCAACGCGCTGTCCATCCCGCCGAAGATCAGCGCCGAGATGGTCACCGGCTTCGCGCTCTCCGCGAGCAAGATCGTGCTGGACGGCGGAGTCGGCCGGATGCTCCAGATGGCCCGCTCCAACCTGCGGAACGTGCCGCGTCCCTGACGGGCCCTGACGGCCGCCCGGTGGTGCTCATGAATGCCGGCCGGGCGCCTGGGCATGCATCCCCGTGAGCCTGTTCGATCCGACGACGGGGTGGGGGTTATGGCCGGGGAGGCGAAGCAGCGGACTCGACTGCTCAGAAGGGTGGGGAGCGCGGATCTCACCGCGGTGCCCGAGGTACGACACGCGTTACGGGAGATGCTGGGGACGTGGGGCGGGCCTGGCGCCTCCGACGTCGCCGAACTCCTCACCAGCGAGCTGGTGACCAACGCGCTGATCCACACGGACCACGGGGCGGTCGTCACCGCCACCGTCGTCCCCGAGCACCTGAGGGTCGAGGTCAGGGACTTCGTGTCCGAGATGGTCCGGCCGCGCGTACCGAACGCCGACGACGGTACGCACGGCCGGGGACTCGTCCTCGTCCAGGCCCTCGCCGACTCCTGGGGAGTGGAGGACCGCGGCGTGGGCAAGGTCGTCTGGTTCGAACTGGCCGGCGGGGCCGCCGGGGGACTGCCCCCCGGGCGCCCCCGCCGGCCGTTCGGAGCGTGCGGCTCAGCCGAACTGCTGCTCCAGGTCGGCGAGTTTGCGCTCCAGGGAGTCGAGGCGCGGCAGCGTCTGGGTGTCGTCCTCGGCGGTCAGGTCGACCGTCCGGGACTCACCGCCACGCGGCTCAGCGCCCCTCACGGCCTGCAGGGAGGGCCGGTGTCGAAGCGGCAGCTGTCCTGGGTCCGCTATGGCGGGCTCCGCGACGGCGGCCTGCACCGTGCCCGTCGCGGAGCCCGCGCCGGTGGGGGGGGCCCGCGCCCCCCCCCCCCCCCCCCCGCCCCCCCCCCCCCCCAACACCCAGTTCTCGCGGTTTTTCCCCCCTCGCCCCTCCCCCCCCCCCCTCGCCCTCCCCGCCCCTGCGGGCGCCCCCCGTCTCCCCCACGTCGACCTGCCGGCCGCCACTGCGCCCGAACGCGCGGTGCTGGCGGTTTATCGCCTTGAGCCGTGCCCGGTCCAGCTTGGCCTGCTCGCGCCGGCGGATCCGGTTCTGCACCTTCTCCCGCCGGTCCTCGCGCACCTCGTCGACCGCCTCGTCCAGGGTCCGTACGCCCTCCAGGAGCATCAGCGACCAGGCGCCGAAGGTCTCCCGGGGCGCCCGCAGCCAGCGGACCATGCGGATCTGCGGCAGCGGTCGCGGGATCAGGCCCTGCTCGCGCAGCGCGGCCCGCCTGGTCTGCTTCAGCGCCCGGTCGAACAGGACCGCCGCCGACAGGGACATGCCCGCGAAGAACTGCGGGGCGCCCGCGTGGCCCATGCCCCGGGGCGCGTGCACCCAGTTGAACCAGGCGGCCGCGCCCGCGAACGTCCACACCAGGAGGCGCGAGCCGAGGGCCGCGTCGCCATGGCTCGCCTCGCGGACGGCCAGCACCGAACAGAACATCGCGGCGCCGTCGAGGCCGAACGGGACCAGGTACTCCCAGCCGCCGGAGAGGTTGAGGTTCTGCCGGCCGAAGCCGACGAGCCCGTGGAAGGAGAGCGCCGCCGCGACCGCGGCGCAGCAGAAGAGCAGGACGTAGGAGGCGGTGCCGTAGACGGCCTCCTTGCGTCTGCGGCGTTCCTCGCTGCGCTCCCAGGAGTCCTCGGCCGCGGCCTGGTCACCGGCGCGCTTCCCGCGCGCGAGCACCGCCACCGCCGTCAGGACCCCCGCCACCATCACGCCGCCCGGAAGCAGCCAGTCCAGCGATATGTCGGTCAGTCTCATGCGGTGTCCCTTTGCCTCGCAGTAGGGCGATTCGGCCGCCCATACTGGCCGACCCGGCGGGGCGGGTACGGGGTTTCGGAACAAGAGCACGCCATCGGGGCCGTACGGCATACGAATAGGTGTGATCTGGTCGAACTACCGCGCGAGAGGCGGGAGTTGTGTTCGATTCGGACCACCCGTCCGGGTGGCGTAACGGCGGAAGAGGGTCAGACGGTGGCGGCGAGGCGGCGGACCCGCTCCGGGTCGGCGGTGCGCGGACAGGTGAGGCAGGTGTCCTCGGGGCGCAGCGTGTAGAAGAAGCAGCAGGAGACCCGGTCGCGCGTGACGCGGGCCGTGCCGCACGCCTCCGCCGAGCCCGGGAGCTCCCGGAAGCCCGCGGCGCCCGCGTACGGCTTCGTCGTCCCCGGCATCAGGCGCTCCAGCTCCGCGAGCGCCCGGCCCTCCTCGCCGAGCAGCTCCGCGATGTACCAGAGCCCCTCGACGATCTCGTCCGTCACCATGCCCCACAGGGCCCGCCTGCCGCGTCGCATCCGGGGCCCGAAGCCGGCCAGGACCTGCTCGAAGTGCTCGGCGAGGGCGCCCCGCACCTCGGCCCGCAGCGCTTCCTCGTCCGCCACCACACGGGCGCCGGGCAGTGCCGCCGCCGGGTCCCCGGGCAGGCAGGCGAACTCCTCGATCCGCACCGCGACCCGGCCGAGGGCCCGCTGGAAGGCCACGTCGCGCGCGGGCAGCCGGGGCACCCGGCGGTGCAGGAACCAGGGCAGCGTCACCAGCAGGCACGTCGGCCAGGCGTACCGGTGCAGCGCGAAGCTCGCCACCACGTCGGGGCGGGCCGTCCGCCCGTAGTCGCGCCGCACCTGTGCGTCGTCCCAGGAGAGAAAGGCGTCCAGGCCGTCCCCGCCGGCGCCCAGCTCGTCCGATGCCACCCAGCCCGTCCCGCGCGGCAGCCGCTCGTCCCCGGCCAGCTCGTCGACGCGCAGTCCGGGGAACACCTCGGCGAGCCGGGCGTAGGCGGCCGCGACGGGCGAGGCGGGAGGCGACGGCAGCAGAGCGGGCAGGGCCATGCGGGACCACCGAATCACGATCGTTAGCAGGTTAGCCTTACCTTACCCGATCGTTGCGGTGTTTGAACTGCGACGCCGTCCGCCTATCGTGCACGGGGGACCCCGGCGCCGCGAGCCGGGCCCGGTACGAAGGCGCAGGAGGACCCGGGTGGAGCAGGGCAGCACGCGCGGGCGGACGGCCGACCGGTCCGCCCCGGCGGCGTACGGCGAGGCGGCGGCGTACGGCGAGGCCGGCACCCGGGACCGGACCGCACGCGTCCCCGAACAGGCCCGCGGCGAGCACACCCACGGAGAACCCCCGGTCCCCGGCCTCGCCGAGCCCCGCACCGTCCGCCGCCACTCCGTCCGCGGCCAGATCCTCCAGGCCCTGCGCACCGCCCTGGTCAGCGGCGAGCTCGTCCCCGGCGAGGTCTACTCCGCCCCCGCCCTCGGCGAACGCTTCGGCGTCTCCGCCACCCCGGTCCGCGAGGCCATGCAGCAGCTCGCCACCGAAGGTGCCGTCGAGGTCGTGCCCAACCGCGGTTTCCGCGTCACCGAACGCACACCCCGCGAACTCGCCGAACTCGCCGAGGTCCGCGCCCTCATCGAGGTCCCCGTCATGCTCCGCCTCGCCCGCACCGTCCCCGCCGAGACCTGGGCCGGACTCCGGCCGCTCGCCGAGGCCACCTCCGCCGCCGCCGCCCGCGGCGACCGCGCCCACTACGCCGAGGCCGACCGCGCCTTCCACCGCGCCGTCCTCGCCCTCGCCGGCAACGAACAGCTCCTCCTCGTCGCCGACGACCTGCACCGGCGCTCCCAGTGGCCCCTCGTCAGCGCCCCCGCCACCCGCCACGGCGAACTCGTCGCCGACGCCGCCGAACACACCGCCCTGCTCGACGCGCTGATCGCCCAGGATCTCCCCGTCGTTTCGTCACTCGTACGGGAGCACTTCACCGGGGCGCAGGACTGACGACTAAGGTCGACAGCGTCAGCCCGTACTCCTTCCAGACCGCGCCGACCGAGAGGTGCCCATGCCGTCCGTCCGCGCGGAGCGCCCCGGGGCCGCGGCCCTGCTCGGCTGGCTCACCGACCCCGAAGCCCCCCGCCTCTGCCTCGTCACCGGCGCCCCCGGGCTGCTCGACTGGCTCGCCGCCCACGGACCCCGCGCCGCCGGGCGCCGCCGTACCGCCCGCGCGCTCGTCCCGCTCGCCGGCCGCACCGCCCTCGGCACCGCCTGGGCCGTCGCCGACCACCTCGGCGTCGTCGCCGGCTCGGCGGACGACCTCGTCCGGGCCCTGGCCACCAGCGAGACCGGTCGTGCCGCCCGCACCGTGCTGCTCCTGCCGGCCCTGCACGCCGCCGCCGAACCCGAGGCGGTCGCCGCACTGATCGCCGACCTCGCCCGGCTCGGCCGGGTACGGCTCGTGGTCGAGGCGAGCCCGGGAACACCCGGATACGCCCTCCTCGCCCAGGGACGCAGCACCGTGGTGGACGGTGACCAGCCCGCTTCCGACGACCCGGCAGGCCCGTCCGGCACCCCCGGCCCCTCCGGCACCCCCGACCTCTCCGACCCCGCCGCCGTCTGCGCCGCCGACCCCGTCGCCGTCACCACCGGCTACGTCAGCGACCCCGTCGACGACCACGGCGGTCTGCGCACCGCCTGGCTGCGCGCCGGGCAGGCCCTGTGCGCGGCCCGCGGCCCCGCCGACCGGGCCCTCGGGCTGCTCGCCGTCCTCGGCGACGGCGCCGACCCCCGGCTGCGGCCCGCGCTCCGTGACCTCGCCGCCTCCGCGCCCTGGCGGGTGCGGTGGACCCGGGTCGCCGGAGACGTCGCGCCGCCCTGGCCCGGACCGGTCGCCGCGCTCGCCGCCCAGGGCGGGACGCTGCTCGCCGCGGACCTCGGCGGCACCGTACGGCTGCTCGCCGCGGCCGACGCCCGGCCGCTCGGGCAGCTCGACCACCCGGTCACCGGACCGGTCAGGGCCCTCGCGCCCGCGCCGGACGGGACCGTGCTGCTGCTCGACGAGCGGGGCCGGCTGCACACCGTACGGGGCCGGCAGCCGCGGCCGCCGTACCTCCAGCGCCTCACCGAAGCGGTCTCCGCCACCCTCACCCGGCATCCCGGCACCGCCCTCGCCGCCATCGCGGGGTCGGTCGTGGTCGGCGACCGGCTGGGCTCCGTCCACGCCTTCGGCCTCACCGGCCTCCACCAGGCGGCCCTGCACAGCGGCCGGGTCACGGCGGTGGCCGCGGTCGAGTCGGCGACGCCGTTCGTCTGCAGCGGCGGCACCGACGGAGCCGTGCGCCGGTGGACGCCCGGCAAGGACCCCTACCCGGATCCCCTGACGGAACGCCGCTCGCCGGTGGTCTCCCTGGCCGCCACCGAGACCCCGCACGGGCCGGTCCTGGCGGCGGCCTGGGCGGACGGGACGGTGGAACTCCACCGGATCGAGCAGCACGCCCGTCTGGCCTTCCGCCCGGGACCCCCGGTGCGCGCGGTGACGGTCACGGAGGACGGCGCGCTGGTGCTCGGCCTGGACGAGGCGGTGCTCCGGCTGGAGCGGGCGCGTGAGGCGCGCGACGGCGGGAGCGGCCCCGCGCACCCGCCACCGGCCTGAGGCCTCAGACGGCCGGACGCGGCGTCAACTGCGCCGCCAGCCAGGTCGGTACGCCGCCCAGCAGGCGGAACAGCCTGCCCGCCTCCGCGCGGAGCCGGCCCGCCTCCGGTTCCGTCTCGGCCTCGGCGAGCGAGGCGAGCGCGGGCACGGTGCCCACCAGGTAGCCCAACTCCTCGCGGATCCGCAGGGATTCGGCGAAGCCGTGCCGTGCCTCCGCCAACTCACCCTCGCGCAGGGCGAGTCCGGCGAGATGACGCCAGGTCGAGGACAGCAGCAGCGCGTCGTCGTGGGCCGTCGCCCCGGCGTGGGCGCGGCGGTAGGCGGCGCGGGCGGCCTGCGGGGAGTCGCCGAGGTTCTGCGCGAGCAGCCCGCGGCGGTAGTCCAGGAGTGCGCGGCCCGGCGTCTCGGGGCCGATCAGCGCCGCCGCGCGGCCGAGCGCCGCGCGGGCCTCGTCGGCGCGGTCGCGGACGCCCAGGAGGGTGGAGGCGTAGGCGAGATGGCCGCGTTCACAGGCGGCGGCCCCGCGCTCCTCGTCGGTCTGGGCGACCGCCTCGGCCGCCCGCAGCGCCTCCTCGGCCTCGGCCCAGCCCTGTTCGGTGTAGAGGCAGCGCTCGATGAGCAGGGCCGCCCGCTCCAGGGCCGCCGCCGGTTCGGCCGCGCGGGGTGCGAGGAGTTCGGCGGCATCCGTCCAGCAGCCGCGGGAGCGGAGCCTCCAGATCGCGGTCTCCAGTGGGGTGCCCCGGCCGTACGCCACATCGCCCTCCCCGAGCGCGCCATCGAGCTGTGAGTAGGACGGCATCTCAGCACGAAGTCCGGGGACCGGCCAAGGGGTCGGGTGAAAGTTTTCACAAAGCGGGAAGGGGCGGAAACACGGGGGAATCGCGGGGGAGTACGGCGACGGGGCGGCAGTCGCCTGCCGCCCCGTCAGTCCGCCTGGTCACCCGATGAGATGAATCCGGTCAGCGGAGGATCGTCTTCACCCGTTCAGCTCATCCGGAGCGCGAGGAAGAAGTCGAGCTTGTCCTCCAGGCGGGACAGGTCCCGGCCGGTGAGCTGTTCGATCCGGCCCACCCGGTAGCGCAGCGTGTTCACGTGCAGGTGGAGGCGGGTCGCGCAGCGGGTCCAGGAGCCGTCGCAGTCGAGGAAGGCCTCCAGCGTCGGGATGAGCTCCGCGCGGTGCCGGCGGTCGTAGTCCCGCAGCGGGTCCAGGAGGCGGGCCGTGAAGGCGCGCCGTACGTCGTCCGGGACGAAGGGCAGCAGCAGCACGTGCGAGGCGAGCTCGTGGTGGCCGGCGGCGCAGACGCGGCCGGGGCGGGCCGCGGCGACCCGGCGGGCGTGCCGGGCCTCCTCCAGGGCGCCGCGCAGCCCCTCGGCGGAGTGCACGGCGGCGCTGACGCCGAGGGTGAGGCGGCCGTCGTCGGCGAGCCCGGCGGACAGCGGCGTGCGGACGGCGGAGAGCAGGGCGTCGGCGTGCAGGCCGAGCGCCACGGGCGGCATGTCGTCCTCACTGTCGGGCAGCGGCGTGGCGGCGAGCGGGACGAGCGCGATGGCCTCGTCGCCGCTGTGGGCGACGGCGATCCGGTCGGCCGAGTCGGCGCCGGACGCCGTCGGGTCGACCAGGATCTCCTCCAGGAGGGCCTGGGCGACGGGGCCGCTGTCGACGGCGCTCTGCCCGGGCTCCTGCTCCCACTCGACGCGGGCGACCACGACCTGCCAGTGCGGGGCGGTGCCGAGTCCGGGCAGCAGCACGGGCGCGGCGACCCGGAGGCGGGCGGCGATCTCGGCGGGCGCGGCACCCGTCTGGACCAGTTCCAGGACCTCCTGGGCGAGCCGGCGGCGCACGGTCCGCGCGGCGTCGCGGCGGTCCCGCTCGACGGCGATCAGCTGGGTGACGCCCTGGAGCAGGTCGAGCCGGGCGGCCGGCCAGTCGCCCGCGTCGGCCTCGACGGCGAGCAGCCAGTCGGAGAGCACCGTCTCGCGCACGTCACGGGACGGGGGCGGCGTGCCGCGGCCGGTGTTGCGGATCGGGAACAGCGAGTACGTGGTCCCGGCGACGCCGACCCGGTGCGGGCCGCGGCGCCCGGTGCGGGTCGCCGCCAGGTGCTCGCCGGCGAGGGACGCGGCGAGACCGGGCTCCAGGGGCTCTCCGGCGCCGGCGATCTGGCGGCCGGTGGGGGACAGCACCCAGGCCCGGAGGTCCAGGTCGGAGCCGAGGAGGTCGAGCACGACCTCGGGTCCGCCGCCGGCCGGTCCCGAGGTCATCAGGCGCCTGTGGCGGTCCACGACGGCGGCCAGGTCGCCGGCCCGCTCGCCGGATACCTGTCGAACAACGTGCTCGGTGATCGTCGCGAACGCAACGGATTCGTTGACTGCGAACAGCGGCAGCCGATGGCGAGAACACGCCTGTACGAGGTCGTCCGGGATGGCGCCGAGCTCGGCCTCGCCGACGGCCAGGGCGGCCACGCCGGTGCTCGCGAGGATCCGGACGAAGGGCTCGGCGTCGCCCGGCTCGTGCAGCCAGGCGAGGCCGGTGAGCACCAGCTCCCCGCCGGACAGGTAGCGGCTGGGGTCCTTGAGGTCCGTCGTCATCACGCCGCGGACGGTGCGGTCCAGCTCGTCGTCGCCGCCGAGCAGGCGCAGCCCGAGCGCGTCGTTCTCCAGCAGTGCGCGCAGCCGCATGATGTCGCCGCCGTTCCTTGGTTGGGGGTGGAGTGGGTGTCTCGTTGTCGTCGATGGCGTGGTGCCACCGTTTCCGGGGGGAAACGGAGAGGTTGCTGTTCTCCGCCTTTCGTTCGAATCTACAAGACGACCATGGCAGCCAGCCAACTCCTTCATGGTTTCGGTGGCTGCACACGGGCGGGCGGGGCTTGTGTACTAGGCCACACACACCGCGTTAACAGCACATGAAGAGATCGTCCGTCGAGGGCCGGCCGTCCCCCATGGCCCGTACGAACGACCCCCGATCACCCGAAGCACAAGAAGAGAGCCACCATGGACTTCCTTCGCCCCGCCAGCTGGGAGGAGGCGCTCGCCGCCAAGGCCGAGCACCCCACGGCCGTGCCCATCGCAGGCGGTACCGACATCATGGTCGAGATCAACTTCGACCACCGGCGTCCCGAGTACCTCCTCGACCTGAACCGTATCGAGCTGCTGCGCGAGTGGGAGGTCGGCGAGGAGAACGTCCGGCTCGGCGCCTCGGTCCCGTACACCCAGATCATGGAGAACCTCCGCGAGGAGCTCCCCGGTCTGGCCCTCGCCTCGCACACGGTCGCCTCCCCGCAGATCCGTAACCGCGGCGGCGTCGGCGGCAACCTGGGCACCGCCTCCCCGGCCGGTGACGCCCACCCCGCGCTGCTCGCGGCGGGCGCCGAGGTCGAGGTCGAGTCGGTGCGCGGCACCCGGTTCATCCCGATCGACGAGTTCTACAAGGGCGTGAAGCGCAACGCGCTCGAGCCCGACGAGCTCATCAAGACCGTCCACGTGAAGAAGGCGGACGGCCCCCAGCAGTACTCCAAGGTCGGCACCCGCAACGCGATGGTCATCGCCGTCTGCGCCTTCGGCCTGGCCCTCCACCCGGAGACCCGGACCGTACGGACCGGCATCGGCTCCGCCGCCCCCACGCCCGTGCGGGCCACGGCGGCCGAGGAGTTCCTGAACGCGGCCCTCGAGGAGGGCGGCTTCTGGGACAACGGCAAGATCATCACCCCCTCGATCGCCAAGCAGTTCGCGGACCTCGCGTCCGGGGCCTGCAACCCGATCGACGACGTACGAGGCACCGCCAAGTACCGCCGGCACGCCGTGGGCATCATGGCCCGCCGCACGCTCGGCTGGACCTGGGAGCAGTACCGCGCCGGCAACGGGCGCACCCTTGAAGGAGCTGCATAACCATGCGCGTGAATTTCACGGTCAACGGTCGTCCGCAGGAAGCCGACGACGTCTGGGAGGGCGAGTCCCTCCTCTACGTTCTGCGTGAGCGCCTGGGCCTGCCCGGCTCCAAGAACGCCTGTGAGCAGGGCGAGTGCGGCTCCTGCACGGTCCGCCTCGACGGCGTGCCGGTGTGTTCCTGCCTGGTCGCCGCCGGCCAGGTCGAGGGCCGCGAGGTCGTCACCGTCGAGGGCCTGGCGGAGTACGCCAAGGAGCGTCAGGAGCACGGTCACGGCGGCGGTTGCGCCTCCGGTGCCTGCGGCACCTCGCTCGACGAGGCCAAGCGCTGGGAGGCCAAGCCGCAGGACTCGCAGACCGGCGAGGGCGTCGAACTGAGCCCGATCCAGCAGGCGTTCATCGACGCCGGCGCCGTGCAGTGCGGCTTCTGCACCCCCGGTCTGCTCGTCGCGGCCGACGAGATGCTGGAGCGCAACCCGTCCCCGACGGACGCGGACATCCGCGAGGCGCTCTCCGGCAACCTCTGCCGCTGCACCGGTTACGAGAAGATCCTCGACGCGGTCCGCCTGGCGGCCGCTCGCCAGGAGCGCCAGGGAGAGGCGGTCTGACGATGGCTCAGAACACACGTACCGTACCGGCGGGCACGCCCACCGACGTCACCCAGAAGCACAACCAGGGCGGCGTCGGCGAGTCCACCCTCCGCCCGGACGGCACCCTCAAGGTCACCGGCGAGTTCGCCTACTCCTCGGACATGTGGCACGAGGAGATGCTGTGGGGCCAGACCCTGCGGTCCACGGTCGCGCACGCCGAGATCGTGTCCATCGACACCTCCGAGGCCCTGGCCATGTCGGGCGTCTACGCCGTCCTGACGGCGGACGACCTGCCGGCCGCGAAGAACTACGGCCTGGAGTTCCGCGACACCCCGGTGCTCGCCTACGGCAAGGTCCGTCACCACGGTGAGCCGGTCGCCCTCGTGGCCGCCGACCACCCGGAGACCGCGCGCCGCGCCGCCGCGAAGATCAAGGTCGAGTACAAGGAGCTGCCCCTCATCACCGATGAGGCCTCGGCGACCGCTCCCGACGCCGTGCTCGTCCACGAGAACCGCGAGGACAGGCACGCCAAGCACGTCCCGCACCCGAACATCGTGCACCGCCAGCCGATCATCCGCGGCAACGCCGACGAGGCCGCCAAGCGCGCCGACGTGATCGTCAAGGGCGAGTACACCTTCGGCATGCAGGACCAGGCCTTCCTCGGCCCGGAGTCCGGCCTCGCGGTGCCCGCCGAGGACGGCGGCATCGACCTCTACGTGGCCACCCAGTGGCTGCACGCGGACCGCGAGCAGATCGCGCCCTGCCTCGGCCTGCCCGAGGAGAAGGTCCGCATGACCATGGCCGGCGTCGGCGGCGCCTTCGGCGGCCGCGAGGACATCTCGATGCAGATCCTCGCCTCCGTGCTCGCGCTGCGCACCGGCAAGCCGGTCAAGATGGTCTACAACCGCTACGAGTCCTTCTTCGGGCACGTCCACCGGCACCCGGCGAAGCTCTACTACGAGCACGGCGCCACCAAGGACGGCAAGCTCACGCACATGAAGTGCAAGATCGTCCTGGACGGCGGCGCCTACGCCTCGTCCACGGTCTCGGTCGTCGGCAACGCCTCGTCGCTCTCGGTCGGCCCGTACGTCATCGACGACGTCGAGATCGAGGCGATCGGCCTCTTCACCAACAACCCGCCCTGCGGTGCCATGCGCGGCTTCGGCGCGGTGCAGGCCTGCTTCGCCTACGAGGCGCAGATGGACAAGCTGGCGGCCAAGCTGGGCATGGACCCGGTCGAGTTCCGCCAGATCAACGCCATGGAGCAGGGCACGCTCATGCCGACCGGCCAGGTCGTGGACTCGCCGGCCCCGGTCGCCGAGCTGCTGCGCCGGGTCAAGGCCCGCCCCATGCCGCCGGAGCGCCAGTGGGAGACCGCCGGCGAGGGCGCGGACGTCCGCGCGCTGCCGGGCGGCCTGTCCAACACCACGCACGGCGAGGGCGTCGTCCGGGGCGTCGGCTACGCGGTCGGCATCAAGAACGTCGGCTTCTCCGAGGGCTTCGACGACTACTCGACCGCCCGGATCCGCATGGAGGTCATCAACGGCGAGGCCGTCGCCACGGTGCACACCGCCGCGGCCGAGGTCGGCCAGGGCGGTGTCACCATCCACGCCCAGATCGCCCGCACGGAACTGGGCGTCACCCAGGTGACCATCCACCCGGCCGACACCCAGGTCGGCTCGGCCGGTTCGACCTCCGCGGGCCGCCAGACGTACATGACCGGCGGCGCCATCAAGAACTCCTGCGAGCTCGTCCGCGAGAAGGTCCTGGAGATCGGCCGGCGCAAGTTCGGCTCGTACCACCCGGCGTGGGCCACGGCCGAACTGCTCCTGCAGGACGGCAAGGTCGTCACCGACGGCGGCGAGGTCCTCGCGAGCATCGTGGACGTCCTCGAGGACGAGGTGGTGGAGATCGAGGAGCAGTGGCGGCACCGCCCCACGGAGGCCTTTGACCTCGTCACCGGCCAGGGCAACGGCCACGTGCAGTACGCCTTCGCCGCGCACCGCGCGGTGGTGGAGGTCGACACCGAGCTCGGCCTGGTCAAGGTCATCGAACTGGCCTGTGCCCAGGACGTCGGCAAGGCGGTCAACCCGCTCTCCGTCATCGGCCAGATCCAGGGTGGCACCACCCAGGGCCTGGGCGTGGCGGTGATGGAGGAGATCATCGTCGACCCGAAGACCGCGAAGGTGCGCAACCCCTCCTTCACGGACTACCTGATCCCGACCATCCTCGACACGCCGACCATCCCGGTCGACTACCTCGAGCTGGCCGACCCCAACGCGCCGTACGGCGTGCGGGGCATCGGTGAGGCCCCGACCCTGTCGTCGACCCCGGCCGTCCTCGCGGCGATCCGGAACGCGACGGGCCTGGAGCTCACCAAGACGCCGGTCCGCCCCGAGCACCTGACCGGCACCCTGTAAGACCTCTCCGGACGGTGCGTGCCTCCCAGGAACGTCACACTTCCCCTCCCGCCCGCACCGTCCGGGGAACCCCCCACCGCAGTACGGCAGTACCGCAGTGAACAGCAGTAGCCGCAGTACCGATTCACCCGTTCGTCTCGGGCCGTCCCCCGGGTCGTGCAGCCAACTTGATATCCCAAATCCCGCAATCCCCAACGCTTTCTGCGGGTGCCCCTTTGAACCTTGGGAGTAGGCCCCATGACCCAGTCGTCAGTGGAGCCCAAGACCACGGCCGAGGACGCGGGCAACGGCTCGCGCAACCCCGCCGGCAGGTCTTGGCTCGACCGGTACTTTCACATCTCGGAGAGAGGATCCACCGTCGCGACGGAGATCCGCGGCGGCGTCACCACCTTCATGGCGATGGCGTACATTCTCCTGCTCAACCCCCTGATCCTCTCCGGCAAGGATGTGGACGGCAACGTCCTCAGCCAGCCCGCGCTGATCACCGCCACGGCGCTGGCCGCGGCCGCCACGACCCTCCTCATGGGTTTCTGGGGCAAGGTCCCCCTGGCCCTCGCCGCGGGACTCAGCGTCTCCGGCGTGATGGCCTCGCAGGTCGTCCCCGTCATGACCTGGCCGCAGGCCATGGGCATGTCGATCGCGTACGGAGCCGTGATCTGTCTCCTGGTGGTCACCGGCCTCCGCGAGATGATCATGAACGCGATACCGCTCGCGCTCAAGCACGCCATCACCATCGGCATCGGTCTCTTCATCGCCATCATCGGCTTCGTGAAGGCCGGCTTCGTCCACGAGAACCCCGCGCCCGGCGGCGGCCCCGTCTCGCTCGGCCCGGCCGGTGAGCTCATGGGCTGGCCCGTCCTGATCTTCGCGTTCACCCTGCTGCTGATCTTCGCGCTGCAGGCCCGCAACATCCCCGGCGCCATCCTCATCGGCATCGTCGTCGGCACGGTCGTCGCGGTCGTCCTCAACGCGATCGCCGACATCCCCGGCAAGGCCTGGTTCTCCGGCCCGCCGGAGCTGGACGGCAGCGCGGTCTCCACGCCGGACTTCTCGCTCCTCGGCCAGGTGTCCTTCAGCGGCTGGGGCGACGTCGGCTACCTCACGATCACCATGATCGTCTTCACCCTGGTGCTCGCCGGCTTCTTCGACGCCATGGCGACCATCCTGGGCGTCGGCACCGAGGCCAAGCTCGCCGACGACAAGGGCCGGATGCCCGGCCTGTCCAAGGCCCTGTTCATCGACGGTGCCGGCGGCATCCTCGGCGGTGCGGGCGGCGCGTCCGGACAGACGGTCTTCGTCGAGTCCGCCACCGGCGTCGGCGAGGGCGCCCGCACCGGTCTGGCCTCCGTGGTCACCGGCGGGTTCTTCGCCCTGGCCCTCTTCTTCACGCCGCTCACCGCGATCGTGCCGCAGGAGGTCGCCGCCGCGGCCCTGGTCGTCATCGGCTCGATGATGATGCAGAACGCCAAGCACGTGGACTGGAGCGACCGCTCCGTCGCGATCCCGGTGTTCCTCACCGTGGTCCTGATGCCCTTCACGTACACCATCACCACCGGTGTCGCGGCCGGCGTCATCTCCTACGCGGTGATCAAGTCCGCGCAGGGCAAGGCGAGGGAGGTCGGCGGCTTCATGTGGGCGCTGACCGGCGTCTTCCTCATCTACTTCGCGATCCATCCGATCGAGAGCTGGCTGGGCGTCGGCTGACGCCCGTAACGTCGCCCTCCACCTCAGACACCCAAGGAGTTCGCCATGCTGGACATCGCCGAAGAGCTGCACCGGTGGGTCGAGCAGGGACGCGATTTCGCCGTCGCCACCGTCGTGGCCGTCGGCGGCAGCGCGCCCCGGCAGCCGGGAGCCGCACTGGCCGTCGACAGCGACGGCACGGCGATCGGGTCCGTCTCCGGCGGATGTGTGGAGGGCGCCGTCTACGAACTCTGCCAACAGGCCCTCGAGGACGGCACGACCGTCCTGGAGAGCTTCGGCTACAGCGACGAGGACGCCTTCGCGGTCGGACTGACCTGCGGCGGCATCATCGACATCCTCGTCACCCCGGTCCGCGGCGGGGTCTTCCCCGCCGCGCTGGCCGCCGCCGTCTCCGGCGAGGCGGCCGCCCTCGCCCGGATCGTCACCGGCCCGGAGGACCTGTTGGGGCAGGCCCTCCTGGTCCGCCCCGACGGCTCGTACGAGGGCGGCCTCGGCGGCCACCCCGAACTCGACCGCACCGCCGCCGGCGAGGCCCGCGCCATGCTGGACGCCGGACGGACCGGCACCGTCGAGATCGGCGCCGACGGCAGCCGCTGCGGGCAGCCGGTCACCCTCCTCGTCGAGTCCTCCGTGCCCGCCCCGCGCATGATCGTCTTCGGCGCCATCGACTTCGCGTCCGCGCTCGTCCGGGTCGGCAAGTTCCTCGGCTACCACGTCACCGTCTGCGACGCCCGCCCGGTCTTCGCGACGAAGCTCCGCTTCCCCGACGCCGACGAGATCGTCGTCGAATGGCCCCACCGCTACCTGGAGTCCACCGAGGTGGACGGCCGTACGGTGCTGTGCGTCCTCACCCACGACGCCAAGTTCGACGTGCCGCTGCTCGAGATCGCCCTCAGACTTCCCGTCGCGTACGTCGGCGCGATGGGCTCCCGCCGCACCCACGAGGACCGCAACAAGCGCCTGCGCGAGGTCGGCGTCACCGAACTCGAACTCGCCCGGCTGCGTTCCCCGATCGGCCTCGACCTCGGTGCCCGTACGCCCGAGGAGACCGCCCTGTCCATCGGCGCCGAGATCGTCGCCAACCGGCGCGGCGGCAGCGGCGCCTCCCTGACGGGTGCGCACACCCCGATCCACCACGACGTCCCGCGCGAACCGGCCGGCCGCATCGGCTCGGTCGCCTGATCCGACGACCCGCGGACGGTCGGAAGGGCACCCCGGACACCCGGGGTGCCCTTCCGGCGTTCGGGCGCCGGATCCGGGCCTGTGCCAGGCCGGTCCCAAGTCAGGTCCTGAGCTGGTCCCGGGCCGGGCCGGGCCGAGGCGGGCTCAGGTCTTCTGCAGGCCGTGCAGGAGGAGTTCCGCGAGCTGCTCGTACGCGGCGGCGTCGGCCAGGCCGGTCGCCGCGGCCACCTGGCGCTGCTGGATGCGGACCATCACGGAGGCGATCACGTCGGCGGCGAAGGCGACGTGCACCTCGCGGAAGACACCGGCCGTCACGCCCTCCTCGATCAGCTGCTGCACCCGGCCGGCGGCGGCCCGCGTGTTGCGCTCGTAGACCTCGGCGGCCGGCTCGAAGGCGGCGACGTCGTCGAAGAACTGCGGCGACACCGGCGCGAGCTCGGCGGCGACGGCGCGCAGATAGGCGGCGAGCCGCTCGGCGGGCCCCGTCGCGGCGGCGAGCACCGCCTCGACGCGGGCGGTGGCGCGCCGGAAGAAGTGCACCACGGCCGCTCTGACCAGCTGTTCCTTGCTGCCCGCGAGGCCGTAGAGGGTGCGCTTGGAGCAGCGCAGACGGGCCGCCAGGTCGTCGAGGGTGAGCTGGGCGAAGCCCTCGCCGACCAGGAGCGCCACGAGCTCCTCGAAGAGTTCGGAGCGCCTGGCTGCGCCGCGGCCCGTCAGGCGGAGTGCGGCGGAGGTCTCGATCACCCGAACAGTATGCCGGGTGAACCCGTTCGGGGGCTTGTGTGTTCACCCTCCTGCGCTACGCTAACCGGTACTGCCGTACCCCTCGCAGTACCGTTTCGCAGATCTGCGGATTCGCAGCATCGTCTGTGTCTGATGGAGTCGCCATGGATGTCGACCGCCTGCTTCCCACCCCCGAGGCAGCGGACCTCATCGCTCTCACGCGGGAGATCGCCGACAAGGAGCTCGCCTCCCGGGTCGACGAGCACGAGGCCGCCGAGAGCTATCCGGAAGGTCTGTTCGCGACCCTCGGGGAGGCCGGGCTGCTCGGTCTCGCGTACCCGGAGGAGTACGGCGGCGGAGGCCAGCCCTACGAGGTCTACCTCCAGGTCCTCGAGGAGCTCGCCGCCCGCTGGGCCGCCGTCGCGGTCGCCACGAGCGTCCACACCCTGGCCTGCCACCCGCTGCACTCCTTCGGCACCGCGGAGCAGAAGGAGCGCTGGCTGCCCGCGATGCTGGAGGGCCGGCTCATCGGCGGGTACAGCCTCTCCGAGCCGCAGGCCGGCTCCGACGCCGCCGCGCTCGCCTGCAAGGCCGAGCTCACGGAGGACGGCGCCGCCTACCGCGTCACCGGCAACAAGGCATGGATCACCCACGGCGGCAAGGCCGGCTTCTACGCCCTGTTCGCCCGCACCGCGCCCGGCAGCCACGGCATCTCCTGCTTCCTCGCGCCCGGCGCCACCGAGGGCCTGACCTTCGGCAAGCCGGAGCGCAAGATGGGCCTCCAGGCCGTGCCCACCACCTCGGCCCACTGGGACGGCGCCCTCGTCGAGGCCGACCGCCGCATCGGCGAGGAGGGCCAGGGCCTCCAGATCGCCTTCAGCGCCCTGGACTGCGGCCGCCTCGGCATCGCCGCCTGCGCGACCGGCCTCGCCCAGGCCGCGCTGAACGCCGCCGTGGCGTACGCCAACGAGCGCACCACCTTCGGCCGGAAGATCATCGACCACCAGGGCCTCGGCTTCCTGCTCGCCGACATGGCCGCGGCCGTCGACGCGGCCCGCGCCACCTACCTCGACGCGGCCCGCCGCCGCGACCTCGGCCGCCCCTTCAGCCGGCAGGCCAGCGCGGCGAAGCTGATCGCCACCGACACGGCCATGAAGGTCACGACGGACGCGGTCCAGGTCCTCGGCGGCTACGGCTACACGCGGGACTTCCCGGTCGAGCGCTACATGCGCGAGGCCAAGATCATGCAGATCTTCGAGGGCACCAACCAGATCCAGCGGCTCGTCATCAGCCGCCAGCTGTCGGCCGCGGGCGCGTAGCGCACGACGGGCCCGGCCGGGAACCGGTCCCGCCCCGTGCCCGGCACGGTTGCGGTTGCCGGGGTGGTCCGCCGGGCGTACGCCGGAAGAGGGGTCCCGATCCGAGGTTCCGGAGAGGAGTCCCATCATGCTCGGCGATCTGATCGGTGAGGAACAGGGCCAGACGACAGGAATCCGGGTGGTCTCGGTCGACGGCGGTCACCCGCATCTGGAGGCATCCTTCCAGTCGACCGGCACGCTGCTGGGCGTGGCGGTCACGGACATGGGCACGTACGACTCGGTCATGCAGGCGGACGGCACCCTCTACGGGGACGGGCAGGGCTGCAGCATGACCCAGGACGGCGACATCGTCACCTGGCACGGCACCGGAATCGGCCGCATGAACGAATCCGGTGGGTTCAGCTACCGCGGCGCGATCTTCTTCGAGTCCGCCTCGGCGAAGTTCGGCCGGCTCAACGGGACCGCGGGCGTGTTCGAGTACGAGGAGGACAAGGACGGCAGGAACACGGCCAAGGTCTGGGAATGGAAGTAGGGCGCGCACAGCGCGCGAGCACCGCACACGCACGGCGGCCCGGAGGCGGGCCGCCGGTTCGTACGAGGAGATTCATGGACATCGCAGGATCCGCCGCGCTCGTCACCGGTGCCGCCTCGGGGCTCGGCGCCGCCACCGCGGCCGCGCTCGCCGCCCGCGGCGCCACCGTCTACGGCCTGGACCTCGACAAGGCCGTGGTCGGAGCCGAGGCGCCCGCCGACGGGGTCACGCTGCTGGCGGCGGACGTCACCGACGAGGAGCAGGTCCGGGCGGCGCTCGCGCGGATCGAGGAGGACGGGGCCGAGCTGCGGCTCGCCGTCAACTGCGCGGGCATCGCCCCCTCCGCACGGGTCCTGGGCCGCAAGGGTCCGCACGACCTGGAGCTGTTCCGGACGGTTCTCGACGTCAACCTGCTCGGCACCTTCAACGTGATGCGGCTCGCCGCCGAGGCCATCGCGAAGCGCGAGGCCGACGAGCACGGCCAGCGCGGACTCGTCGTCAACACCGCCTCGATCGCCGCGTTCGAGGGGCAGGTCGGGCAGATCGCGTACGCCGCCTCCAAGGCCGGCGTCGCCGGCATGACCGTCACCGCGGCCCGTGACCTCGCCCAGTACGGCATCCGCGTGGTCACCATCGCCCCCGGCATCGTCGACACCCCGATGATGGCCGGGTTCTCCGAGGACGTGCGGGCCGGGCTCGCGGCGAGCGTCACCTTCCCGCAGCGGCTGGCCCGCCCCGAGGAGTACGCCCGCCTCGTCACCATGATCGCCGAGCACGACTACCTCAACGGCGAGACCATCCGGATGGACGGCGCGCTGCGGATGGCGGCCCGCTGACCCGCTGACCGGCTGACCTGCTGACCGGCTGACCTGCTGTTTGGCACCAAGTGCCGCCGCGAGAGGGATCCGAGTGCTAGTTTCGGGGGCATGAGCACCAACCCCGCCACCCCCGCCAAGCCCTCCATGCGCGACTCCCTCGTCGCGGCGGCCTTCGCGCTCTTCCTGGAGCGCGGCTACGAGCAGACGACGGTCGACGACATCGTCCGCACGGCCGGGGTCGGCCGGAGGTCCTTCTTCCGGTACTTCCCGTCCAAGGAGGACGTGGTCTTCCCCGACCACGAGCAGAGCCTCGCCGACATGACCGAGTTCCTCGCGGCGAGCGCGGACACCGACGACCCGCTGGTGCGCGTCTGCGACGCCACCCGGCTCGTCATGCGCATGTACGCGGAGAACCCGACCTTCTCCGTCCAGCGCTACCGGCTCACCCGTGAGGTGACGGGGCTGCGCACGTACGAACTCTCCGTCGTCTGGCGGTACGAGAAGATCATCGGCGACTACCTGCGCACCCGCTTCGCCGGCCGCCGCGACGGCACCCTGCGGGCCAACGTGGTCGCCGCGGCCGTCGTCGCCGCCCACAACCACGCGCTGCGCCACTGGCTGCGTTCCGGCGGCCAGGGCGACCCCCTGGCGGAGGTCGACCGGGCCCTGGAGTTCGTCCGCGAGACCTGGAGCTCCGACGCGCCGTCGCCCGTGGAGGCCGACGAGGACGTGGTCGTCGTGATCACCAAGCGTTCGACCCCGATGTGGCGCGTGGTGCGCGAGGTGGAGTCGAGCCTGGGCGAGGGCTGAGCGGCACGAGGGACACAGAGGGATCTCAGTATCGTCAATTGAGGGAACTCAGGTCTTTATTTGCTGGCACTCAGTGCCATATCTTTGCTCCATGCACGGTTGAGCCGCCGAGTGCAAGGAGAAGTCATCGTGTTCCACACGGGATCCACGGGCCTGCGGAACGGCACCGCCGCCCTCCTGGCCGACGAGTCGGCCGCCGAGCCCGAGCTCTACTTCCAGCGCTGCCGCTGGTGCCACACCACGACCTTCCAGCGCCTGCTCTGCCCCACCTGCGGGTCGACCGACCTCGCGCCCGAACTCAGCGCCGGCGAGGGCGTGATCTCCGTACGCCGCGCCTTCACGGCGGCCCAGGCGGACCTCTGGCCGGTGCACATGGCCGAGGGCTTCGTCGTGCGCTGCCGGGTCGACGGGCCGCCGCACGCGGTGCGCCCCGGCGTCCGCGTCCGGCTCCTCCACGACGGCTCCGGACCGGGCCGCAGGCCGGTCGTGCGGCTCTGCGAGGAGGTCGCGCTCGACGGCTGGTTCTGAGCGCTCCGTACGAAGAAAGAAGGGGCTGGTGGCACAGAGTGCCACCAGCCCCTTCTTCATGCCGGCCGGATCAGCGGGCGCCGATCTCGTCCGTCAGCTGCGGCAGTACCTCGAAGAGGTCGCCGACCACGCCGTAGTCGACCAGGTCGAAGATCGGGGCCTCCGGGTCCTTGTTGACCGCCACGATCGTCTTCGAGGTCTGCATGCCGGCCCGGTGCTGGATCGCACCGGAGATGCCCGCCGCGATGTACAGCTGCGGCGAGACCTGCTTGCCGGTCTGGCCCACCTGGTTGGAGTGCGGGTACCAGCCCGCGTCCACCGCGGCGCGCGAGGCGCCGACCGCCGCGCCGAGCGAGTCGGCCAGCTTCTCGACGACCTCGAAGCCCTCGGCGGCGCCGACACCGCGGCCACCGGAGACCACGATCGCCGACTCGGTCAGCTCCGGACGGCCGGTGGAGACCCGCGGGGTGCGCGAGACGACCTTGGCCGCGTTGCCCGTGAAGGCGACGGTGACGTTCTCCACCGCGCCCGCGGCCGGAGCCGCCTCCGGGGCCGCGGAGTTCGGCTTGACGGTGATGACCGGCACGCCGTGCGAGACGGTGGACTTCACCTGGTACGAGGCGGCGAACACCGACTGGGTGGCGACCGGGCCGTTCTCGCCGGCCTCCAGCTCCACCGCGTCCGTGATCAGACCCGAGCCGAGGCGCAGCGCCACGCGAGCCGCGACCTCCTTGCCCTCGCCCGAGGAGGTCACCAGGACGGCGCCGACGGCCTTGTCCTTCGCGATCTGGGTGAGCGCGTCGACCTTCGGCACGACGAGCTGCTCGGCGAACTCGGCGCCGTCCGCCACGTACACGGTCGCCGCGCCGTACTCGCCGGCCTTCGCCGCGATCGAGGCCGCGGCCTCGCCGGCGCCGAGGACGACCGCCGAGGGCTCGCCGAGGCGGCGGGCCAGCGTGAGCAGTTCGAGGGCCGGCTTGCGGACCGCACCGTCGGCGTGGTCCACGAGAACCAGGATCTCAGCCATGATTCCTTGCTCCTGAGGGATGGTGACGGTGGGTCAGATGAACTTCTGCTCGGACAGGAACGCGGCGAGCTGCTTGCCGCCGTCACCCTCGTCCGTGACGATCGTGCCCTGCGTACGGGCCGGGCGCGCCGCGACCGACTCGACCAGGGTCCAGGAGCCGCCGAGGCCGACCTCGTCGGCGTCGATGCCGAGGTCGTCCAGGTCCAGCTCCTCGACCGGCTTCTTCTTCGCGGCCATGATCCCCTTGAAGGAGGGGTAACGGGCCTCGCCCGACTGGTCGGTGACCGAGACGACGGCGGGCAGCGGGGCCTCCAGCTGCTCGCTGGCGGCGTCACCGTCACGACGGCCGCGGACCACCCCGTCCTCGACGGAGACCTCGGACAGCAGCGTCACCTGCGGCAGGTTCAGCCGCTCCGCGAGCAGCGCCGGCAGCACGCCCATGGTGCCGTCCGTCGACGCCATGCCGCAGACGACCAGGTCGAAGCCGGTCTTCTCCAGGGCCTTCGCGAGGATCGCGGAGGTGCCGATGACGTCGGTGCCGTGGATGTCCTCGTCGTTGACGTGCACGGCCTTGTCGGCGCCCATCGACAGCGCCTTGCGCAGCGCGTCCTTGGCGTCGTCGGGGCCGACGGTGACGACGGTGACCTCGGCGTCGTCGGCCTCCTCGGCGATCTGCAGGGCCTGCTCGACCGCGTACTCGTCCAGCTCCGACAGAAGGCCGTCGACGGCCTCGCGGTCGGTGGTCAGGTCGTCGGCGAAACCGCGGTCGCCGGTCGCGTCGGGAACGTACTTCACACAGACAGCGATCTTGAGGGTCACGGCCTGTCTCCTTTCAAAGTGTCAGACGATTACGGGAGGTTGCGGGCCATGACGATGCGCTGGACCTGGTTGGTGCCTTCGTAGATCTGGGTGATCTTGGCGTCGCGCATCATGCGCTCGACGGGGTAGTCGCGGGTGTAGCCGTAGCCGCCGAGGAGCTGGACGGCGTCGGTGGTGACCTCCATGGCGACGTCGGAGGCGAAGCACTTGGCGGCGGCGCCGAAGAAGGTGAGGTCGCCGTCGACGCGCTCGGACTTGGCGGCGGCCGCGTAGGTGAGCTGGCGGGCGGCCTCGAGCTTCATGGCCATGTCGGCGAGCATGAACTGCACGCCCTGGAAGTCGGCGATCGGCTTGCCGAACTGCTTGCGTTCCTGGACGTAGCCCTTGGC
>NZ_JBHXFE010000005.1:0-257776 GCF_042722475.1 Streptomyces sp. NPDC127092
GCCCTGGACGACCTGGTCGGCTTCTTCGTCAACACCCTGGTCCTGCGCACCGACACCTCCGGAGACCCCACCTTCGCCGAACTGCTCCACCGGGTCCGCGAGACCCAGCTCGACGCCCACGCCCACCAGGACGTGCCCTTCGAGCGCCTCGTCGAGGAGCTCAACCCGGCCCGTTCGCTGGCCCGCCACCCGCTCTTCCAGGTGATGCTGCTGCTCCAGGGCGGCGGCCAGGGCGACCCGGAAGGGGCGCCGCTCGACCTGGCCGGGCTCGCCGCCACCGTCGAACCGGTCGGCGGGTACGTGGCCAAGTTCGACCTCTCCATCGCCATGGGCGAGTCGTTCGACGCCGCCGGCGCGCCCGCCGGACTCGAGTGCGCGATCGACTTCGCGACCGACCTCTTCGACCGGGAGACCGTCGAGTCCCTGGCGGTCCGCCTCGGCCGCCTGCTCTCGGCCGCGGCCGCCCGTCCCGACCGGCCCGTCGGCCGCATCGACCTCCTCTCCGCCGCCGAACGCGCGCAGCTCGTCGCCAGTGCTGACGCGCTGCCGCCGGAGGTGCCGCTGCTGCCCGCCGTCTTCGAGGCCCAGGCGGCCCGTACCCCGGAGGCGACCGCCCTCGTCGCCGGGGACGTGCGACTGAGCTGGGCCGAACTGAACGACCGTGCGGACCGCCTCGCCGACCGCCTGACGGCTGCGGGCGCCGGACCGGACTCGGTGATCGCCCTGGCCCTGCCGCGCTCCGCGGACACGGTGGTCGCGCTGCTCGCCGTACTCAAGTCCGGTGCCGCCTCGCTCGCGCTGGACGCCGAGTACCCGGCCGACCGCACCGCCGCCATGCTCGCCGACGCGGCGCCCGCCCTGGTCGTCACCGGCGACGGCTGGCCCCTGCCCGAACTGCTCGCCGAACTGCCCGCCCTGACCACCGCACCGGTGGACGACACGGACCCGGCGCCCAGCACCGACCAGACGTACGGCACCGCTTCGACGTACGACACGGACCCGGCGCTGAGCACGGACCCGGCGCCCACCACCGACCCGGCGCCCACCACCGACCCGGCGTCCGGCGCACACCCGGCGGCCGAGGCCGGCCGCCGCTCCGCCGCCGGCGACCCGCCGCACCGCGTCGTCGCCTCCGACGCCGCGTACGTCATCTACACCTCCGGCTCCACCGGCCGGCCGAAGGGCGTGGTGGTGACCCACGGTTCGATCGCCGCGCTGCTGGCCTCGCACCGCTCCGCCACCGGCCCGATCGGCGCCGCCGAGCGGCGCCACGGCCGCCGCCGCGTCGCGCTCACCGCCTCGCTCTGCTTCGACGCCTCCTGGGACGGCCTGCTCTGGCTGGCCTCCGGCCACGAGCTGCACCTCATCGGTGACGAGGTCCGCCGCGACGCCGCCGCCCTCGTCCGGCACGTCCGCGAGCAGTCGGTCGACGTCCTGGAGGTGACCCCGTCCTACGCCGAACAGCTCGTCGACGAGGGCCTGTTGGACGCTCCCACAGCCTCGGGCGCCCCGCGCGTGCTGCTGCTCGGCGGCGAGGCGGTCGGCCAGTCCCTGTGGGACCGGCTGCGCGAGGCACCGGCGACCGTCGCCCACAACCTCTACGGACCCACCGAGTCCACCGTCGACGCGCTCGCCCAGCCCTTCGCCGCCACCGAGCGCCCGGCCCTCGGCCGGACCGCCCTCGGCACCCGCGCCTACGTCCTCGACGAACACCTGAACCCCGTGCCGCCCGGCGTCCCCGGCGAGCTCTACCTGGCCGGCGCGGGCCTCGCCCGCGGCTACCTCGGCCGCGCGGCGCTGACCGCCGAGCGCTTCGTCGCCGACCCGTTCGCACCGGGGGAGCGGATGTACCGCACCGGCGACCTGGTCCGCCGCACCCGCGACGGGAACACCGACTACCTGGGCCGCACCGACCACCAGGTCAAGATCCGCGGCTTCCGGATCGAACTCGGCGAGATCGAGCACGTGCTCACCCGGCACCCGCAGGTCCAGGCCGCCACCGTCACCGTCCACGAGGACGACACCACCGGGCCCCGCCTGGTCGCCCACGTCGTCGCGGACGGACCGCTCGACGGGGCCGAACTGCGGGCCTTCGCCGCCGGGTCGCTGCCGGGCTACATGCTCCCGGCAGCCGTCGTCCGGCTCGACGCGCTGCCGCTGACCGTCAGCGGCAAGGTCGACCGGCGCGCGCTGCCCGCGCCGGACTTCTCCGCCTCGCCCACCGGCCGCGCACCCCGGACGGCGCACGAGGAAGTGCTCTGCGAGCTCTTCGCCGAGGTCCTCGGACTCCCGGACCCGGTCTCCGTCGACGACGGCTTCTTCGACCTCGGCGGCCACTCCCTCCTCGCGATGAAGCTGCTCGGCCGGATCCGCACCGCGCTCGGCGCCGACCTCGGCATACGGGCCCTCTTCGAAGCCCCGACCGTGGCCGCCCTGGCCCGGCGCGTCGACCGGGACCCCTCGGACGCGGCCACCACCGACGCCCGCAGCGCCCTCGACGTGCTCCTCCCGCTGCGCGCCGGTGGCACCAAGGCCCCGCTGTTCTGCGTCCACCCGGCCGCCGGCGTCAGCTGGGTCTACTCCGGACTGCTGCGCCACCTCGCCCCGGACCGTCCGGTCCACGGCCTCCAGGCGCGCGGACTGAGCGGAGCGACCGCACCGTCCTCCGTCTCCGAGATCGCCGAGGACTACGTACGGCAGATCCGCGCCGTCCAGCCGGAAGGCCCGTACCACCTGCTCGGCTGGTCCTTCGGCGGAGTCGTCGCCCAGGCGATGGCCGTCGCCCTCCAGGCCGCCGGCCAGGAGGTCGCCCTGCTCGCCCTGCTCGACGGCCTGCCCGCCGACCCCGCCCGGTACGCCGCCGCCGGCACCCCGTCGCCCGGCGACGACCCGGTCGACACCCTCGCCGAACTGCTCGCCTCGCTGGGCCACGACCCCGCCGGCGCCCGCGGCGCGGCCGACCTCACCGCACTCCTCGGCGAGGCCGCCGGCGTCCTGCCCGACGTGTTCGAGCTGCACCGCAAGCTGATGGCCGAGCACGTGCCGGACCGCTACCGGGGCGACGCCGTCTTCTTCGGCGCCACCCTCGACAAGCCCGCCGACTGGCCCTACGCGGCGGCCTGGGGCCCGTACGTCGAAGGCCGCGTCGAGGAGCACCGCATCCCCTGCACGCACGGCGCCATGACGCGGCCGGAGCCCCTCGCACGGATCGCCGCCGTGCTGGCCGAGAAGCTTGGAGAGTGACCCGCCATGACCACCGCTTCCGTCAGGCCGCCGTCCCCCGGCCCCTCCTCGCCGCCGGCGACGCGACCGCCGCGGAGAAGCCGCTGGGGCCTGTGGGCACAGGGCAACTTCCGCAGGCTCTGGATCGGCGAGACGACCAGCGGCCTCGGCACCGCGGTCGGCAACGTCGCCCTCGCCCTGGTGGCCGTCGTCACCCTGGAGGCCTCGCCGTTCACGGTCGGCCTGCTGACCGCCTCCGCCTGGGTGCCGTGGCTCTTCCTCGGCCTGTTCGCGGGCGCCTGGGTGGACCGCTGGCCCCGGCTGAAGGTGATGCTGGTCTGCGACCTCCTCCTGCTGCTGCTCTTCGGCAGCGTGCCGGTCGCCGCCTGGCTGGGCGTGCTGACCATGGCCCAGCTGGTCGTCGTGGCCCTGCTCGCCGGAGCGGTCAAGGTGTTCCTGTCCACCGCGAACAGCGCCGTACTGCCCGCACTGGTCGCCAAGCAGGACCTGCTGGAGGCCAACGTCAAGCTGCGCTCCGGTGACGCGGCGGCGGAGATCGCGGGACCGGGCCTGGCGGGACTGCTCTCCCAGGCGTTCGGTGCGGTCAGCGGACTGCTCGCCGACGCGATCACCTACCTCGTGGCGGCGGTCTGCGTCGGCTCGCTCAAGGTCGAGGAGAAGCCGCCGGCGGTCTCCGAACGGCGCGGGATCCTGCGCGAGATCGGCGAAGGCGTCCGTTTCCTGGTGCGCGACCCGTACCTGCGCACGCTCGCGAGCTTCGCGGCCGTCGGCAACCTCGGCCTCAACGGCATCCAGGCCGTGCAGACCGTCTTCCTCATCCGCAGCGTGGGCGTCACACCCGGCGGCGTCGGGGCGGTGTTCGCGGTCGTGTCGGTCGGCGGCCTTGCCGGAGCGGCGCTCGCCGGGCGGATCGCCCGCCGCTTCGGCACGGCACGGGGGCTGCTCCTCTGCGAGCTGGCCGGCGCGCCGTTCATCCTCCTGCTGCCGCTGGCGGGAGAGCGCCTGCCGCTGGCGGTGAGCGCCGTCGCCTGGGCCGTCGCGGTCTGCGGAGTGATCGCCGGGAACGTCATCGCCGGCAGCTTCTACCAGGCGTACTGCCCGCCCGCGATGATCGGACGGATCCGGGCCAGCGCCTCGACCGTCAACTTCAGCGCGATCCCGCTGGGAGCCCTGCTCGGCGGCTGGCTCGGCGAGGTGCTCGGCGCCCGCACCACCATCTGGATCATGGCGAGCGTGCTGCTCTCCGCCGGCATGGTGCTCCTCGCCAGCCCGCTGCGCGCGATGCGCAGCTTCCCCGAACGCCCGGCGGAGTCCTGACGCACCCGGCCTCCGTCCGGCGGAGCACGGCCCGGTCCGGGTTGCCGATCCGCCGGACGGATCCCGGCCGCCGCCCGGTGTTTCCCGGCGCCACCCGCAGCCCCACCCCTCGTCTTCACCCGCGGCGACCAGATTCGTCCCCCGGATCCGCGCTCGTCCGCGAACCACCACCCTCACCCTCGACCTCACCTTCACCCTTCCACCCCTACGGAGCCTCCCGTGACCCGCATCGCCCGTCCGCGCCGCTTCCTGATGTGCCGTCCGACCCACTTCGAGGTCAGCTACGCGATCAACCCGTGGATGGACCCGGCCAAGCCGGTCGACACCGACCTCGCCGTCCTCCAGTGGGAGCGGCTGTACGAGCTGTACGCCGACCTCGGGCACCGCGTCGACCTGATCGACCCGCTGCCCGGGCTTCCCGACATGGTCTACGCGGCGAACGGCGCGACCGTGGTCGACGGCAGGGTGCTCGGCGCCCGGTTCCGCAACGCCGAGCGGGCCGCCGAGGGCCCCGCCTACCTGGAGTGGTTCCGGGCCAACGGCTTCGTCACCCACGACCCGGTGCACGTCAACGAGGGCGAGGGCGACCTGCTCCTCACCGGCAGCTACCTGCTGGCCGGGCGCGGCTTCCGGAGCGTCTCCGCCGGGCACGCGGAGGCCCAGGAGTTCCTCGGCCGCCCGGTGATCGGTCTCGACCTGGTGGACCCGCGCTTCTACCACCTGGACACGGCGCTCAGCGTGCTCGACACCGACGAGGTCATGTACTACCCGGGCGCGTTCTCGGCGGGCAGCCGCGCGGTGCTGCGCCGGCTCTTCCCGGACGCGGTGCTGGTGGAGGAGGCGGACGCGGAGGTGTTCGGGCTCAACGTCATGAGCGACGGTCTGAACGTGGTGCTGCCGGAGGCCGCGACCGGGGTGGCGGCCAGGCTCAGCGAGCGGGGGTTCCGGCCGGTCGGGGCGGACCTCTCCGAGCTGTTCAAGGGCGGCGGCAGCGTGAAGTGCTGCACGCTCGAGATCCGCGAGGCGGTCTGATCCCGTTCGACACCGGCGGTCACCGCCCCGGTCGACACCGGCGGTCGACACCCGCGGTGGACACGCGCAGTCGACGCGCGCAGTCGACACCCGCGTTCGCCACCCCCGGTCAACGCCCCCGGTCAACGCCCCCGATCAACGCCCCGATCAACGCCCCGATCAACGAGGCCGATCGACGTACGGTGCTCGTACGTCGATCGGCCGTTGAACGTGCCTTGCCATGCTGATCCCATCAGCCCGGAGCACTCCGGAAGCCCCGCAAAAACCCCTTCCCATCAGGGAAGACGTCCTAGGGAGCAGTCATGGCCAAGCGTGCGAACACCCTCGGTGCCACCCGGATCCGCCTGGCCCTCGGGGCCCTCGGCCTCGGCGCGGTGATCGCCCTCGGCGCCACCGGTACGGCGATGGCCGACGGTCCCGCCGCGACCGGCACGTCCACCACCCAGCCGGCCCCGGCCCCGACCCCCACCCCGACCGACGACACGGACTGGAACAGCACCGGTTCCTGAACGACGGCCGTACCACCGAGCAGTACCGTTTCTCCACAGACTCAGGGATCGACCAGGGCGAACGCCGGCTCCTGGAGCAGCCCGGCCACCTCCGCGGCCTCCGGAAGTCCCAGCCGGCAGAAGATCTCGTACGCCTGCCGCAACCGCGCCCCCGCCTCGGCCCCGCGCCCGAGGTCCGCCAGCGAGCGGCCCAGCACCACCAGCGCCTGGGCCTGGTCCCGTTCCGCCCCCAGCTCCTCGCAGAGCACCAGCGCCTGACCGGCGTGGTCGAGGGCCTCGTCGGCCCGGCCGAGCGAGCGGAGACTGTCCGCCAGCCGGTAGCGCGCGTGCGCGGCCCGGTCCCGCAGACCGGCTCCCGTCGCCACCGTCAGACACTCGCCGAACCAGGTCACCGCCTCCTCGTGCCGCCCGAGTCCGTGCAGCGCCAGGCCGAGGACGTACAGCGTGTACGCCCGACCCGGATCGTCCTGCCGGGTCCGCAGCTCCGCGAGCACCTCGTGGCAGATCTCCACCGCCTCCGCCGCCCGACCGCTGCGGACGCGCGCCAGCGCGGCGTTCACGGTCGTCACCAGGGCACCGGACCGGTGCCCCAGTTCGTTCGCGAGCAGCAGCGCCTCGTCGTAGTGGTTCACCGCCTCGTCGAAGCGGCTGAGGAACTGGCAGATCAGCCCGAGGTCGTTGAGTGCCTGCCGCAGGATCACCGTGTCGCCGGCCGTCCGCGCCGCGTCCACCGCCTGCCGGGCCGCCGCCTCCGCCGCGTCGAGGCGGGTCGCCGCCAGGGCGACGTTCCCACGCAGGAAATGGGCCCGTCCGGCGGCCCGCACGTCGCCGTGCCGCGTCGCGGCCTCCGCCAGCGCGTCGGCGGTGGTGGCGAGTTGCCGGCTCGGCGGGGTCAGGACGAACGGGGTCAGCGCGATCAGCAGGTCGATCGCCGCACGCAGGGCGGTGCACCCGACACCTCCCGGCGTGCCCGCCGCCGTGACCGCCGGAGTTCCCGCGCCCGCGTCCGCGGCGACCTGGGCCGCGAGCGCCGCCGCGCCCGCCCGCTCCGCCACGACCCACTCGCGCGCGGCGGCCCACCCGGCCAGCGGTACGCCGGGGGAGCGGGCCGGACCCAGCGCGCCCGCCGCCGGATCGCCCGGAACCGCGTGCTGGAACGCGGTGCAGGCGGTGGCGAGCAGGTGGTCGAGGAGCCGGTCCCGGGCCGCCACCGCCTCCCCGCCCGCCGGTGCGTCGCCCGCCGGGGCAGCGCCTCCCTCTTCCGCCGGGCGCCGCCGGGCGAACGCCCGCAGCAGGTCGTGGTACCGGTACCGCCCCGGGAAGGGCGACTCCACCATCGCCACGTCCACCAGCGCCTCCAGCAGGTCCTCGGCGTCGTACTCGTCGAGGTCGAGCAGCGCCGCCGCGGCCGGCAGCCCGATGTCGGGCCCGTCCACCGAGGCGACCAGACGGAACGCCCGCGCCTGGTCCGCGGTCAGCTGGCGGTAGCTCAGTTCGAAGGCGGCGGCGACCGCGAGGTCACCGATCCGCAGCTCGTCGATCCGCCGCCGCTCCACGTGCAGCCGGCGGCTCAGCGTCTCCACCGTCCAGCCCGGCCGGGCCGCGAGCCGGGCGGCCACGATGCGGACCGCCAGCGGCAGATACCCGCAGGCCACCACGAGGTCGAGCGCCGCCTCCCGCTCGGCGGCCAACCGCTCCTCGCCGATGGTGCGGCCGAGCAGGGCCAGTGCCTCCGAGGGCTGGAACACGTCGAGGTCGACCTGCACCGTGGCCGGCAGCCCGGCCGGGCGGGTGCGCCCGGTGGTGAGGACCGCGCAGCCGACCGAACCCGGGAGCAGCGGCCGGACCTGCGCCGCGTCCTTGGCGTTGTCCAGCACCAGCAGCAGCCGCCGCCCGTCCACCACGGACCGGAACAGCGCCGAACGCGCGTCGAGACCGTCCGGCACCGCGTCGCCCGACACCCCGAGCGCCACGAGGAACCCGCTGAGCACCGCCTCCGGATCGGCCGGTACGGGATCGGAGCCGCGCAGGTCCACGTACAGCTGGCCGTCCGGATAGGACTCCCGCACCCGGTGTGCCACGTGCAGCGCGAGTGCCGTCTTGCCGACGCCGCCCATGCCGACCACGGTGGCGATCACCAGGGCCTGCGCGGACGGCGCACCGAGCGCCTCGTGCAGGACCCGGACGGGTGCCGTCCGACCGGTGAAGTCCGCCGCGTCCGGCGGCAGTTGGGCCGGCCGTGGCGGCGCGGCGGCCGGCCTGCCGGCCGGCGCCTCCCGGCCGCCCTGCTCGCTCCGGCCGTCCCTCCGCCGCCCGCCGTCCGTTTCCTCCCGGTGGCCGCCCGGTTCGTCCGCCCGGGAACCGGCCGTGTCCGGGGAAGCCACCTCGCCGGTGCCGCCCCGGACGACGCCCGTGTCCTTCTGCCCCTCGGCCTCCGCCGAAGCTCCCGCATCCGTTCCCGCCGCCGGCACCGGCCCCTGGCTCACCGCCGTCGCCCCGGCCACCGGGGCCGGCTCCGGCGCGGCCAGCGCCGGATCGCCCTCCAGGATCCTGCGGTGCAGCTGGTCGAGCTCCGCGCCGGGCGCGACGCCCAGCTCCGCGAGGAACAGCTGCCGCGCCCCGCGGTAGACCGCCAGCGCGTCCGCCTGCCGCCCGGCCTGGTACAGCGCCCGCATCAGCAGCCCGTACGCCCGCTCGTGCAGCGGGTGTTCGGTGGTGAGCGCGGTCAGCTCGGGGATGCACCGCGAGTGGCGGCCGAGGGCCAGGTCGAGCCCGATCCGTTCCTCCAGGAGGGTCAGCCGCAGCTCCTCGAGGCGCTGCCGGTGCCGCTCCGCGAACGGTCCGGGGATGCCGGTCAGCGGTTCGCCCTGCCACAGCTCCAGCGCCTGGTTCAGCAGGTCGCGGGCGCGCAGCGGGTCGGTGCGCGCGGTGCGCTCCGCCTCGGCGGCCAGTGACTCCGCCTGCGCCGCGTCGACGGCGAGCTTCGGCAGCACCAGCCGGTAGCCGTCGCCCATCGACACCAGCACGCTCGACGCCTGCCGGCCGCCGTGGCCGGATCTCGCCCCCTCCTCTTCCCCTCCCGGGTCACCCGCGTCCAGCATCTTGCGCCATCGCCACGCGTACGTGCGCACCGTCGTCATCGCCGCGCTCGGCGGTTCCTCGCCCCACAGCGCGGCGATCAGGTCGGTGGCGCTCGCCGAGTACCCCGGCCGCAGCAGGAGAACGGCCAGCATCGCCTGCTGCTGCGGACTTCCCACCTTGAGCGGAGTCACCCCGCGGTGAGCCCGCATCAGACCGAGTAACGAGAAACGGAGATCGCCCATATCCTGCCCCCACCCGCCCCAGACCGTGGCCGCCCCGTTCGGCGCACATGTCAGCCTTTGTGTGACCTTTTTAACCACAGCGTCGCACTCGGTGTCGAGAGCCTGTCGGGTCTGTTGAGTCTGTGGTGATCAGGCGTTGAACCCCGCCGGTCAGAATCGTCGTGCCGCGGGCCCGCCGGAGACGGAACGGCACCGCCCGCCCGCCCCCTCGGCCGCCGGTGGCGCCGGGCCTGACCATACATTCGGAGGCGGATGTCCGTGAACACCGCATTGCTGTACCGGCTGCTCGACACCGACCCGGCGGACGGGCCCGCCGAACTGCTCCACCGCGCCCGGGCCGGCCGTCACCTGCCCCACCTGGTGCTGTCCGCCCTGGCCCGCGACGGCGTACGGATGGGCGAGCCGGCCCGTGCCGAACTCCGCCGCGCCCGCGACCGCGCCGCCCACTACGCCCGCCTCGCGGCCGAACTCGCCCGGTCCACCGGCGTCCGCGCCATCCGGGGCCTGCCGCTCGCCGGCTACTACCCGGCCGGGCTCCTCCGGCCGCTGGGCACCCTCGACCTCGTCGCCCCCGACCAGGCCGCCCTGTGGCAGGCCGTGATCCGGCTGGTCACCGACCACCCGGTGGAGCACATCGACGTGTCCCTGCTTGGCGACCGGCCCCACCACACGGCCGTCACCGTCCACTGGCCGGCCGAGGACCCGCTGGCCGACCCCTGGTACCGCGTCCACCTCACCACCGCGGCCCTGCCCGGCGACGGCGCGACCGTCCCCGTCCGGCCCTACCTCGTCGCCGACCAGCACGTCGAGTGCCTCATCGCCCTCGCCGAGACCCGCCTGCGGAAGCCGGCCCGGACACCCGGTCCCGTCACCGTCCTCGACGTCGCCGGCCTCACCGGCCAGCCCTTCGAACCCGCCGAGACCGCCGCCGTCCTGGCCGCCTACCGCCTGGCCCCCGAGGCCGCCACCCTCCTCGACCACGCCGCCGGCCATCTGCCGCTCGGAGCGCTGGCCGCCGTCCGCGCCGCGCTCACCCCCGAGCTCGGCCCCGAACGACGCCGCCGCGCCGAGGCCACCACCCGACGCCTCGCGACCCGCCACGGCACCCTCCTGCGCCGTACCGTCATCCGCCACACCTGGGACGAGTCCCGTCTGCTCACCCCGGCGCCCGACACGCCCCTGCTCCTCACCCCCGTGGCCGACTACCTCCTCACGCCGACCCCCGTCACACCCGTCACCCCGACCCTCCGCACCGCGGCCCTCCGGGCCCTCCACGAGTGGGACACCGCGTGCTGAGGCGCACGGTCGCGGCCCACCGTCCGCCGGAGCGCTAACGGCGGGACAGGTACAGGCCGA
The DNA here is from genome assembly GCF_042722475.1 of Streptomyces sp. NPDC127092. Classification (NCBI taxonomy): domain Bacteria; kingdom Bacillati; phylum Actinomycetota; class Actinomycetes; order Kitasatosporales; family Streptomycetaceae; genus Streptomyces; species Streptomyces sp. NPDC127092. The sequence continues at coordinate 10,781 of NZ_JBHXFE010000005.1, forward strand.
GGGCCTTGTGCAGGAGCCGGTTCAGCGGGAAGTCCCACTCGCCGAGGTACTCGACGGCCCGGCCGCCCGTGCCGGCCTTGAAACGGAGCAGGCCCAGCAGGTGGTCGCCCTCGTCCAGGATGTCGGTGATGCCTCGCAAGTCGTAGACGGCCGCGCCCCGTTCGTGGGCGTCGCACATCATCCGCCACTGGATGGCGTTGTTCGGCTGGACCTCCCGCCTGCGGCCGGTGGAGGCGCCGTACGAGTACCAGACGTGCTCGCCGACGGTCAGCATCGTCGCGGCCGCGAGCACCTCCCCCTCGTGGTGGGCCAGGTAGAGCCGCATGCGGTCGGGGTGCTCGGAGGTCAGCGCCGTCCACATGCGCTCGAAGTACGCCAGGGGGCGCGGGACGAAGCGGTCGCGCTCGGCGGTCTCGACGTAGAGCCGGTGGAAGTCCCGCAGATCCTCGTAGCCGCCCTGGACGACCTTGACGCCGGCCTTCTCCGCCTTCTTGATGTTGCGGCGCCACTGCTGGCTGAAGTCCCCCCGGACCTCCTCCAACGTGCGGCCGGCCAAGGGCACCTCGAACACGTAGCGGGGCTGGCCGGCCGTGAAGCCGTCCTCGCCACCGGGCTCGCTCTGCTGCCAGCCCATGTGCCGCAGCCGGTCGGCGACGCCGACGGCACGCGGCTCCTGCTCCGTGGCCGTCACGTCCCGCAGCCGCCGGGCCGCCGGGTCCGCGATCGCCTCCTTGACCGCCTCGGCGCTCCAGCGCCGCACCACCACGGGCGGACCCATCTTCACCGAGAAGGCACCCCGGCCCTTCAGATACGCCAGCATCGGCCGCAGCCACTGCGCCAGATCGGCCGAGTCCCAGTCGATGACCGGACCCTCGGGCAGGTAGGCCAGATACCGCCGCAGCTTCGGCAGCGGACGCAGCAGCACCAGTCCGGCGCCGGCCAGCTGCCCGCCCTCGTCGAACCAGCCGAGGCTCTCCGCCCGCCAGTCCGGTTTCACGTCCGCCCAGGACGGGACCTGCATATGGCTCACCGACGGGCGGGCCGCGACGAAGGCCAGATGCTCCGCACGGCTGATGGGGCGCAATCGGTAGGTCATGCGGGGTGTTCCTCTGCTGAGCTCGGAAGCGGCGGTCGCTGCCGAGGACGCCCCCGCGGACCGCTCCGGTTCCGTCGGCGCTGGTCAGAGGACCTTTCCGGGCCCGTGAAGGGAGCCGTCAGCCCGCCCCGCCGGCACCGCCGCGGCCCGCGCCCTCGGGTCCCGCCCCGCCGAGCCCCGGCGCGCCCCAGACCGGGAACCAGCGCTCCAGATCGGACTCCATCGCGAGGTCACCCGCCAGCAGCCCTCTGACCTGGAGCTCCAGGGCGTTGTCGCGGGCCTCGGTGCCGTCCGCCCGGGGCGCGAAGGGGTAGAAGGTCCCGCGCTTGTAGAGGTAGACGAGCGCGAGGTCGTGGGCGGCGCCCGGCGCGCGGAACCCCGTGAGCGAGCAGAGTAGGTGCGGGCCGAAACCGGCCTCCTGGAGCAGGGTGTTCACCGCGTGCAGGTCGTTCACGAGCGTGACCAGGTCGTCGGCGGGGCGCCGGGCGGAGAGCCAGGTGTAGCCGTACGCGTCACGGCTGAACGCCACAGGAGCGGCCCCCGCCTTCTCGTCGACGTCGAGCAGTTCCCGCACCTCCTCCTTCAGCCGGGTGAAGGCACCGCCCTCGACCCCGGCGAAGCACACGGATCCCGCGCCGGTCGGCGCGTACCCGGTGCCGGCCTGCAGGGTCAGGGCCGCGGCCGGCAGCGCGAACAGCCGGTCGAGGTCGGGACGCACCGGCCTGCTGCGCCCGAGGATGGCGTCGAGGAGGCCCACCGCGCTCAGACCTCGCCGAGTCGTGCCGAGATCCGGGAAAGCTGGTCGAGCCGCTGCTCCAGGGTGGGGTGGGAGGAGAGCAGCCGGCCCAGGCTCTCCTTCGAGGAGAAGGCCGGTGCGAACCAGAAGGCGTTGTACGGCTCGGCCTTCCGCAGGTCCCGGGTGGGGATCCGGGCCATCTCACCGCTGACCTTGGTCAGCGCCGAGGCCAGCGCCGACGGCCGGCCGGTGAGCAGCGCGGCGGCCCGGTCGGCGGCCAGCTCGCGATAGCGGGAGAGAATCCGGGTGAGGAGGAAGCTGAGCACGTAGACGGCGCCGCTGACGACGGGCACGAGGATCAGGGCGGCGGCCGCGTTGCTGTCACGGCTGCGCCCCAGACCGCTGTAGAGCGCGACGCGGGTCATCATCCCGGCCAGGACGCCGAGGAACGAGGCGATGGTCATCACCGCGACGTCGCGGTGGGCCACGTGGGACATCTCGTGGGCGAGCACGCCCTCCAGCTCCTCCGGTTCCAGCCGCCGCAGAAGTCCGGTCGTGACGCAGACCAGGGCGGTCTTCTCGCCGCGGCCGGTGGCGAAGGCGTTGGGCACGTCGCTGTCGGCGATCGCGACCTTCGGCTTGGGCATGTCGGCGAGCGCGCAGATCCGGTCGACGGTGCCGTGCAGCTCGGGCGCCTGCTCCCGGCTGACCTCGCGCGCACCCATGCCCAGCGCCGCGATCCGGTCGCTGAACCAGAACTGCCCGACGAACAGGCCGCCCGCGACGAGCAGGACGATCGGCCAGGATCCGCGCAGCAGCACCAGCAGGACGCCGACGAAGACCACGTACAGCAGCCCGATCAGGAACATGGTCGTCGTCATGCGGGCCGTGAGCCCCCGGTCCGGGGCGTAGCGCGACCGCGTCAGCGAGCGGCTTCTGCGCATCAGGGGCACCTCTTCCCTCGCCGGTCTTCCCGCCCCTCCTGCCAGTGTGCTCCCGGCGCGCCGGGACCGGGGGACGGGGTGCGCGGCTGCTGCGATACTGACCGGATTCGGCGAGGCCGGGACCGACACGGGTCTTCGGACGCCGTCGCCACCGCAGCCCCGACCGGAAGGCCCGTCATGACCGAGCAGACCGAGCAGACCGCGCACGTGGAGCAGGCGGAGGGCGCCGGGCAGCCGGCCGCGCCGGTCGTCCGGCGCGTCGACGCACGCCACCGCTACGAGATCCTGGTCGCCGAGGAGCGCGCCGGCCTCACCGCGTACCGCGACCGGGGCGACCGGCGGGTCTTCTTCCACACCGAGATCGACGACGCCTACGCGGGACAGGGCCTCGCCTCGATCCTGGTCGAGCAGGCGCTGAACGACGTCCGCGCCACCGGCATGCGGATCGTCCCGGTCTGCCCGTACGTCGCCAAGTTCCTGAAGAAGCACGAGGAGTTCGCGGACATCACCGACGCGGTGACGCCGGAGGTCCTGCAGTGGCTGGACGGCGAACTGGGCCGCTGACCCGGCCCGCTCCTCTCGCCGCCCGCCCTTGCGGAAAATTCTTGCAAGATCTTGCGGGGTGCCTTGGGGCGCTGTTTGACTGCCCGGCATGAGCACCGACACCGCCACGGCCGGCGACCCCGCCCCCACCGCCTCCGCCCCGGTCCTCGACGCCGGCTCCGCCACCCCCACCGACACCGACATCGACGTCCTCGTCCTCGGCGGAGCCGGCGTCGACACCATCGTCTACGTCCCCGAGCTGCCCCTGCCGCTCGCCGACAGCCACATGATCGGCACCGGGATCGTGACCCGGGCCGGGCAGACCGGGGACTTCGTCGCCCTCGGCCTGCACCGGCTCGGGAGGCGCGTCCACCACCTCGACATGCTCGGCGCGGACCCCGAGGGCGACCTGGTCCGCGCCTTCCACCGCGAACAGGGCATCCCCTTCACCGAGGTGCGGCAGGCCACGGGAACGAAGCGCGCGGTCAACCTCGTCGGACCCGACGGGCGCCGGCTCTCCCTCTACGACGCCACCCGCGGCCACGACGACGACCGGCTCCCTCCGGACACCGTGCGCGCCCTCGCCGCCCGTAGCCGGCACGTCCACGTCTCGCTCACCCAGCCCTGCGCGCACACCCTGCCCGAGCTGCGCGCCGCCGGCGTGACGGTCTCGACCGATCTGCACGACTGGGACGGCGAGGCGGCCTATCACCGGTCCTTCGCGCTCGGCGCCGACCTCGTCTTCGTCTCCGCCGCCGCCCTCGACGACCCCGCCCGCACCCTGCGCGACATCCTCGCCGGCGGCCGGGCCTCCGTGGCCGTCGCCACCGCCGGTGCCGCCGGCGCCCACCTGCTCACCCGCGCCGACGACGAGCCCGTCCACGTGCCCGCCGTCGCCCCGGCCGCCCCGGTCGTCGACAGCAACGGTGCCGGCGACGCCTTCGCCGCCGGGTTCCTCCACGCCTGGCTCGCCGGCGCACCCGCCCGGACCTGCGCCCTGTACGGAAGCGTGGCCGGGGCGTACGCCTGCACCGTGCCCTCGACCCGTGCCGAGGCCATCGGCAGGGACGTGCTCGAGGCCGAGGTGGCGCGGCTCGGAGCCGTGCGGGGTGGTCCGTGACCGGTCCCGGCGCATGTCAGGATCGAAGGATGACAGAGAAGATCATCGCGGCGTGCGACGGCGCGTCCAAGGGGAACCCCGGGCCGGCCGCCTGGGCCTGGGTCATCGGGACCGAGGCGGGCGAGATCGCCCACTGGGAGGCCGGGCCGCTCGGCACCGCGACCAACAACGTGGCCGAACTCACGGCCCTCCTCCGCCTCTTGGAGCGCCTGGACCCCGCCGTGCCCGCCGAGGTGCGGATGGACTCGCAGTACGCGATGAAGGCCGTCACCACCTGGCTGCCGGGCTGGCGCCGCAAGGGCTGGAAGACGTCGGCCGGCACGCCCGTCGCCAACAAGGAGCTGGTGGTGCGCATCGACGAACTGCTCGCCGACCGGCGCGTGGAGTTCGTCTACACCCCCGCCCACCAGGTCGACGGCGACCCGCTGAACGACGCCGCCGACCGCGCGGCCAGCCACACCGCCCGCAGCCAGCAGCCCGCCGGCTCCGCCGCGGGTTCCCCGCTGCCCCCGCCGGAGCCCGCCTCCGCCCGCCCCGCCGCCGCCAAGCGGCCCCGCAAGGCGACCGGCGCCTCCCGCCCCGCGCGCGCCGGGGCGCGCTCCGGTTCCACCGCTCCCTCGCTCAAGGCCAGGTTCCCCGGGCGCTGCCGCTGCGGACAGCCGTATGGCAAGGGCGAGACCATCACCAAGAACCCCGACGGCTGGGGCCACCCGGCCTGCGCGGAAGCCGCTTCCTAGAGCCTTGCCCGGGCCTCTCCGGGCCCTGCGCCGGGAACCCTCGGCGGGGGCGGCGGAAAGGCCCTGGCCGGGGCCCTTCCGGGCCCTGCTGGGCCGAACGGGGGATGGGGTAAACCGGACATTCACTCAGCTGTGCGCGCGGGTTCGTGTGGGGTTCTGTTCTCGGGGCCGTCGGGGCTGCATACTGTTCCTCCCGCCACCGATGGCGAACCGTTTCACTTGCCCTTTTCCCCTTGGGCGAAGCGGTCGGCAACGGGCGGGAACCCCTCCCTTTCATCGTCGCCGCGATCCGGCGTGCGATGACCCCTGCCCGTGAAAGACCCGAGGTCCCGTGCCAGTACCTGTAGTCCTGCCCGGGCGCACCGTGCGCCTGGAACCGCTGGCCATGCGCCACGCCGAGGGCATCGCCTGGGCGGGCGCACTGGATCGTGCGGCCTATGCCTACACCTCCGTGCCCCACGGCCTTGACGCCTCTTGCGACTACATCGCCCGCGCCCTCGCCGAACAGGCGGCCGGCCGGGCCCTGCCCTTCGCCATGGTCGACCCCCATACCGGCCGGGTCCTCGGCTCCACCCGCTTCCTGGAACTCGACTACTGGCGCGGACCCGTCATCTGGCCGCCGGTCACCGGGGTGCCCAACGGCGACCCGCTGACCTCGGTCCCCGACGCCGCGGAGATCGGCAACACCTGGATCTCCAGCGAGGCCCGCGGCACCGGCGTCAACACCGAGGCGAAGTACCTCATGCTGCGCCACGCCTTCGAGTCCTGGGGCGTGCGCCGGATCTCCATGCGGGCCGACGCCCGCAACACCCGCTCCCGCGTCGCGATCGAGCGCCTGGGCGCGACCTGTGAAGGGGTGCGCCGGGCCCACTCCCGCGGTCTGGACGGCGTGGTCCGCGACACCGCGTTCTACTCCGTCCTCGACGAGGAGTGGCCGGCCGTCCGCGGCATCATCGAGCTCCGCCTCCCGGGCATGCGTCCGCCGGCCGGCCTCCCGGCGGCGGGCTTCCCCGGCCAGACCCTGGAGCACGGCGGCGCGGGCGAACTGCTGCCGGCCTGAGCACGACACCGCGGGTGCGGACGCCCGCCCGGAGGACTGCCACCGGCCCTGTCGTACGGCCCCGGAGGATTGCCACCGGTCCTGTCGTACGGCCCCGGAGGACTGTCACCGGTCCTGTCGTACGGCCCGGTGGACTGTCACCGGTCCTGTCGTACGGCCCCGGAGGACTGTCACCGGCCCCGTAGTACGGCCCGGAGGACTGCACCGGCCCCGTCGGACCGTCGACGGGGCCGGCGCCCGCGGTCCGGCGGGACGCGTCAGGGGGTGTCTCGCCTCGCCGATCGTGCCGGCCGGCCGCACCGGCCCTCACACCGGTAGCCGCCCGGGCAGGCTCGGGTGCGGTGCCGGCGGTCCCTCGTCGGCCGGCGGTGCGGGCGGCGACGGCCGCAGCACGTCGTCCAGAGCGGCGAGCCGGACGAGCCGCAGGATCATCGGCTGGTCGCAGACGAGCCGCCAGGCCGCGCCCCGGTCCTGGACGCGCTGCGCACAGCGGACCAGGAGGCCGAGCCCCGACGCGTCGCAGAACGTGACGTGGCGCAGGTCGACGGTGAGTGCGGGCGCCTCGCGGGCCAGCACGTCGAGTTCGGGCCGGACGCGCTGCACCAGCACCAGGTCGAGCTCTCCGTACAGCTCGACCGTGGTCAGGCCTTCGCTCGACCGGACGGCGAGGTGCGGATCGCCGCGTCGGATCAGATGCATGGACACGCTCCACTGGATCGGTCCCCGTGCATCGAGGTTCGCGGCCCTTACGGAGGCAGACACGTTTCTCCACATCCGCCATCACCCGAAGAGGTGAAACGGAGGCATTTCCGTCCGCTCAGTGCCTCGACGCGGGCGGCACCACCGCGACCGGGCAGGCGGCGTGGTGCAGGACCGCGTGCGCGACCGAGCCCACGAGCAGCGTCTCGACCCGGTGCCGGCGATGACGCCCCACGACGAGCAGTCCGGCCTCGGCCGAGTCCTCGACCAGCCGCCCGGCCGCGTCGGCGGGCGTGACCGCCGGGACCACCTCGACCTCCGGATAGCGCTCGGCGAACGGCCGCAGTCGCTCCTCCTGCCGCCGGGTCGTGGTGTCCACCAGCTCCGGCATCTCGTCCGGCAGCGGCGGCGGCACCTGGAGCGCGGGCGCGGGCGCGCCGATCAGCAGCGCGGGGGAGGGCGGCACCGGGTAGGCGGTCACCACCTCCAGCGGCACCTTCCGCCGCCGGGCCGCCTCGAAGGCGAAGTCCACGACCTCGTCGGCGGTCTCCTCGACGTGCAGCCCCAGCAGGACCCGGCCCGCCGCCGCGCCGCCTTCCAGGGACGCGGCCCGCGCCTCGTGCGGCACGACGACCACCGGGCAGGGCGCGGAGGCCGCCAGGGCCCGGCTGTTCGACCCGACGAGGAGGCTCGCGAAGCCGCCCCGCCCGCGCGAACCGACCACCAGGAGCCGGGCGCCCCTCGCCGCCTCCACCAGGGCGTCGACCACCGAGCCGTCGAGCGAGGCGTACCGCACGTCGACGCCCTCGGCCCGGGGCCCGACCTCGGCGGCGAGGGCGTCCACGACGGTGTCGGGAAGCTCCGGGGCCGGGCCGAGCGACTCGATCCGCGCGCTGCCGAGCTGCAGCGCCTCCGAGCGGACGTGGGCGACCGTCAGCGGGGCCTCCAGGCTCCGCGCGGTCGCCAGCGCCCACTCCAGGGCTCGCAGACTGTGCTCGGAACCGTCGACCCCTACGACAACAGCTGATTTCTCACTCATGCCTCGCACTCATATCGGGATCATCCACCCCGGCTCGGCTGCCACGCCGGGGGCCCGCCGACGAGGCCCGGGCTCCGTCGGCTCAGCGCGCCGCCCGGCGGCGTCCCCGTGCCGCGGCGAGCAGTTCCGGCACGGTCCCGAGCTTGACCCGGGGCCGCCCCGACTCCTCGCCGCGCGACCGCTCGGCGCGCTCGATCGCGGCGAGCCCGCGCGCGTCGACCACGTGCCGGGCCCGGCCGCGGGCCAGCCGGTCGAAGGCCCGCGCCGTTCCGGCCGGCACCGGCAGGGCGCCGTCGACCGCGTCGGCCAGGAGCGTGCCCACGGTCTCCGCCGCGCAGGTGCGGTTGGCGCCGATGCCGCCGGAGGGGCCCCGCTTGATCCAGCCGACCACGTAGGTGCCCGGCCGGCCCTCGACGCGTCCGCCGTCGTGCGGGACCGTGCCGGTGGCCTCGTCGTACGGCAGTCCCGCGACCGGCAGTCCGCGATAGCCGACCGCCCGCAGCACCATGCCCGCCCCGACCTCCACCGGTCCGGCCCCGGCGCCACCCGTCACGCGCACCGCCCCGTCCAGGATCTCCTCGGGTGCGGAGTGGAAGCGGAACACGATGCGCCGCTCCGGGCCGGGTGCCCGGCTCCAGTCCACCCGCTCGCGGACCGCGCCGCGCAGCAGCGCCGCCTTGTCCCGGGGCCCGGCCGCATCCACGGCGGCCCATGTGCGCGGGTCGTGGTCGTCCACGACCAGGCGGACGCCGGGGAGCCGTCCCAGGGCGAGCAGTTCGGGCGCGGTACAGGAGACGTCCTCGGGTCCGCGCCGCGCGAGCAGCACCACCTCGCGTACGGCGGAGGCCCGCAGCGCGGCGAGCGCGTGGTCGGCGATGTCCGTGCCGGCCAGAGTCTCGGGATCCGTGACGAGGAGGCGGGCCACGTCCAGGGCGACGTTGCCCGCGCCGACCACCACCACCCGCTCGACGTCCGACAGGTCGATCGCGTCGGGCGCGACCTCAGGGTGCGCGTTGTACCAGGCGACGAAGGACGTCGCCGGGATGCTGCCGGCGCGCTCCTCGCCCGGGATGCCGAGCCGGCGGTCGCCCGCCGCCCCTACGGCGTAGACGACGGCGTCGTGGTGCGCGGCCAGTTCCTCCGCCGTAATGTCCGTACCGACGTCGACGCCGAGGTACATCCGCACCCGCGGGTGGGTGTGGAACCGGGCGAAGGTGTCGCCGATCCGCTTGGTCGCGGGGTGGTCGGGGGCCACGCCGTAGCGGACCAGTCCGCCCGCCACCGGCAGCCGGTCGACCAGGGTGACCTCGGCGCTGGTGTGCAGCAGCAGGTCCTCGGCGGCGTACATGCCGGCCGGGCCGGTGCCGACGACGGCGACCCGGAGCGGCGCGAAGTCGGAGGGCAGGGTGCGCGGGAAGGACGGCGCGTCCCACGCGTGGAAGAGGGGCCCGCCCTCGCGCGCGGGGCGCGGCGCGCGGTCCTCGTAGAAGGCCGCGTTCACCGCCGCGTACTCCTTCTGGCCGGCGGTCAGCGCGTCCGCCGGGAAGATCGCGTCGACCGGGCAGGCGTCGGCGCAGGCACCGCAGTCGATGCACGACCGGGGGTCGATGTAGAGCATCTCGGTGCGGCCGAAGTCCGGCTCGTCGGGCGTCGGGTGGATGCAGTTGACGGGGCAGACGGCGACACAGGTGGCGTCGTTGCAGCAGGTCTGGGTGATCGCGTAGGTCATGGTGTCGTCAGCTCGCGGGGCTCCGGTGCGGATACGGCTCAGATGAGGTGGGCGCGGCGGTAGACCGCCACCGCCGGGCGGGTGAGCAGCCCGGCGGAGGCCAGGAACTCCATCAGGCCCGAACAGCTCGACCGCATCAGCGACTTGTGGTGCTCGTTGGCCCGGGCCTCGGCGAGCGCCCGCTCGGTGTCGAGTCCGGCGTTCGCGTACACCTCGCGGTTCACCATGCTGGTGACGATGAAGTACGAGGCGATCGAGACGACCAGGGCCTGGACCTGCCGCCGCAGCCGGCCGGCCCCGCGCAGCCGGGCGCGGGTCTCCTCGCGGGCGAACTTCATGTGCCGCGACTCCTCGACGACATGGATGTTGTTGATGGTCCGGACGAAGGGGACCACCCGCTCGTCGCGCATCCAGTCGCGCTGCATGACGTCGAGCACCTCCTCGGCCACGAGGATCGACGCGTACGCGGCCTCGCCGACCGCCAGCGTCTTGAACGCCCGGCCGAGTTCGAGCACGAAGCGCGGCGGGCGGTAGGCCGGGGCACCGAGCTTGGCGGCACCGCGCCCGAACATGATCGAGTGCCGGCACTCGTCGGCGATCTCGGTCAGGGCCCACTGGAAGCGCGGGTCGGTCGGGTCCTTGGCGTACATGTCGCGCAGCACCATCTGCTGGAGGATCATCTCGAACCAGATGCCGGTGCTGGCCACCGACGCGGACTCCTGCCGGGTCAGCTCCTTGCGCTGTGCCTCGGTCAGTTCCTGCCAGTAGCGGGTGCCGTACAGCGAGCACCACTCGGGGCTCATCCCGTGGAAGTCCTCGTCGAGCGGGGTGTCCCAGTCGACCTCGGTGGCGGGATCGTAGGAGAGCTTGGCGGACGAGTCGAGCAGCCGCCGGGCCGCCTCGCGTTCGGGCTGCGGGGCCTGGTCCGCCGGCTGGACGGTGCTGCTTGCCATGGTGCGGGCTCCTTGAGGACCTCGGAGGGCGGGAACGGAGTCTTGTTAGACGCGGTGTCTAGCAAGCTGTTGGACGGACCGTATAGCAAGGCGGGCCGCGCGCCTACCCGTCGGTACGGAAATTCCTTGCCGCGGGGCCGGCGCCGGGAGAGGATGCGCCCATGATCGACACGAACGACACCGGCGAGTACGGCGGCGGGACCGCCGAGGAGCGGGCCGCGATCGCCGCGGCCGTGGACGGCGAACTGCGCCTCCTGGACCCCGCCGTCCGCGCCTCCGCCGACGAGGCCGCCCGGCTGTTCGACCCCGAGTTCGTCGAGGTCGGCGCCTCGGGACGGCGCTGGACGTACGAGGAGATGCTGGCCGCCCTGCCCGAGCTGGACGGCGCCGCGAAGGAGGGGCCGCGTTTCGAGACTTCCGCCCTGCGCGGCGTGCTCCTCGCGCCCGGCCTCGTCCACCTCACGTACGAGACGGACTTCGGCGGCCGCCGGGCGCGCCGCAGCTCCCTGTGGCGCAAGGGGGACGGCGACGCCGGCTGGCGCCTGTACTACCACCAGGGCACCCCGGTCCCGAAGGGCTGAATGCCCGTGCTTGGATGAGGCGTTCACGCAGGAGGGGCGACCGGGGGAGCGGCAGGACATGCGGGCGAAGGACGACGGCGCGCTGCTGACGGAACGCTTCGAGCGGGACCGGCCGCACCTGCGGGCGGTCGCCTACCGCATGCTCGGCTCGCTCGCCGAGGCGGACGACGCCCTCCAGGAGGCCTGGCTGCGCGCGGACGCCGCCGGCATCGCGGGCGTCGAGAACCTCGGCGGCTGGCTCACCACCGTCGTCTCCCGGGTCTGCCTCAACATGCTCAGGTCCCGCGAACGGCGCCGCGAGGACTCCCTCGACGACCGTCTCGGTGAGCCGGACGTCGACCAGCCCGGGCGCGATCCCGAGGAGGAGGCCGTCATGGCCGACTCCGTGGGCGTGGCCCTCCTCGTCGTCCTCGACACCCTCGCGCCCGCCGAGCGGCTGGCCTTCGTGCTGCACGACATGTTCGCCGTGCCCTTCGAGGATATCGCCCCGATGCTGGAGCGGACCCCGGCCGCCGTGAGGCAGCTCGCGAGCCGCGCCCGGCGCCGCGTGAAGGGCGGCTCGGCCGCGACGCCCGCCGCCGGAACCACCGGAATCAACGGAACCGCCGAAGCCGCCGATGCGGCCGGCGTGGCTGGTGCGGCCCGGGCGGAGGCGGCCCGGCGGCGGCAGGTCGTCGAGGCGTTCCTCGCGGCCACCCGCGGCGGGGACTTCGCGGCGCTGCTGTCGCTGCTCCACCCCGACGTCGTGCTGCACGCCGACCGGATGGTCGTCCCCACGCCCGAACCGGTCGTCGTCGCCGGCGGCCGGGCCGTGGCCCAGGGCGCCATGGCGGCGATGGGCCGGGCCCGCTACACCGGTCTGGCCCTCGTCGACGGGCAGTTCGCCCTGGCGATGGCGCCGCAGGGCAGGCTGCGGCTGGTGCTCGCCTTCACGGTGGAGGACGGGCTGATCACCCGGATCGAGGTCGTGGCCGAGCCGGACCGGCTCGCCGCGATGGAGTTCGGCGTGCCGGAGCTCACCGGGCCCGGCCTCAGCGGACCGGAGTGAGCCGCTCCGCGAGGGCGGCCGTGTCCGGTACGAACCAGAGCTGGGTGCCCCGGTTGGACTCCCGGACGAAGTCCCGCAGCGCGGGACTGTCCTCCAGGTGCCGGGAGATGTCGCCCACGACGGCGAGCCCGAGCCGGTAGTTGGCGAACTTCTGGACGATGTCCCCGGCCACCCGGGTGCGCAGCCGGAAGAAGTCGTCCGGGAGCCTCTCGACCGGTACCGCGACCCAGCTCGCCCCGGCGTGCGAACCCTCGCCGATCACGTCGATCGCCTCGCGCTCCCCGAGCAGGAGCGGGCCCTCGGCCGGGCAGAGGAAGACGGGCGTGCCGTGGAAGTCCCGAAGGGTGTTCACTGTGTGCCTCCGATCAGTGCGTCGAGAACCTTGAGCAGGTCGGCGGTGGTGTCGAGATCGCCGAGGACCACGAACTTCAGCGAGTCCCGGTCCTCGTCGAAGACGGTCTCCACGCGCAGCCGGCCGCCCGAGTCCGGGCCCGTGTCGCCGTGCCGCCCGAGGACCGTGGCCATGACGGCGTTGGCGAGCCGGTCGGCGGTGTGCCGGTCCACGCCGTCGACCTGCACGATGCTCGACACGTCGGCACGCGGCCCCCGAGGAGCGGGGGCGGGAGCGACGGGCGTTCCCGTGAAGGCCTCCAGGTCCTCCCGGCTGATCCGGTACTGCCGCCCGACCCGCGTCGCCGGCAGCCGTCCGTCCCGGACGTAGCCCCGGACGGTCTTCACGTGCAGGTCGAGCAGATCGGCGATCTGCTCGACCGTGTAGTACTGCTGCGCCGCGTTCACGTCACACTCGACCTTCCCTGTCCTTCCCTTACCTTCCCTAATCTATCATTCGAAGAGGAATGACAGGGAAGGTCGGCGACCAAGGGGGTGGAGTGCGTGGCGTACGCGTCGATTTGGGTCTGGGTGAGGCTGCTGCCGGACGTGTCGACCGGCTCCGCCCGCCACGAGACCGGGCCGGCCGGGGCGCCGTCCTCGGCACCACCGCGCCCCCCGCCGAAGACGCCGCCGCCCGCCCCGGCGCATGGCCGACGGGCGGGCGGTGGGGCGGGCGACGGGACGGGCGGGGAGAACTCACGGCCCTGAACCGGTGACTCCGGTGCGACAGATGCCGTTCTGCGGGCGCGTGCCATTGGGTGCCGCGCTACGGGGGCTCCGTGCCACAGGGCGCCGCGCTACGGGGGGCTCCGTACTACATACAGGGCTCCGTGCTAGAGGGCTCCGTTGCGCCAGACCGTCACGTCCAGCGTGATGTACGTGCTGGGCGACTCCTCCGGCGAGAACGCCTTGACCGTGACCAGACCCATGTGGCCCGTCCCGGTGGTGACGCAGATCTGCCGCCCGGGCGACAGCTTGTTCACGTACACCTCGCGCGTGAACCGGGTGTCCGCCCGGCACGCGGCCAGGGTGGCCTCCTGGCCCGGGTCGAGCAGTACCAGGTTGCCCCCGGTGCTCTCGGCGTCGAGGTATCCGCCGGTGTCGTAGGAGAGCTCGTAACCGCCGTCCTCGCCGTCCTGGGGCCGTACGACCTGGTCGCCCAGGGTCAGGTGGTACCCGGCCGTCAGGTTGATGTTCTTGAACTCGGCGGGCTTCGGCTCGGCCTTGGCGGAAGGCTTCCCGGACGGCGTCGTGCCACCGCCCGTGTCGTCGGAGGAGGAGGCGTCGGACGACCCGCCCGTCCCGGTCCGCTCGCCGGGCTTGCCGTTGCCGCTCGCCGAGTTGTTCTTGTCGTCGTCCTTCGTCAGGACGTACGCGGTGGCGGCGCCGCCCACCCCGAAGACCAGCGCGGCGGCGAGGCCCACCAGCAGCGTCCGCTTGACCGGGCTCTGGCGGGCCGCCGGAGGCCGGCCGCCGGGGTGCGGCGCGTTCGGGTAGGGCGCGTTCGGATAGGGAGCGTTCGGGTACGGCGTCGGATACGCCGGCGCGGTCGGGTAGGCGCCGCTGCCCGGGTACGGGGCCGGAGCCGGGCCCTGCGTCGGCGCGTAGGCGTGCCCTGCGTGCGGCGGAGGCGTCGGGACGGACGGTGCGGCTGCCGGCGGTCCGGCCGGAGCGGGCGTCACCGGAGCGGGCGCCGTGGGGGAGTGGCCCGGTACCGGCCCCGCAGGAGCGGTCGGCGCGTAGCCCGCCGGAGGCCCGGCCGGCGCCGTCGGCGGATGGGCCGGGGGCTGCGCCGGAGCGGCGGGCGCGGGCGTCGGCAGGGGAGCGGGAGCGGCGGCGGGCGCGGGAGCCGGTGCGGGGGTGGCCGTGCGGGCCGTGATCTCCGCGGAGACGGCCCCCGGCAGCCAGTCCTCGGGCCGGCGCAGCACGGTCGCCGCGTTGGCCTCCTGGCAGAGCCGGATCACCTCGGCGACGGTCGGTCGGGCCTCGGGATCCTTCGCGAGGCAGCGCGTGACGAGCGCGCTCAGCCGCTCCGGCACCGCGCCGAGCTCCGGCTGCTCGTGCACGATCCGGTACAGCACCCCGTGCGAGGTGCCCTCGCCGAAAGCGGGCACGCCCGTCGCCGCGTACACGGCGACCTGCCCGAGCGCGAAGACGTCCGTGGCCGGGGTGACCCGGCGCCCGGCCGCCTGCTCCGGGGCCATGAAGGAGGGCGTGCCGATGGTGACGCCGCTGCCGGTGAGCGAGGTCGCGTCGGCGGCGTGCGCGATGCCGAAGTCGATGACGCGGGGGCCGTCGGAGGCGAGCAGTACGTTGGACGGCTTGAGGTCGCGGTGCACGAGGCCCGCGCCGTGGATCACCTGCAGTGCCTCGGCCATGCCCGCGACCAGCAGCAGCACGGTCTCGACGGGCAGGGCTCCGTGCGCGACGACGGCGTCGGCGAGCGAGGGTCCCGGGACGTACGCGGTGGCCAGCCAGGGCCGTGTGCCCTCGGCGTCGGCGTCGATGACGGGCGCGGTGAACAGGCCCTGCACACGCTGTGCCGAGCGGACCTCCTGGGCGAAACGGCGACGGAACTCGGCGTCCTCGCCGAACTCGGGCCTGATCACCTTGATGGCGACGGGCCGCCCGCCGGGCGTGTACGACAGGTACACCTTGCCCATGCCGCCGGCTCCGAGCCGGGCGGCCAGCCGGTAGCCGGCGACGGTCGTCGGGTCGTCGCCCTCAAGCGGCTGGAAGACCGCTGACGCGCCGGCGCTGCCCGGCTGCTGACCACTCATCAATTCTTTCTCCCCGTGCGGAACTAAGGATCCCGGTTGTTCGCCCGGCACCTTATCCGCTGCGGAGCGGTCGGTGTGACCGCTGATCCTGCGAGGGCGGGGGCGGGCGAAGCATCACAGGGCGAGGCCGAGCGTGACGACGTCGAGGGCGGTGGCCACGTCGGCGGGCAGGTGATCACTCACCGGGCCACCGTAGGCGGTCGCCCTCGCGGGAATGCGGCCGGGGGTGACGGCGTTGCACAGGGCGAGGCTGACATGCCCGAGTCAAACGAGCTCGACGGCGGCAGCCGGAAGGAGCACCCATGCCACGCACCACCCAGCGCCCCGTGGTCACCCTCCGGTCCACGGCCGGCACCGGCGTCACCTACGTGACCCGCAAGAACCGCCAGAACGACCCCGACCGCCTCGTCCTGCGCAAGTACGACCCGGTACTCGGGACACACGTCGACTTCCGCGAGGAACGCTGACCGCGAGCGGTCGGACGAGAGAGCGAGACGCCACGATGAAGGTACGCAACTCCCTGCGCGCCCTGAAGGCGCGCCCCGGCTCCCAGGTGGTCCGCCGCCGTGGCCGGACGTACGTCCTCAACAAGAAGGACCCGCGCGTCAAGGCCCGCCAGGGCTGACACCCCACGCCGGCCGGCCCCGCCCCCTGCTCCGGGGGCGGGGCCTGCCGGCGCGCGCACGGCGCTGCCCGCGCTCACGGGGCTGCCGACAGCTTCCCCTCGGGCCGGGCGGCAGCGCGCCCGCCTCCTCAAGGACACGGACGGGCGGGATGGAGCGCGCCGCCCGGCCGTCGGCCGCCCGCCGCCGCGAAAACGCCGTGCGAGCCGGTCAAGCGTCCCGGTACGCTCGCCCGGCCCAAGTCCCAGTGTTCAGGAGGTCCGTTGGCCACCGCCCAGACCGACGCCGTCGTCCGGCTCGTCCGCGCCGTCCTCGGAGAGCGGGCCCTCGGCGCGTACGCGCACGGCTCGGCCGTGCTCGGCGGGCTGCGGCCGCACAGCGACGTCGACGTCCTCGTCGTCGCCGACCGCGGGCTCGGGCCCGACGAGCGGCGGGAGCTGACGGACGGCCTGCGCGAACTGTCCGGCAGCCGCGCCCGTGGTGGTCCCGCCCGGCCCGTCGAGCTGATCGTGGTCGTCGCCGAGCAGATCCGGCCCTGGCGCTACCCGCCCGTCTGCGACTACCTCTACGGGGAGTGGCTGCGCGGGGAGTACGAGCGCGGCGAACTGCCCCGGGCGCAGCCCATGCCGGACCTGGCCCCGCTGCTCGCGATGGCCCGGGCCGGCGACGCCCCGTTCTTCGGACCACCGCCCGCCGAGCTCATCGATCCGGTGCCCGCCGCGGACGTGCGGAGGGCGATCGTCGCGGGCGTCCCCGACCTCATGGCCGACATCGACGCCGACACCCGCAACGTGCTGCTCACCCTCGCCCGGATCTGGACCACCCTGGAGACCGGGCGGATCCGGTCGAAGGACGATGCCGCCGCGTGGGCCCTTGACCGCCTGCCGCCCGACCGCCGGTCGGCGCTGGCCCACGCCCGGGACGTGTACACGGGGCGGGCCGCGGAGGACTGGGCGCCCCGCCGGGCCGCCGTGCGTCCCGACGCCGAGCACCTCCTGGAACGGATCCGGCGGGCGCGGACCGGCACCGGGGCGGGTTCAGGCCCCGGCGAGGGCCGCGACGACGAGATCGGTGAGGAGCGCGCCCGCGGTCCCGTCGGGATCGAGATCGGGGTCGTAGATCGTGACGTTGAGGCCTACGCAGCGCGGGGAGCGGACGAGGGGCCGTAGCAGCGCGGTCACCTCGTCCGGCATCAGGCCGCCGGGATCGGGGCTGTCGACCGCCGGCATGACCTCCGGGTCCAGCACATCGGCGTCCAGATGCACCCAGAAACCGTCCAGGGCCGGCGTCTCCAGGCTGACCGCGGTCGCCGCACCGAGCTCGGCCGCACCCCATTCCCGCAGGTCCGCGACGGTCACGACGGGGATCTTGAGCTCACGCAGCTGGACGAGCTGCGGATCGTCGCGGTAGCCGTCACGGGTGCCGAAGACCCGTACGTCCTCGTCCCGCAGATAGGGCCGCAGTCCCTCCAGGTCGGTGAGATCGGCCTGGCCGCGGCCGGTCGCGAGGGCGAGTTCCTCGCCGCCGGCGGCGCCGATCCGCTCGGAGTTGTCGGGATTGCGGAAGTCGGGAGAGGCGTCGACCGACACGAGGCCGTAGCGGCCGAGCCGGCGCAGCGCGAGCGCGGCGCCGAGCTGGATGGAGCAGTCGCCGCCGAGGACGAGGGCGAAGTCCCCGGCGGCCACGTGGTGCTGGACGCGGTCCGCGAGCCTGACGGTGTACGAGGCGAGGGCGGCGGCGTTGAAGACGCCGTCGCCCTCCCGCCAGTCGCCCCGGTCGTAGCGCGGCGGCACCACCACCCCGCCCTCGAAGGCCCCGAGCCGCCGCACGATGCCGTTCTCGCGGAGCGCGCCGGCCAGCTTGTAGCAACCGGGCACGGTGCCGGGCGCCGGCGGCCGGAGGCCGAGGTTGGACGGGGCGTCGACGACCACGATGTTCCGCATGTCCGTCATCCTCGCCGCCCCCGGACCGGCCCGCAACGAACTCGCCCCTGCCGGACGGTGTGTCCACCGCCTCGCCCTTCCCCCCTTGCCCCCTCCGTCTCGCCCCTCGCCTCGCCTCGCCTCGTCCTCCGTCGCGCCCCTCCCTTCGTCCCTCCGACCCCCGCCTCCGCCTCGCCCCTCCGCCTCCCCCCTCCGGCCGGTCGGCCCGGTCACGTGCCCGACCCGTTGCCGCGCTGGTCTGGACCTTTCGGGGTGATGGGCGGCAAGCTCGGTGCATGGACTTGGAGTTGAGGCACCTCAAGACGATCCGGGCCATCGCGGACGCCGGCAGCCTCACCCGGGCCGCGACCGCGCTCGGGCTCGCCCAGCCCGCGCTCAGCGCCCAGCTCAAGCGCATCGAACGGGCCCTGGGCGGAGCGCTGTTCGAGCGCGGCAGGGACGGCGTACGGGCCACCGCCCTCGGCGACCTCGTCCTGGACCGGGCCCGGGTCGTCCTGCCCGCCGTGTGCGAGCTCCAGGAGGAGGCCGTCCGTTTCGCTCGCGAGGGCGCGGCCGGCCACCGGCTCGGCGGTACTCACGGGCCGCTGCTCGGCGGCCTGGTCGACCGGTTGGCCCGCACGGGCCGGGAGGCCCCGGTCACCACGTACACCTCCTGGTCGGAACGGGACATCGCCGGAGGGGTCGCCGCCGGGCGGCTCGACTTCGCCCTCGTGGGGGTCTGCGGCGAGAGCAGTCCGCCCGAGGCCGGGCGGCTCGCCTGGACGGAGGTGGCGCGCGACCCCGTCCACGTGATGCTCGCCGTCGGCCATCCGCTCGCGTCCCGCTCCGAGATCGACCTTTCCGAACTCGCCGCGGAGGCGTGGACCGACGTGCCCGGCGACGGCTGCTTCGGCGACTGTTTCGCCGCCGCGTGCGTGCGGTCCGGCTTCACGCCGGTCTGCGTGTACGAGACGGACACCGCCTCCTGCGTCCATCTGGTACAGGTGGGGCGGGCCGTCGGACTGTGCCGGGCCACCTTCCCCGCCACGCCAGGACTCGTCACCAGACCCCTCGTCGGCAACCCGCTGATCTGGCGTCACCTGCTGGGCTGGCACCCGGAAGGGCGCGCCGCGAGCCACGCGCCCGAGGTCCTCGCCCACGCCCGCGCGGCCCACGCGGACGCCCTGTCGCGCAGCGCGGCGCGTCTCCCGGCGCCGGCGGCCGGCGGGCAGGGGCCATAACGCGATGACAGGGGCGGACTGACAACTCCCGCCCGGCCGACGGGATTTCTACGGTTTCGGCAGTTCCCCCACGAAACCGAGGAGATCCGCATGCTCCGACGCTCCGTCCGCACGGCCGGCACCGTGCTGGCCGCCGCCGGACTGGCCCTAGCCGCCCTCCAGGCCGCGCCCGCCACCGCCGCGGCGCCCACCGCCGCCTCGCCCGCCGCCGGCACGGCCGGCGGTTCGGCTTCCGCCGGGCCGGCCGTCCGCACCGCTTCGGACACGCTCGGCGCGTACGCCGCACCGCCCGAGCTGCTCCAGGCCATGAGCCGGGACCTGGGCCTGAACCGTGCCCAGGCGCTCAGCCGGCTCGCCCACGAGGCCGAGGCCGGCGCCACCGCCGCCCGCGTCCGCCAGGGCCTCGGCGACGCGTTCGCCGGCGCCTGGGTGGACGGGCCCGAGTCCGCCACGCTCACCGTGGCCACCACCCGCGCCGCCGACCTGCCCGCGATACGGGCCGCGGGCGCCCGGGCCCTCCTGGTGCCCCACGGCCTGACCGCCCTGGAGCGTGCCAAGGACACGCTCGACCGCTCGGCCGGCGCCGACGCTCCCGTCCGCTACGTCGACGTCCGCACCAACCGCCTCGTCGTCGAGGAGACCCGCCCCGGAGCCGTCGCACGGCTGCTCGCCGCGACGGGCGTCCCGCGGGGACTCGTCACGGTGGTCCGCACCGCCCAGGCGCCCCGGCCGCTGTACGACATCCGTGGCGGCGACGCCTACTACATGGGCGGTGGCCGCTGCTCCGTCGGCTTCCCCGTCACCCGTGGCACGACACAGGGCTTCGCCACCGCGGGCCACTGCGGGCGCGCCGGCACGACCACGACCGGCTTCAACCAGGTCGCCCAGGGCACCTTCCAGGCCTCGGTCTTCCCCGGCAACGACATGGCCTGGGTGGCCACCAACACCAACTGGACCGCCACTCCCTACGTCAAGGGCTCCGGCGGCGCCAACGTGCAGGTCACCGGCTCCGTGCTGCAGCCCGTCGGCGCCTCCGTGTGCCGGTCCGGCTCGACCACCGGCTGGCACTGCGGCACGATCCAGCAGCACAACACCAGCGTGACCTACCCGGAGGGGACCATCTCCGGTGTGACCCGGACGACGGTCTGCGCCGAGCCGGGCGACTCGGGCGGCTCGTACATCTCCGGCAGCCAGGCACAGGGCGTCACCTCGGGCGGATCGGGCAACTGCTCCAGCGGCGGCACGACCTTCTTCCAGCCGCTCAACCCGATCCTGCAGAACTACGGCCTGACGCTGAAGACCACCGGCTCCGACCCGGGCCCGGGCCCCGGCCCCGGCGAACCCGAGCCGGGCGGCACCTGGAAGGCGGGCACGGTCTACGCGGCCGGTGACGTCGTCACCTACGGCGGCGCGAGCTACCGCTGTCTCCAGGGCCACCAGGCCCAGACGGGCTGGGAGCCGCCGAACGTCCCGGCGCTCTGGCAGCGCGTCTGATGACCCGTCCCGGCGGGCCGCGCCACCCGGCGCGCCCCGCCGGGACCTCCTGTTCCTGCCGAGCCCGGCGCCCTCCCCGTGGCCGCCTCAGCCCGCCACCCCTATGGCGCCGGATGCGCCCCCGCCCCCGCCCAGGAGTGCACGTGCATCGGCCGCGGACGCGCGGGCGGGTCGGCGGCCAGCGTGTGGTCGGTGGGGAAGCCGCCGGCGAGGGCCGTACGGCAGGAGGCCTCGTTGCCGAGCGCGTGCACCAGCTCGAACCGGCGGCCCGCGAACGGGCTGTCCGGAGCTCCGGCCGCCCAGGCGGTGGCCGGAGCGAGCGCGAGGGAGGCGATGCCCCGGCCCCGTGCCGCGGGCGCCGTCCAGTAGCCGACGCGCACCGCGCCCGCCGCGGCGGTGAACGCCACGTGGCCGACCGGCTCGCCCGGCCCGGCCGTGTCCTCCTCGACCACCGCGAACGCGACGCGCGAACCGGCCCGGCGGCCCCGGTGCTGCTCCGCCACCCAGGCCCGCGCGTCCTCCTCGCCTTCCAGACGGGTCGCCAGCCACCGCCGCATCAGCGGGTCCCGGTGGTGCCGTACGAGCGCGTCGACGTCCTCGTACGCCCAGGGCCGCAGCAGCAGCGACGGACCGCCCGGCACCCGCACGCGCGGCGTCCCGGCCCGTCTCACGCCCGGCTGCCCGGGGCGAGCAGCACCCGGGCCGCGCGCAGGAGCAGGGCGGGCCGGGTGAGGGCGCGCGGGTGATCGATGAGGTTGACCACGTTCGTGTATGTGGTGTTGACCACGGAGTCGAGCACCGAGGCCTCCGTCAGGCGGTCGCCCGCCCAGCGCAGCAGCCGGTAGCCGGGCGGGTAGGGGCCCGTGACGTGCGGCTGGGCGAGGTCCGCGGTGGTCGACAACTGCCAGGCCGCGTCGACCACGACCGCCGCCCGCCGGAAGTAGCCCCACGAGGGTTCGTGCCAGGCGGCGCCCGAACGCAGGTGCGCGGCAAGGCAGTTCGCCTCCAGGGCGGCCAGCGTGAGGCCCTGCCCGTACACGGGGTTGACGCTCGCGAGGGCGTCGCCGACGACGGCCAGGCCGCCGGGGAGCCTGCCGAGGCGCGCGTAGTCGCGGCGGACGCTCTCCGCGAAGCGGAAGGTGTCCACCTCGCCGGTCATCTCGCACACGTCGGCGACCGTGCGCAGCGGTTCCACGCACCGCCGCATCCGGGCCAGGAACTCGGCGGGATCGGCGCCCGGGCGGTGCCCCGCGTAGCCGGCGAGGACCACCGACCAGCGGCCGCCCTCCACCGCCGCGAGCGCGCCGGGCTCGGTGAGACCGGGCTGGTGGTCGCTCTTCGGGCCGGGGATGGAGTGGGCGACGACGGTCGTGCCCAGTTCGTCCCCGCGCCGGAACGAGGCGGTGGCGTAGCCGAGGTCGACCCGCATCCGGCCGACCGGCGCCCGCTCCCAGCCCGCTTCCTCCAGCCAGTGGCCGAGCCGGCTGGACCGGCCCATGGCGTCGACGGCGAACCCGGCGTCGACGACCTCGCCCTCCGCCGTGGTCACACCGCGCACCCGCCCGGACTCCAGGAGCAGGCCGCGGGCCTGCGCGCGCACGATCCGCACGTTCGGAAGCGCGCCGACCCGGTGGCGCACCCCCGCCTCCAGCAGCGGGCGGCTGGCCCCGAGCATCCGCTGCCCGTCCGCGGGCGCCTTGAGCCGCCCGTCGACGTAGAAGCGGACGTCGTCGCCCTCGCCCATCCGGGCCCCGTCCGCGACCAATTCGGCGGTGATGCCGGGAAACCAGTGCTCCAGCTGGCTGTGCCCCTGCGCGAGCAGGGCGTGCAACTGCCGCCGCTGCGGGGCCCTGGACCCGGTCCCGTCCGCTCCGATGTCGTCGGGTTCGAGGACGACGACCTCCTCGGCGAAGTCGCTCAGCACCCGGGCCGCGAACAGCCCCGCGTAGCTCCCGCCCATGACAACGGCCCGCTTCACACAACCCCCCACCACGCCCGCCGCCTCCTGCGACGACCCGCCCGCGACCCTACCGCCCGGGCCCGCCGTCATGATCACCGGCGCTCGGCGAACGAGGCCTCCAGAGCGGCGACATGACGGGCCTCGGCATCCTTCCGTACCGCGGCGAAACGGCGGTCGACGACCAACACGGGAAGCGTCCAGAGGCCTGGGCAACGGTGTCCCCGCGCCCCTCCTGGATCCCGGCGGTCCGCACGGCCGTACGCATCCGGAGCCCAGTAGCCGCGCCGCGCCCAGCGTTCGGCGGATCCGGCGAGCATCCACCCCTCCGGGGTCGGGAAAGTGTGCGATGCGTGAACGGGCAGGTCAAGAGGGTTCCGGTGGCCACGGCGGCCCTTGCGGCGGCCCGGTCGGAGGGTCCGGCTCAACTCCCTTTGCCGTTCACCCTCTTGCGTCGCTCCGAGGCTCCTCATACTCTCACTGCGCATGTTAGGAAGCTTTCCTAACTGTTCTCTTCGCTCAGGAACCCGTCCGCCTGAACACGGGACCGCCGCACCACACGCGACCGCCCGGGAAAGTGAAGCGAGATGCCCCCCACCAACACCGTCCCCACCGTCGACACCGGCGGCACCACCCACACCGGCGGCGCCGCCAGCACCGGCAGCGCGCTCCGGCGGCGGCGTCGTCGCGCCGCCGCCCTCGTCGTCGGCGCCGTCACCGGACTGCTGCTGCCCGCCCTGTCCGGTCTCGGCCCCGCCGCCAACGCGGCGGCCGGGAACCTCGCACAGGGGCGGCCCGTCACCACCTCGTCGAACGAGACCAGCTCGCTCACCGGCACCAAGGCGGTCGACGGGTCCACCACCACCCGCTGGGCCAGCGCCGAAGGCGTCGACAACCAGTGGATACGGATCGACCTCGGCGCTGGCACCGCCGTGAAGCGGGTCGTCCTCAAGTGGGAGGCGGCCTACGCCAAGGCCTACCGCGTCGAGCTCTCCGACGACGGTTCCTCCTGGCGCCAGGTCTACGCCACCACCACCGGCGACGGCGGCACCGACGACCTCGCCGTCAACGGCACCGGACGCTACCTGCGCGTCTTCGGCACCCAGCGGGGAACCCCGTACGGCTACTCGCTGTGGGAGGTCGAGGCCTACGGCGGCACCACCATGCCGCCGGCCCCGGGCACGGGCCTCGACGACCCGGCCAAGAAGGAGATCGCCATGAAGCTGGTCTCCACCTTCGAGAACTCGTCCCTCGACTGGCGCGCCCAGTTCGCGTACATCGAGGACATCGGCGACGGCCGCGGCTACACGGCGGGCATCGTCGGCTTCTGTTCCGGCACCGGCGACATGCTCGACCTGGTCGAGCGCTACACGGCCAAGAAGCCCGGCAACCCGCTGGCCTCCTATCTGCCCGCCCTGCGCCGGGTCAACGGCACCGACTCCCACGAAGGCCTCGACCCGGGCTTCCCGAACGCCTGGCGCCAGGCTGCCCAGGACAGCGTGTTCCAGCAGACACAGGAGGAGGAACGCGACCGGGTCTACTTCAACCCCGCCGTCTCCCAGGCGAAGAGCGACGGCCTGCGCGCACTCGGCCAGTTCGCCTACTACGACGCCGCCGTGATGCACGGCGAGGACGGCTTCCGCTCCATCCGCGCGGTCGCCCTCTCCCGGGCGCTCCCGCCCTCGCGCGGCGGCGACGAGAAGGCCTACCTCCACGCCTTCCTCGACGCGCGCGAGGAGGAGATGCGCAAGGAGGAGGCGCACAGCGACACCACCCGCGTGAGCACCGCGCAGCGCCGCTTCCTCAACGAGAACAACTTCGACCTCAACACGCCGCTGTACTGGAGCGTCTACGGGGAAGCCTTCTCCATCACCAGCTGAGCCGCCGGGTCCGACGGCGACGGCCGGCGGTGGCGGTACGGGCAGCAGTCCGCCTGCTCCCGTACCGCCGCCACGGCGTCCTGCCGCCACGGCGTTCTGCCGCCACGGCGTCCCCGAGGCCCCGGCCCGTCCGCGCGCCCGCCCGCCCCGAACCAGCGGCAGACGGACCTCGTCCGCGAACCGTTCGTCAGCGCCAGGCCGGGTGGGCCTCGGGCTTGTCACCGGTCGTCAGCCGGCGCTCACCGGTGCCGTCCGCCCGTACCGCCCAGATCACCGGCTCCTCGTACGGACCGCGCACGAACGCCAGCCAGCGGCCGTCCGCCGACCACGCCGGGTCCATCTCGTGCTCCGCGGTCGCCACCAGCTTCCGGTCGCCGGTGCCGTCCGAGCCGACCACACGGATGTCTCCCTTGGTCGCGCCCTGGTACGTGCCGGCGGTGTACGCGAAGGTCCGGCCGTCCGGCGACCAGACCGGGTCGAGAGCGGGATGCGGCAACCGGGTCACCTGACGCGGTCCACGCCCGGGATCGGCGGGATCCACCAGGTGGATCTGCCAGTTGCCCTTCCCCACCTCCAAGCAGATCGCGATCTGCTTCCCGTCCGGGGACCACGCCGGATCCTCCACCCGGCCCTCCCCGTAGGTGAGCCGGCGGACCGAGCCGTCGGCCACCGTCACCTCGTACAGCTGCTGCACGCCGTCCTTGACGCGCAGCACGGCGAGGCGCGTGCCGTCCGGCGACCACGACACCCTCCCGCCGGCGATGGCGGCGACCCGCCGCGCACCGCTGCCGTCGGCCTTCGCCGTCCACACCGCGGCGCCGTCCGCGGACTTGCGCGTGAAGGCGAAGGACCCGCGGTCCGGCGCCCACTGGGGCAGCATGTCGCACGTGCCGTCGGTTCCGTCGGCGGCGTTCCGCACCAGTTGCCGCGGCGCGTCCGTCGCCGCCGGCCGTACGGCGATCACGGCGTGGCACTCCTGGGGCCAGCCGGGCGCGACGTCCTGACGCACGAGGAGCGGAGCCGTCGGGAACGCGCCGGGGGAGGCGCCGGCGGTCGGCCCGCCACTGCCCGCCCCGCCGCCCGTCCGGTCGCCGGAATCGCCCTTCCACGGCGCCCAGATGAAGACACCCGCGACCGCCGCCGCGCACACCGCGACCGCGACCGCCGTCAGGAGCCCGACGCGCTGCCGGGAGCGCGGCCCGGGGCGGTCCGTGGGCCCGACGGGCCCGGTGCCGGGCCCGAGGGTGTCGGGGACGGTGACCTCGGGGCGTACGGGAGTCGGCACGGGCGCGGGGACGGGAACGGGGACCGGGACGGGGACGGTCGGCACCGGTACGGGCGCGGGCTCGGGTGCGGGCTCGGACGCGGCTATCGGCTCGGGCTCGGCCACCGGGCGGGGCCCGGGGGTCGCTACCGGCTCGGTCACCGGGTGGGACTC
This sequence comes from Streptomyces sp. NPDC127092, assembly GCF_042722475.1. Classification (NCBI taxonomy): domain Bacteria; kingdom Bacillati; phylum Actinomycetota; class Actinomycetes; order Kitasatosporales; family Streptomycetaceae; genus Streptomyces; species Streptomyces sp. NPDC127092. The sequence goes on from NZ_JBHXFE010000005.1 coordinate 36,794, forward strand.
GGGGGTGGGTGCGGGCTCGGGCCTGGGCGTGAGCTCCTGCTCAGGTACCGGGGCGGGCAGGGGTGCGGGTACCGGCTCGGGGCCGCGGTTGGGCTTGGGCCGGGGCCCGGGTACCGGCTCGGGTGCGGCTTCCGGCGCGGTCTCCTCGTCCGCCTGCTCCGTCTGCCCGGTCTGTTGCGTCTGTTGCGTCTGTTCCGGCTCTTCCGTCCGGCCCGCCGGCGCAGGCCGGTCCGTCACGTCCGTCTCCGGCGTGAGCGCGGTCGTGGCGTCTCCGGGCGCCGTCGCGAGCAGCACCGTCGCGTCGTCCGGCAGCCAGCCGCCCTCGACCGGGTGCTGGATCGTCAGACCGTCCAGGAAGGCCGCGGGGGTCGGCCGTCGCGCCGGGTCCTTGGCCAGACACGCGGCGACCTGCGCCCGCAGGAGCTCGGGGACGGCGCCGAGGTCCGGCTCCTCGTGCACGACCTTGTAGAGCCAGGCCGCGGAGCCGCCCTCGCCGAACGGCGAGCCGCCCGCCGCCTGGCACAGCACGACCCCGAGCGCGAACATGTCGACGGCCGGCGTGATCGTGCCGCCCGTGAGCTGCTCGGGAGCGAGATAGCCCGGAGTGCCCACCTGGAGCCCGGTCCGGGTCAGGGCCGTGGTGCCGTCCAGGGCCCGCGCGATGCCGAAGTCGATGACCCGCGGCCCGTCCTCGGCGACGACGATGTTCGCGGGCTTCAGGTCCCGGTGGATCACCCCGGCCCGGTGGATGGCCTCCAGGGCCTCCGCGAGCCCGGCGGCGAGCACGCTCAGGGTGTCCGCCGGCAGCGCGCCCACCTCGTCGAGGACGGTCCGCAGCGTGGGCCCGGGCACGTAGGCGGTCACCAGCCAGGCCGGGCGACCGTCGGGATCCGCGTCGACCACCGGAGCGGTGTGGAAGCCGCCGACCCGCCGCGCCGCCGCGACCTCCTGCGCGAACCTGCGGAGGAACTCGGGGTCCGTGCCCAGCTCGGGCCGTACGACCTTGACGGCGACCGCCCGCCCGGACCGGGAGCGGCCCAGATAGACCACGCCCATGCCACCCTGGCCGAGCCGTCCGACCAGCCGGTATCTTCCGTCCCCCACGGACTCCGGGTCACCGGCTTCCAGCGGCCTCATGCTGCCCCCTCGCGAAACGAACGTGCAGTGGTTCTCCTACCAGGCGCGCGGTGCTCCGGTCGAGTCGGGCACCGCGCGGTCGGGCCCCGGGCAGGGCGTCGCTCAGCCCAGGTCGTGCTCCTCCCAGGTCTCGTCGTCGGGGTCGTACTCGGTCCGCGCGGACTCCCAGGTGGCGGAGGCGAGCTCGACGCCGGGGACGGAGCCGAGGAGCTCCACCGGGTCGATGAAGTGGGCCAGGGAGCCGGACGGGTCGATCTCGATGGCCTCCACGGACTCGGCGCGCTCGGCGTCGTCCATGTAGGTGTCCTCCTGGACCTGGGCGAGCGCGGCGGCCTTGAGGGCCTTCTCGTCGGTGATCTCGGCGATGAGCTCGATGTTCACGCGCACATAGCGCGGGGCGGTCTGCTCGGCAGCGGATGAGGGGTCGAAACTGGTCATCCGGGCAGCTTAGGGCCTGTCCCGCCCGGCCCGCCGCAGGGCCGCCCCACGGCCAGTTCGGCTCACCCGCCGCGGAGTCGCCCCACGGCCTGTTCGGCTCCGTCCTGTTTCCTCCGCCGGAGGGCCCTGGGGCGGGCCTCGCGGGGATGACGCGGATCAGTGCCGGACAGACGGATCTAGGCGACGTCCGGAACTCCGGGGTCCGGTGCTTCGGGCAGCGGCCGGGCGACGACGTGCTGCGGAAATTCCTGGTGGCCGCCCGAGGCCAGCACCCGCACCTCGTCGCGATCACTGATCTCGGCGCGGATGATGCCCGTCGTGTCGGCGTAGACGGGGTGCCCGCCGGGTCCGCTGGCCGCGGTCCGCTCGACGACCACGACGTCGCCTGCCTCGCCCGCACCGCCGGAGAACACCAGCTCGTACCTGCGCGTGCTCACCGCACCAGTTTACGTCCGGTCACGTCCGGGGTCCGGTCGTGCCGGTCCCGAGGACCTCGTCGGTCACGGCGTCCACCAGGGCGGCCAGGGCGACTCCCAGGGCGCGTGCGCCCGCCCCGGCGGGGCCGCCCGGCTCGGTCATGTAGCGGTCGCGACGGATCTCCACCATCAGGGCGCCGACCCGCGGATCCCGCCCGTAGTGCGCCAGCGGCACGTACGTCCCGGCGAAGGGACTGTCCGTCCCGACCCCGCCGAAGCCGGCGAACGCGCGCCGGGCGGCGGCGAGCAGCGCGGGCGGCGTGTGGAAGGCGTCCGTGCCGAGGCAGACGGGCGGGCGCGGGCCGTCGCCGTGGAGTTCGTACGGGAGCGCTTCCGTCGGGTACGAGTGGACGTCCACGATGATCGCGCGCCCGGTCGCCGCGAGCCGCTCGTCCACGGCGCGGGTCACGGCGTCGGCGTACGGCGTGAAGTACCGCTCGACGAGCGGCGCCGGGTCGAAGCCGCGCGGACGGAGTTCGGCGCAGTGCGTCGTGCGCGTGTACACGGCGCCCATCCCGACCGCGAGCATCTCCTCCCGCTCGTCGGGGAACCGCTCGGGGTCGACGACCAGCCGCGACAGCCGGTTGACGAACCGCCAGGGCGCCGTGCCCGCGGACGCGGCGGCCACGGCGGCGATCTCCTCGGTGTGGGCGTCGGTGATGTGGTCAAGCTCCCGCTCCAGTGCGGCGTCGTCGAGGACGATTCCGGCGCGCACGTCCGGGGGCACCGTACGGGAGGAGTGCGGCACGTGCAGCAGTACGGGGGAGTCCGGCGCTCCTGCGAGGAGCTCGTAGGAGGGTGCGTCGGCATCGGTCATGGGACGGGCTCCTGGGTGGTCGTCCTCGGCGGTGGTCATGGGCGGCACACGGCCCGTCTCTACGGCAGGGCTGCGCCGCGTGCGGTGATCCACAGGCGGTACCACTCCTCGTGGCCGAGCGCCGCCGGGTCGCCGGTCGCGGCGTCCTGGCAGGCGCGGACGCGTGCCGGGTCGGTGGTGCCGATGACCGGGGTGATCCCGGCGGGATGACGCTGGAGCCACCACAGCACGATCGTCTCCGGCGTGGTGCCCTTGGCCTCGGCGAGCCGCGCGACCAGTGCGGCCGTGGCCCGCTCCTCGGGCGTCTCCTGGCGTCCGGTGTAGCGGCCCTGGGCCAGCGGGCCCCACGCCTGCAGCGTGATCCCGTGCCGCAGACAGTGCTCGACCGTGCCCGCGGGGAAGCCCACGGCGGCCGACGCGGGCGTGTTGACGAGCACGCCGTCCTCGAGCCAGTCCCGCCGGAGCAGGCTCATCTCCAGCTGGTTCACGACGAGCGGCAACCCGAGCCGGTCCTGGAGGCGGGCGATCTGGGCGGCGTTCATGTTGGAGACGCCGAAGCGGCGCACGAGTCCCTGCCGGTGCAGCGATTCCAGGGCCTCGGCGACCTCGGCGGGGTCGGCGAGCGGGTCGGGCCGGTGGAGCAGGAGGACGTCGAGGTGGTCCGTCCGCAGCCGGTCCAGGCTCTCCTCGACCCGGCGGACGATGCTGGGCCCGCGCAGGTCGTACATGCCGGGCCGGTCCCCGTCGGCGAGCCGGATCCCGCACTTCGACTGCAGCGTGATCCGCTCGCGCAGGCCGGGCGCACGTGCCAGGACCTCGCCGAACACGGCCTCGGCCTTGCCGTGCCGGTAGATGTCGGCATGGTCGAAGGCGGTGATCCCGCTCTCCAGTGCCGCCTCGATCACCGCCTCCGCGGCGTCGACGTCGGCGGCCTCCCAGGGACTCGGGTCCCAGCTGCCGCCGAGCCCCATGCAGCCGAGGACCACCCGGGCGGCGCCCACCGGGGGCTGCGCGGTCTGCTGGGCGGCGGGCTGCGCGGCACGGCCGCCGTCGTGCGTCTCGGTCGAAGTCACGGCCTCACCCTCCCACAGGCCGCCGCCGACCCTGCCCGCGCGGGCGCGGGCGCGGGCGCCGGACCCGGGTCGTAGCGCCTTCAACGTTTTGTATACAATCTGCGTGGTCGTGTCGCCCTCATCCGGGCGACGCGGGCGTGGGCGCAAGGGCGGGCCGACTGTCGACCACAGGGCTCGTACGCCTGCCCGTTGATCCTGCCCGCCGCCGGCCCCGACGCCGCCCGCCCGGAAACACCTCACCATGAGCACCGACACCGACACCTGCACCGTCACGCCCGCAGCCGACGACACTCCGCGCGAGACTCCGGCCGAAAGCCTCACAGCGACGGAGACCGGGGCAGCGAGCGGGCCCCGGACGACCGCGAGGGGGGCCCGGACGGCCGCGAGCGGGACCGGGACCGCGAGCGGGGCCCGTACCGGCGTCGTCCGCGCCCCGGCGCGCCCGGCGCCCGCTGCGGCGTTCCACAGTGTCGGGGCCGTCACCCTCGTCCTGCTCGGTCTGGTCGCGATCGGCGCAGCGATCCACGAGCCCGTGCTGATACCGCCGCTGGCCGCCAGCGCCGCGCTGGTGCACAGCGCGCCGACGCTGCCGCTCTCCCAGCCGCGCAGCGTCGTCGTCAGCCACCTGCTCGCCGCCGCGGCGGGCTACGCCACGCTCGCCGTGGCGGGAGCCAGCGCCTGGGCCGCCGCCGTGGCGGCCGGCGTCACGCTCGCCCTCACCCACCTCGCCCGCACCCCGCACTCGCCCGCCTGTGCGACCGCCGTGGTGGTGGTCCTCCAGGCGCCCGCCCCGGCCCGCTTCGTGCCGCTCCTGTTCGGGGCCACCGTCGTGCTCGTCCTGATGGAGTTCGCGGTCTCCCGGATACGCAAGGGCGCACCCAGGTACCCCGCCTATTGGTGGTGACCCGGACGGACGCCGCCCGACGCCGGCGCCGGCGTCACCGGTCGAGCGGCACCACCGCGCGCACCGTCTTGCCGTCGGGCCGTACGTCCACCGTCACTTCGCGGGACAACCGCAGCACGATCGGCCAGCCGTAACCGCCCGGCCGCAGGTCCTGCGTCCGGCAACGGCGGCGCGGCGGGCACCGGCTGGCGTCGCTGACCGAGACGGCCACACTGCCCTTGCGCACGTCCAGGGCGAAACCGGTCACCCCGCCGCCGTGCCGCTGTGCGTTCGTCACCAGTTCGGTCGCCACGAGCATCAGGTCGTCGACCTGCGGGGACGGCACCGAGGCGCCGGGCGCGAGGGCTCTGCGGATCGACCACCGGGCATCCGCCGGGGTACGGACTCCGGGCGAGGTATCGCCCCTCGTGGTCATCATGGGCTCCTTCCTCCCTCACCACGTGTTCCGGCGGGTCCCGCCTGCCCGCCAAGTCCGAAAAGATGCGCGATGTCCTGACTGGCGTGCCGTCAGGAGGCCTGCCGGCCGGGAACCACGAGCGGAGGACCGGCGGCCGTGGCCGAAAACGGCAGCGGAAACGGTCGACCGTCAACCGGTACGCGTGCGAGCGCCGAGCGCGGGTAGGCGATGCGCCACAAGCGAACGTCCGGCGAGTAACAGGAGGTTGTCCCCGTGCGGACCGAGATGGTCAAGGCGACGACGACGGCGGCCGTGGAAGACGGCGTGCCCAGCGACCTGCCCGTGCTCGAGGCTCCTCACGAGGTCGCGCCCCAGGACGCGCGCGCCCTGTCGAAGGTGTTCTTCCGGGAGCTGGCACGGCGGGAGGAAGGAACGGAAGGCCACCAGTACGTCCGTAACACCCTCATCGAGATGAACACCTCGCTCGTACGCTTCGCGGCCGGCCGCTTCCGTGCCCGCGGCGACGAGATGGAGGACATCGTCCAGGTCGGGATCATCGGCCTGATCAAGGCGATCGACCGCTTCGACCTGAGCCGGGAGGTGGAGTTCGCGACGTTCGCCGTGCCGTACATCGTCGGCGAGATCAAGCGGTTCTTCCGCGACTCGACCTGGGCCGTGCACGTGCCGCGCCGCCTCCAGGAGGCCCGGGTCGAACTGGCCAAGGCCAACGACGAGCTGAGCTCGCACCTCGGCCGGGCGCCGCGCGTCGCGGAACTGGCGGAGCGGATGGACCTGTCCGAGGACGAGGTGATCGAGGCCCAGATCGCCGCGAACGGCTACCACACCTCGTCCCTCGACGCCGCGATGGGCAGCGGCGACGAGGAGGACGCCGACGCGTCGCTCGCCGACTTCATCGGCGAGGAGGACCCGGCGCTCGAACTCTTCGAGGACTTCCACACGCTCGCGCCGCTCGTCGAACTGCTCGACGAGCGCGACCGGCTGCTGCTGCACCTGAGGTTCGTGGAGGAGCTGACCCAGGCGGAGATCGGCGCCCGGATCGGCGTGTCCCAGATGCACGTCTCCCGGCTTCTCGCCCGCAGCCTCGCCCGACTGCGCGAGGGCATGCTGCCGGAGACCTCGGCCAACCCCACGCGCTGACCCGCCCGTCCTCCTCCGCCCTCCGCCGGCGCGCACCCGTCACCCTCCGCCGGCGCGCACTTCGCCCTCCGGCGCGCACCCGCCGCCCTCACCCCACCTCACCGCACCGCCCGCAGGAACGCCCGCGTCCGATCGTGGCCGGGGTCGTCGAGGAGTTCGTCCGCGCGGCCCGACTCCACGATCCTGCCCTGGTCGAACATCAGGATGCGGTCCGAGACGTCGCGGGCGAAGCCCATCTCGTGCGTCACGCACAGCAGCGTGATGTCCGTGGCGCGGGCGACGTCGCGCAGGACGTCGAGGACCTCCGCCACCAGCTCGGGATCGAGCGCCGACGTCACCTCGTCGAGGAGAAGGATCTCCGGCCGCATCGCCAGCGCGCGGGCGATCGCCACCCGCTGCTGCTGGCCGCCGGAGAGCCGGGTGGGCCGGGCGTCGACCTTGTCGGCGAGGCCGACCATGCCCAGCAGTTCCCTCGCCCGTACCTCCGCGGCATCCCGGCTCTCCCGGAGCACGTGCACGGGCGCCTCGACGACGTTCTCCAGGACGCTCATGTGCGGGAAGAGGTTGAAGTGCTGGAAGACCATGCCGATGCCGCGCCGCCGGGACGCGAGGTACCGTTCGCTCGCCGGCACCAGCTTGCCGGCCCTTCCGCCGCCGCCCTGCCCGGCCGGCATGTGCGAGTACGGCTCGCCCGCCACATGGATGGCGCCTTCCGTGACCCGCTCCAGCGTCATGAGCAGCCGCAGGATCGTGGTCTTGCCCGAGCCGCTCGGGCCGATCAGCGTGACCCGCTCGCCGCGCCCGACCGCCAGGTCGAGCCCGTCGAGCACGGTGTGCTCCCCGTACCGCTTGGTCACCCGGTCGAAGCGCACCGCTTCCGCCGTGTCCTCAAGCCCCTCTCGCAAGGCGTGCCTCCAGTCGTCGTACCAGCACGGACGTCGGCCAGCTCGCCAGCAGGAACACCGCGGCGGCCAGCGTGAAACTCTCCAGATAGGCGAAGTGCGTGCTGCCGAACGAGCTCGCCTCGTGCACCATCTCGTGCACCGTGATCACCGACAGCAGCGGCGTCTCCTTGAACATGGAGACGGCGTAGTTCCCCAGCGGCGGCAGCACGTTGCGGACCGCCTGCGGCAGCACCACCGCACGCCACACCCGCCGGCGCGGCAGCGAGAGCGCCGTGCACGCCTCCCACTGGCCCTTCGGTACGGCGTCGATGCCGGTCCGGTACACCTCGGAGAGGTACGCGGCGTAGTGCACGCCCAGGACGAGCACGCCGAGCACCAGCGCGTCGAGGCCCGGAACCAGCACCCACGCAGCGAACAGCTGCACCAGCAACGGCGTCGAGCGGACGAACGCGGCGGCCGCGTTCACCGGCCCCGCCACCCATCGCGGCCCGGCCCGCCCGACCAGCGCCAGCACGAGGCCGAGCAGCAGCGCCACCCCGAAGCCCAGCACGGTCGCCACCAGCGTGACCCCGAAGCCCTCCAGCACGGCGGGCAGCGCGGCCCACGCCGCCTCCCCGTCCCACATCACCCGTCACCGCCCGTCCCCAGCCGCGCCCTGGCGGCCCGCTCCAACGCGTTCATCAGCAGACTCAGCACTCCGGCGAGCACGCCGTACACCGCGAGCAGCAGCAGGTACGCCGCCGCCGTGTCACCCGTCGCCGAGCGCAACTGGTCGATCTCGAAGGTGAGATCGGGCACCGTGACGAGGGACAGCAGCGGCGTCGCCTTCAGCAGCTGGACCAGCAGGTTCTTGAACGGCGCGACCATCAGCGCGTGCGCCTGCGGCAGCACCACACGGCGCAGCCGCAGGACGGGACCCATGCCCAGCGCCACCGACGCCTCCAGCTGCGCATGGGGCACGGCGGCGATCGCACCGCGCACCACCTCGGCCCCGTACGCCCCGAAGTTCAGCCCGAGCGCCACCACGGCACAGGCCAGCGGCTCCAGCCGGAAGCCGAGCATCGGCAGCGCGAAGAACAGCCAGAACAGCTGCACGTACAGCGACGTGCCGCGGAAGAACTCGACGACCGTCCTGGCCGCGCCCCGCACGGGCAGCCGCCGCGAGCCGGACATCAGCCCCAGCCCGTACGCGAGGACGAGGGCGAGCCCGGCGCCGAGCGCCGTCGCCTCCACGGTGACGAGCAGTCCCTCACCGAGGCGCGGCAGCGCCCGCTCCAGCTCCGCCAGGAACGCGCTCACACCCGTCCCCGGCCCGCGCACAGGTCGGCGGTGCGCAGTCCGCGCGGCGGCGCCTCGCGCTCGGTGAACCCGTAACGGCCGATCAGACCCACGTAGCGCGCCGGATCGCCCGTGATCCTCGCCAGCTCACGGTCGAAGGCGTCCCGCAGCGCCCGCGCACCGGGCCGGAACACCGCCCCGCCCGCGCTCCACTGCTTCACCCCGTCCACCTCGGGCACGAACGGCGTCGCCACCTCCACCGCCGCGCCCCGGTTTGTCCTCGCGAGCCAGCGCAGCGAGATGCCGGTCAGCGCGAAGGCGTCGATCCGGCCGGCGAGCAGGGCGTCCAGACCGTCCTGCTGCTTGGCCAGCGTCTTCACCGACCCGTCCGGCACGCCCGCCGCCTTCGCGTACGAGGCCTCCACCGCGGCGGACAGCACGCCCACCGTCGCGCCCTCGCGGGCGCAGGACGCGAAGTCGCCGAGCCGCTTCGGATTGCCCTTGCGGACCATCAGCGCGGTGGTGGAGACGAACTCGGGCGCGGAGAAGATCACCTTGGCGCACCGCTCGGGCGTGATCGACATCCCGGCGCTCACCACGTCGAAGCGGCCCGCCAGGAGACCGGGTATCAGTGCGCCGAACTCGGTGAGTGTGGGGCGCAGTTCGGGCACGCCGAGCGCCGAGAACACCTCACGGTGCAGCGTCGGCGCCTCGCCGGAGAGCCGGTCGCCGTCCTGGAAGCCGTACGGCGCCTCACCGGCGAAGCCCACCCGTACGAAGCCCTGCTCGCGCAGCTTCCCGAGCAGGTCCGCGTCCTCCTTCGGCGCGCCCGTGCCCACCTCGGTGCGGCTGCACGCGCCCAGGAGTCCGGCGACCCCGACGGCGGGAGCCAGGGCGAGGAAGCCGCGCCGTTTCATCGACGTCATCGACTTCATCGACGAGGTTCGGGACAAGGCGCTCACCCGACCGGCGTGACATCGCGCGCGGCGATGAACGAGGGGCGGCGCACCGGCGCCGCGAACGGCAGCTCCGGCGCGTTCTCGACGCTGTTGAAGACCAGGAACACATTGCTCCGCGGATACGGGGTGATGTTGTCGCCCGAGCCGTGCAGCGCGTTGCAGTCGAACCAGGTCGCCGAGCCGGGCGCGCCCGTGAAGTGCCGGATGCCGCACGCGTCCGCGAAGGTCGTCAGCGCCTCGTCCGACGGCGTCCCCGCGTCCTGCATCTGCAGCGACCTCTTGTAGTTGTCCTTCGGGGTCTCGCCGGCGCAGCCGAGGAAGGTGCGGTGCGAACCCGGCATGATCATGAGGCTGCCGTTGGTGGTGTGGTTCGCGGTGAGCGCGATCGACACCGAGACCGTCCGCATCCGGGGCAGACCGTCCTCGGCGTGCCAGGTCTCGAAGTCGGAGTGCCAGTAGAAACCGCTCGCGCCGAAGCCTGGCTTGACGTTGACCCGCGACTGGTGGACGTACACGTCGGAGCCGAGGATCTGCCGGGCGCGCCCGACGATCCGCGGGTCGGCGGCCAGCCTGGCGAACACCTCGCTGATCCTGTGGACCTCGAACACGGAGCGGATCTCGCGCGAGCGCGGCTCGACGACGGCCCGCTCGTCCTCGCGCACGTCCGGGTCGGCGACCAGTCGGTCCAGCTCGGCCCGCAGCTCGGTGACCTCGTCGGGAGTGACCAGCTGGTCGACGGTGACGAAGCCGTCGCGCTCGTACTCCTCCAGTTCACGGGCCCAGAACGGCCCGGGCGTTCCGGGTTCGGCCCACACGACGGGATCCTTGCGGCCGATCAGCTGCTCCTGGGCGCCTCGGGTGGGGTAGAGGTCGACGGGGCGGGTGGGGGCGGAGGTCATGACGGGCGGTGCCTTCCTTTCTCGTACGGACTCTTGGGGGCGGGTGCGGTGCCTCAGGCGGTGTGCGGGCCGGACCCGTGGTCGGGCTCGGGCTCGGGCTCGGTGAGGAGCGGGTAGACGCCGTTCTCGTCGTGGTCCTCGCGGCCGGTCACCGGCGGGTTGAAGACGCACAGGCAGCGGAAGTCCTCCTTGACCCGGAGGGTGTGCCGCTCGTGCCCGTCGAGCAGGTACATCGTTCCGGGGGTGATGGTGTACGTCGTGCCCGTCTCGTGGTCGGTGAGCTCGGCCTCTCCGGCGGTGCACACGACGGCCTCGACGTGGTTCGCGTACCACATGGACGTCTCCGTCCCGGCGTAGAGCACCGTCTCGTGGAGCGAGAAGCCCACCCGCTCGCGGGCGAGGACGATGCGCTTGCTCTCCCAGGTGCCGGAGGCGGCACGGACGTGGCGGTCGGTGTTCTCGATCTCGGCGAAACTGCGGACGATCATGCGGGATGGCCTTTCGGTGGTGCGGGTGATGCCGGTGGTGCTGGTTACCGGTGGTGCTGGTGGTGCTGGTGGTGCTGGTGGTGCTGGTGGTGTTGTCGCTGGGCCCAGGGCCCGGCGGCGTCAGAGGGCGACGCGCTCGGCGGCGTGCCGGACGGAGCGGGCCAGGATGCCGAGCCCCTCGTCCAGCTCGTCGTCCGTCACGGTCAGCGGCGGCAGCAGCTTGACGACCTCGTCATGGGGCCCCGACGTCTCCAGGAGCAGCCCCAGTTCAAAGGCCCGCCGGCACACGGCCGCGGCCCGCTCCCCGTCGGTGAACTCCAGGCCCCACACGAGCCCGCGGCCGCGCAGGGCCACACCGGAGCGGCCGTCCTCGCCGAGCAGGTCGCCGAGGGCGCTCTCGATCCGGGCGGCCCGGGCGAGGGTGCGGTCGCGCAGGGCGTCGTCGCGCCAGTACGTGTCGATGGCGGCGGTGGCCGTGACGAAGGCCGGGTTGTTGCCGCGGAAGGTGCCGTTGTGCTCGCCCGGCTGCCACACGTCCAGCTCGGGACGGAACAGGCACAGGGCCATCGGGAGGCCGTAGCCGCTGATGGACTTCGACAGCGTGACGATGTCGGGGGTGATGCCCGCCTCCTCGAAGGAGAAGAACTCGCCCGTGCGGCCGCAGCCCATCTGCACGTCGTCGACGATGAGGAGCATCTCGTGCCGCCGGCACAGATCGGCGAGCCCGCGCAGCCACTCGGCGCGGGCGACGTTGATCCCGCCCTCGCCCTGCACGGTCTCGACGATGACGGCGGCCGGCCGGTCGAGGCCGGAGCCCGGGTCGGAGAGCAGACGCTCGAACCACAGGAAGTCCGGCATCCGGCCGTCGAGGTAGTGGTCGTACGGCATCCGCGTGACGTGCGGCAGGGACACTCCGGCGCCCGCGCGCTTGGCGGCGTTGCCGGTGGTGGCGAGCGAGCCGAGGGACATTCCGTGGAAGGCGTTGGTGAAGGAGACGACCGTCTCCCGGCCGGTGATCTTGCGGGCGAGCTTGAGCGCGGCCTCGACGGCGTTGGTGCCGGTGGGGCCGGGGAACATCACCTTGTAGTTCAGGGCGCGCGGTTCGAGGACCGCCGAGTGGAAGGTCGCCAGGAAGTCGCGTTTGGCGGTCGTCGACATGTCGAGGCCGTGGGTCACGCCGTCGCGGGCGAGGTAGTCGAGCAGTGCCCGCTTGAGGACCGGGTTGTTGTGGCCGTAGTTGAGGGACCCGGCCCCGGCGAAGAAGTCGAGGAAGGGCCGCCCGTGCTCGTCGTACAGCCGGCTCCCGCGGGCCTGCTCGAAGACCACCGGCCAGGCGCGGCAGTAGCTGCGCACCTCGGATTCGACGGTCTCGAAGACGGACGGGGCGGCGATGTCGGTGAGGGTCACGGTTCTCCCGTATCTCGGTTTCGCGGTGGGACTTGGTGGGGCTTGGCAGGACGGGGCGGAGCGCGCGGAGCGCATCCGTCCGGGCGGATCGGCGGGCGGCGGCCCTACGGCAGGGGCGGCGTCAGGGGGCCGATGCGGTACAGCACCTCCGGCTCGTGGGCCGTGGCGCCCTGAGCGTCGAAGCCCGGTGCCTCGGAGGCCTGGGAGGCCTGGGAGGCGTGGGCCTGGGAGGCCTGGGAGGTCCCGGCGGCGTCGGTGGCCGCGGAGGCGTCGGCGTCGTCCGCGGGGAAGGTGTCGACGGCGTCCGCGGGGAAGGCGTCGGCGGCGAAGAGGACCTCCCGGGTCAAGGCCGCGCCGTGGCGGCGCGCGAACGAGCGGAACAGCCGGTCCGAGGCCACGTTCCCCGGGGTGACCGTCGCCTCGATCCGGATCGGACCGTGCCCGGCCGCCGCCACCCTCGCGGCCAGGGCGTCGAGCAGTGCACCTGCTACCCCGGATCCGCGATGCGAACCGTCGACGGCCACCTGCCAGACGAAGAGCGTCCCCGGCGCCTCCGGACGCAGATAGCCGGTGACGAAGCCGAACGGTCGTCCCGTGGCGTCACGGGCGACGGCGGTCGTGGCGGCGAAGTCGCGGCACCACAGCAGGTAGCTGTAGGGCGAGTTGAGGTCCAGGTCCTCCGCCGCGCGGGCGATCCGCCAGAGGTCGGCGCCGTCGGCCGGCCGGGCGGGCCCGATGTCGAGGGCGGTCACCGGGGCCTTCGGGGACGTCATGTGTGCTGCGGTCATGTGGGCCGAAGCTACCCAGCGGTCGAGAGAACTTCCTGGTCCGACGGTCTTGCGCGAAGGCTGCGGGGTGCGATAGGTGCGCGGGCGGATACCGCCGCGCAAGTCCGCCGCTCGGCACGGGGTGAATCCGGCGATGCCGGGACAAAATGACCGTTTATAACGGCTGGATAACGCCTCCTGGGCGTCTTGACGGTCCCGTCAAAGTACCGGACAACCTGCGGTGATGCGCGTTTGAAGCGGAGCGGCCGGGTCAGGAGTACGGGTTCGGCGCCGCACCCGGACCGTGTGGCGAGCCACCGGCAGCCCGCCGGGTCACTCCTCGTCGACGAGGTGCACGGCCGCCTCCTCGGCGGAGGCCGCACCACCGTCGATGCCGACGTCCCGCGCGAAACCCTCGAGCGGCGAGAGCGCGCGTCCGTCGTCCATGGCGACGAGACGGCCGGCCCGGCGACCGCCCACCTCACCGTCCAGCGGCTCCCCGTCGGTGTCCGAGGCGTCGCCGATGCCGTCCCAGTCGAGGTTCGGGTCGTCGTCCGGGACCTCCTCGGCGAGCCGCTGGTCCAGGCTCTCGCCCCGCAGCCGCTCGGCCGCGGTGACACCCGTGTGCTCGACGGCCCAGGGCCGGTCCGGAGGCGCGTATCCCTGGTCGAGCGGGCTGTCGAGCGGACCTTCCAGCGTGTCCGAGGCGTCGAGCAGCCCCGCGTCGTCCTGCACCTCGCTGCCGTCGGGCTGGTAGACGTCGTCGCCCCAGGCCTCGTTCTCGGTCATTGCGGAACACTCCAGACACTTCGGCCGCTCGTCGATCACGAGCCGCTTCCATGCTCCGCGCCCCGCCCCCGCCCCGCCACCGCACGACCGCCGCGCGCGTGCCCCTGGGCGGCGGCGGGGGGCGGGGCGGCGGTCGGCCGGTCAGGCGAAGCTGCGCCGGTACGCGTGCGGGCTCACGCCTGTGGTGCGCTTGAAGCGGTCCCGGAACGCGGTGGGGGAGCCGAAACCGACCTGGGCGCCGATCCGCTCGACGGAATGGCCGGTGGTCTCCAGAAGGTGCTGCGCCTGCCGGATCCTCGCCCGGTGCAGCCACTGGAGCGGTGTCGTGCCGGTCTGCTCGCGGAACCGGCGGATCAGCGTGCGGGAGCTCATACCCGCGGCGGCGGCGATCTCGTCGAGGCTCAGGGGCCGGGCCAGGTTCTCCCGGAGCCAGTCGAGCAGCGGCTCCAGCTCGGAGCCCCGCGGTACGGGAGGCCGGTCGTGCACGATGAACTGCGCCTGCCCGCCCTCCCGCTCCAGCGGCACCACGGACAGCCGCGCCGCGTCGGCGGCGACCGCCGACCCGTAGTCGGCCCGGACCATGTGCAGACACAGGTCGAGGCCCGCGGCGGCGCCGGCCGAGGTCAGGAACCGTCCGTTGTCGACGTACAGCACGTCGGCGTCGACGGTGAGCGCCGGAAACGTCGCCGCCAGCAGGTCCGCCGCCATCCAGTGCGTCGTCACCCGCAGCCCGTCGAGCAGCCCGGTCGCCGCCAGCGGGAAGGTCCCGACGCAGATCGACGCGATCCGGGTCCCGTTCGCCGCGGCCGCGCGCAGCGCGTCCCGCACCTCCTCGGGCAGCGGCGCCGTGGGATCACCCGTGCCCGGTACGACGACGGTGTCCGCGTCCCGCAGTCCGTCCAGGCCCCACGGCGCCCGCAGGGCGAACGGCCCCGCGTCCACCTCCGGCCGGGCCGCGCACACGCGCACCTGGTAGCCCGGCCGCCCGTCGGGCAGTCGGGTGCGGCCGAACACCTCGACGGGCGTGGCGAGATCGAACGGGATCACCCGGTCCAGGGCGAGGACGGCGACGGTGTGCATGGCGGGAATATAGCCCACCACCGTATTCCCGCCATGGCCGGCTCCGAGGCAGCTGAACCGATTCCTGGGCCGCGGAGGACGCCTCGGCATGCCGCAGAACACGACTTGGGGAGCGCTTGGCCAGGGCTGTGGCAGCAGTTGGCGATTTTCCGTCGATGTGTGTCACTACCGCCACTGGGGCGGTGAACGATCACGGCATAGCGTCGTCGGCGCCGCCGGTCGTTTCCGCCCGGCAGGCCACGCCCGCCCGCCTTCGAAAGCCCGTGATGACCACCCTGTTCCTGACCCTGCACGTCCTCGCCGCCATCGTGGCCGTCGGCCCCGTCACCGTCGCCGCGAGCATGTTCCCGCCCGCCTGGCGCCGCGCCCTGCGGGCGCCCGAAGACCCGGAGGCGCGCAGCGCGCTCGGCACCCTGCACCGGATCTGCCGGGTGTACGCGACCGTCGGCATCGCCGTACCCGTCTTCGGCTTCGCCACCGCGAGCGGTCTCGGCGTCCTCGGCAGCGCCTGGCTCATCGCCTCCGTCCTCCTGACCGCCGCCGCTGCCGCGCTGCTCGCCCTGGTGATCCTTCCGGCCCAGGCCGGCGCACTCGCGGCGCTGAACGCGCCACCCGCACCTGACGCCCCGCCCGCACCTGCCGCCCCGCCCACACCTGCCGCGCCCTCCGCCCCGGCCGTGCCGTCAGCCGCCCCCGCGCCCACGGGCGCCGCCCGCCTGGCGATGCCGACGGGCGTGTTCAACCTGCTCTGGGCCACCGTCACGGTCCTGATGATCATCCGCCCCGGCTCCACCACCGGGGTGTGAACATGGACCTCCGTCCCCTGCGCGCCGCCGCCCACGCAGAGCTCGTCACGCTCCTCCTCATGCTGGCAAATCTGGCCACCGTCCATCTGCGGCCCGTCTCCGCCCTCCTGGGCCCGGCCCACGGCTGCGCCTACCTCTTCGTCGTCGTGGCCACCTGGCGGCTCGCCCGGGCCACGCCGCCGACCAGGGCCGTCGCCCTCGTGCCCGGTGTCGGCGGCCTTCTCGCACTGCGCCGACTGCGTGCCGCGACCGCCCGTCCGGCGGTCGGATCCGGCCGCCACGACCCTCCAGAGGGACCCGGGATGTGAACCTTCGACGCGCACGGGGTAAAACCATGGCCAACACCCCTCTCACCTGAACGGAAACGCGCGCGTTGAGCATGCTCCCTGGATCACGTGTGCCAGGCAGGACCTGGACGATCCGACTGACCGGTCACCCCGACCACTCCGCGACGGTCACCTGCTCCACGCCGGGCTGCCGCATGCCGGCCCGGTCCAAGGACCTCCAGACCCTGCGGGTCTTCGCCGCCGAGCACGTCCGGGCCCACGCCCGGCTGGCCGCCCCGCGGCCCAACGCGGCCTGCGCCTGCGGGGCGAGCGACTGCCGGCACCACGCCGCGCGCACCACGTGCACCGGCCGTACCCTCCTCGTCCTCATCCACAACCCGGCCGTCGCCGAGGTGTGGACCCTCGCGGAGATCTGCCAGGCCTGCGCGCCGCAGATCTCCCACGCGAGCGTGCTCGCGGGAGCCGGCGGAGGAGGCGGTGCCCGCGACTCGCTGGCCGCTCGCGCCGCCGCCGCGACCGCGGCCGCCGCCACCGGTGCGGCGGGAACGGCCCCGGGAGCGTCCACGGGAACGCCCGGCGGAACGTCCGCGGGCGCCGCTCCGGGCGCACCCGTGGCACCCGCCCCTCCTGCCGTCCCGATGATGTTCTCGTCCCCGGAGGCCGCCGGCGGCCCCGTCGCCCCCGTACCGTCCCCCCACCGCAGGCGCGCCCGCCGCAGCGGCGGCCGCGGCGGTCAGGGCGGTCAGGGTGGCCAAGGCGGCCAGGGCGGCCAGGGCGGCGGAGGCCGCCGCTCGCGCGGCCGCTCCTGACGACCGCCACCCGCCGCCCGGCCTCCCTCGTGCGACGGAGGCCGGGCGTTACGTACGGGACCGTCACGCGGAGCCGGGCCGGGGGCTCCGTCCCGTTCGCCCTGCTCGTCCTGCTCGTCCTGCTCGGCGGAACCGGGCCGAGAAAAACCGGTGTCCCCTCGCGCCCCGCGCTGCCTAGACTCCAGCCCGTACCGCCGAACGGACCATGAACCGAAGGGAGATGACCATGCGCGCCACGCCGACCGCTGTCGCCGTCGCCGCCGTCGTCTCCCGCGCCCGGTACGACGTGATCCTGGCCTCTTCGTCGCTCCGGTGCCGGCTGCGCGGCCGCCACCGCTGACCCGCGACGAACCCCGCCCTCGGGCCCCCACGACGGAACGACCGTACGGACTGCGCCGTACGGCCCCGTCCGCCCGCTGCGTCCGGCCCCGCACCGTCACGGGAATCGCGCTGCCCTGCCACCGCATCGCACGCGAAGGACCACCCACATCATGCGTACCCGCATCCGCAACCTCGGCATCCTGGCCCACGTCGACGCCGGCAAGACGACGCTCACCGAGCGCTTCCTCTACCTCACCGGCGCCACTCACAAGCGCGGCGAGGTGCACGACGGCACCACCGTCACCGACTTCGACCCGCAGGAACGCGACCGCGGCATCACCATCTTCGCCGCCGCCGTCAGCTGCGACTGGGACGGCCACCGGCTCAACCTCATCGACACGCCCGGGCACGTCGACTTCGCCGACGAGGTCGAACGCGCGCTGCGCGTCCTGGACGGCGCCGTCGCCGTCTTCGACGCCGTCGCGGGCGTCGAACCGCAGAGCGAGTCCGTGTGGCGCCAGGCCGACCGGCACGGCGTACCGCGCCTCGCCTTCGTCAACAAGCTCGACCGCGCCGGCGCCGACCTCGACACCGCCGTCGAGTCGATCCGCACCCGCCTCGGCACCGTGCCGCTGCCCGTACAGCTGCCCATCGGCCGCGAGGACGCCTTCACCGGCGTCGTCGACCTGGTCCGCATGCGCGCGTACACCTGGCGGCCCGGCTCCGACACGTACGAGACCGGCCCCGTGCCGGAAGCGCTGGCCGAGGAGGCGGTACGGCGACGACACCGGCTCGCCGAGACCGTCGCCGAACGGCATCCCGCCGCCCTGGAGGAGTTCTGCGCCCACGGCACCCTCGACGAGCGGACGCTGACCGCCGCCCTGCGCGACCTCACCCTGGCCGGCGAGGCCGTGGTGGTCCTGTGCGGCTCCGCCTACCGCAACCGGGGGATCGAGCCGCTGCTCGACGCCGTCGTCGCCTACCTGCCCGCCCCCGCCGACCTGCCGCCGGTACGGGGCGAGCAGCCGGCCGACCCGACGGCGCCGCTCACCGCGCTCGCCTTCAAGGTGACCACCACGCCCACCGGCCGCATGACCTTCCTCCGCCTCTACGCGGGCACCCTGCGAAAGGGGGACACCGTGCTCGACACCACCGCCGGCCGCACCGAACGGATCGCCCGCATCCTGCGGGTCCAGGCCGACCGCACCACCGAGGCCGACCACGCCGCCGCCGGAGACATCGTCGCCGTCGTCGGGCCGAAGACCGCCCGCACCGGTGCCACGCTCTGCGCACCCGACGCGCCACCCGTGCGCCTCGAACCGCCCGTCTCCGCCGACCCGGTGGTCTCCGTCGCGATCGAGGCCCGGCTCGGCCGCGACACCGAACGCCTCGCCACGGCGCTCGCCCGCCTCACCGAGGAGGACCCCTCGCTCACCGCGCGGACCGATCCCGAATCCGGGCAGACGGTCCTCTCCGGCCTGGGCGAGCTCCACCTGGAGGTCGCCGTCGAGAAGCTGCGCCGCGCCCATGGCCTCGACGTCACCGTCGGCCGGCCGCGCGTCGCCTACCGCGAGACGCCCGCCCAGGGCGTCACCGGCCTGACGTACCGCCACGTCAAACAGGAGGGCGGTGCGGGCCAGTTCGCGGTGGTGGTCCTCGACGTCGCACCGCTGGACGACGCCGACGGGGAGGAGCGGCGGGACTTCGTCTTCCGCTCGACGGTGACCGGCGGACGCGTTCCGCAGGAGTTCGTCCGCGCGGTCGAGGCCGGCTGCCGTGACGCCCTGGCCGACGGCCCGCTCGCCGGCCACCCGGTGACCGGCGTACGCGTCACGCTCACCGACGGCGCCACCCATGTGAAGGACTCGTCCGAGCTCGCCTTCCGCACCGCCGGACGGCTCGCCCTGCGCGAGGCCCTGCGCACCGGTGGCACCACCCTGCTGGAACCCGTCGTGGAGGTCACCGTCACCGCGCCCGACAGCGCCGTCGGGACGGTGCTCGGCGACCTGACGGCCCGTCGCGCCCGGATCACCGACTCCACCACCCACGCGGACACGGCGGTCCTGACGGCGGCGGTCCCGCTGGCCGCGCTCTTCGGCTACGCGACGCACCTGCGCAGCCGTACCCAGGGCCGTGCCACGTTCACGACCCGCCCGGCGGGTTACTCCCCGGCGGTCTGACGGTCCGAGAGGGGCGTACCCGAGAGCCCGGCCGAGCCCGGCGGCCCGGGGCCCGGCACCACGCGCGTCGGGCCCCGGGACCGGGGTCCCTCGGCTGGGCCCTCGGGGCACGGCCCGGGGACTCGTCCCCCTGGACGCGGGGGGCAGCCCGCCTTCAGCTCCGGCGTTCGTCGACCGGTGCGCCGCCGAAGCCGATCTCGTTTCCGTCAGGGTCGCGGAACGTGGCCTTGCGCACCCCGTTCCCGTACGTCTCGCGCTGCATGGGGCGCAGGCCCCGGGCCGCGATGTCGCCGATCACGGTGTCGAAGTCGTCGACGAACAGGGTGTGTATGGCGTGGCCCGCGTGCCCCGGCCGGTGCTCGATGTACAGGGAGCGGTGCTCGGCCACCTCCCACACCGCTTCGGTGTCGTTCGGGTAGAACGTCGGCGGCGAGCCGAGCAGCCGTTCGTACCAGGCGAGCGCCGAGGCGTAGTCGCTGACGGGGATTCCGGCGAAGAGGTGCACGGCCATGCCACGAGCCTAAGCCGTGATCTCCGGGCCCGCCGGGTCACCCGTCACGCCTCACGGGCGAGGAACGCGGGGCGCAGCGACGGGTCCACCGGGTCGTAGTACCGGTGGAAGACGGGGGTCGCCGAGCCGGACACCGGCGGGACGATCCAGCTCCAGTCGGCGGGCGTCGGCCGGCCGTGCCGGCTCTCCTGCGCGATGTGCCGCAGGAACCGCTCGGACTCGGTGTGGTGGTCCGCCATCGTCACGCCCGCCTCCTGGAAGGAGTGCAGAACCGCGACGTTCAGCTCGACCAGCGCCCGGTCCCGCCACAGCGTGCGCTCGGAGGACCGGTCGAGCCCCAGCCGGTCCGCCACCGTGGGGAGCAGGTCGTAGCGCTCGGCGTCGGCGAGGTTCCGGGCGCCTATCTCCGTCCCCATGTACCAGCCGTTGAAGGGTGCCGCCGGATACCGGATGCCGCCGATCTCCAGAACCATGTCGCTGATGGCCGGCACCGTGTACCAGCGCAGCCCGAGCTCGGCGAACCACGGGTGGTCGGGATGCCGCAGCGGCACCTCCGTCACGGCCCCGTCCGGCAGCTCGTACCACTCCGGCCGTGCTCCGGGCCGCTCCCGCACCATCAGCGGAAGCACCTGGAACGCCTCGTCGTCCCGCTTCCATCCGAGGTCAGCGGCCTGCGCGGTGAGCCCGGCGCTCCGCGGGTCGCCGATCCAGCGGCCCTCTGCCGTGCGGTGCCCGGCGTAGCGCACCAACTGGTCGTTGACGATCCGAGGCCCGGGCCGTCCCGGCCGGTCCGGAGCGAACACCGAGACGACCGGCCGGATCCGGCCGCCGTTCCCCGCCTGCCGCAGATGCTCGAAGCACTGCTCGGCGATCGCGTCGGCGGCCGTGACCTCCCGCAGGTCCCGGACGACGAGACTCCGCCAGTAGAGCCGTCCGATGCACCGGGCCGCGTTCCGCCACGCCACCCGGGCCCCGAAGGCCAGCTCGGCGGGGGAGTGGGTGTAGGTGCCGGTGCGGCCGATCTCGGTCAGCACCTCGCGCAGCCGTCGCTCCACGTCGCCCGCCTGCGGCTGCTCCCGGTGGAACTGACGGACGAAACGCTCGGCCTCCTGCCGGAGGGGCCCGGCGGCGCCGGGGGCGACCGCGGGCGGCGCGGGCGCGGGCGGAGGCACGTACGGGCAGGCGCCGGGGCCGACGGGAGCGAGACGAGTGACGGGGCCGACGGCGGCGACGGTGCTCACGGCGGCGGCGGGGCCGGTGGCGGTGACCCGGCCGGTGGCGGCGACGGGTGCGGACTTGCGACGGCGACTGAGACTGAAGACCAAGGTGTTCCCTCCCTGGCCCCATGACTACCGCACGAAGTCGCGCGAGTGTGGAGAGTAGTCGAACTCCGCCCGGTGGCGGCCCCCGCGCTGCTAAGGTGCCCCCTCTCCGGCGGGGCGAAGGGCGGTCCCTCCCGCGCTCGGGCGACGGCGGTTCCCCACCTGGCCCCCGTGGCGGTGCGATGCCCGGCCTCCCGCGCCAGGATCGAGATGACCTCGTACGCCGAGGCGCGCCCAGGTACGCGAGGCACGTGCGGCACGCCGGGTACGCCGAGGCGCGACCACACCACGGGACGAAGCCCGCAGGATACGGAGGCTGCCATGGCCACAGGTTGGGAACCGCGTCCCGTGGCGGACGACGAGGCGGGAGAGTTCCGCCCGGTCATGGACGTGCCCGCTCCCGGGCGGCAGCGACGCTGGACGGTGTTCCTGCGGTGGCTGCTGCTCCTGCCGCAGTTCATCGCGGTCGTGCTGCTGTCGATCGTCGCCTTCTTCGTGACGATCGCCGGCTGGTTCGCCGCGCTGGTCCTCGGCCGGCTGCCCGACCCGATCGCGACCGTCCTCGGCGACATCCTCGCCTACCAGACGCGCGTCAACGCGAGCTCGAGCCTGCTCGTCGACCGGTATCCGCCGTTCGCCTTCGACGCCCCGGACTATCCGGTACGCATCGAACTGCGCCGCACCCCGCTCAACCGGCTCGCGGTGCTGTTCCGGCTGATCCTGATGATCCCGGCGGCGATCGTGAGCAGCCTCGCGCAGTCCGGCTGGCTCGCCGTCAGCTGGGTGTTCTGGCTGATCGGCATCGTCCTCGGACGGCTGCCCGAACCGGTGTTCGCCGCGACGGCGGCCGTCGTGCGCTTCCGGATGCGGTTCAGCGCGTACGTGATGATGCTGACGCCCGTCTACCCGAAGGGCATCTTCGGCGACGAGCCCGCCCCCGCGGCCCAGCAGCCGCACTCGGCGACGCGCCCGCTCCTCCTGGGCACGCCGGCGAAGGTCCTGGTCTGGCTCTTCCTGCTGCTCGGCCTCGCGGGCCACATCGCCAACGGCACGGTCACCCGCACCGACGACGACGGCTACGCCCGCTCGAGCGCCTCCGTGGCCCCCGGCCGGCCGCTCGACCAGGGTCCTTCCGGCGGACGATGATCGCCTTTCGTCATGGGCGCGTCACGGAACCGCCACAGCGGTGTGCGGAGGGAACCCGCCCGGTCAGCGTGCCGTGTACCTGCATGCGAGTGCCGGTACGGAACCGGTCGTCGAACCTCGGGGAGCACCACATGAAGTACACAGCAGGCATCGGCCGGACCGCGGCGGCGCTGGCGACGGCCCTGGCGGCCGCGGCTCTGATGACGGGCTGTACGCCGACCGGCGACGAAGGCGCGGCCGGCGACCCGTCGGCGCCGCCCACGGCCTCTGCCACGGCCGAGCCCACGCCCACGGGCGGCGACAAGGGCGGAACGACCAGCGGCGGCGAGAGCAGAGGCTCCACGGGCGGCACGTCCTCCTCGGGCGGGGGCTCCACCGGCGGTACGTCGTCGGGCGGTTCGTCCTCCGGCGGTTCCTCCGGCGGTTCCTCCTCCGGCGGCACCGGCGCCGGGGCGCAGAAGCCGTGCGCGATCGGCGACATCAAGGTCTCCGAGGCGCACCAGGCCGACGTCCGCCCGCCGGGCACGGGGACCGGAGCCGCCGTCGTCTCCGTCACCAACACCTCGGCGTCCGCCTGCAAGGTGTACGGCTACCCGACGGTCGCGGCGGCGGGCAACGGCTCACCGGACAAGAACAAGCCGCTGCCCACCACCCACACCGGCCCGGCCGCCACCAACGTCCTGCTGGCCCCCGGCGCCCGCGCGTGGACGAAGCTCACGTTCGTCCAGGTCCAGGGCGAGGCGGACGGCTACTGCGAATCCGGCGCGACCCCGGCCACCTACCCGACGATGGTCATCGGGGTGCTCGGTGCCGGGAAGCACCAGATCGCCATGGACGACGGCGTCTTCGCCTTCTGCGACGACAAGGTGACCGTCACCGCCTGGTCCTCCGTCAAGCCGTCGTAGGGCATGCGCAGGGAGCGCGAGTTCGTCAGCCCACGGGCTCCGCGACGAAGAGCGGGATCTCGCGCTCGGTCCTGCGCTGGTAGTCGGCGTAGTCGGGGAACGCCGCCACCGCCCGCTCCCACCACACCCGCCGCTCCTCGCCCGACACGAGCCGGGCCCTCATGTCCCACACCTTCGGTCCGTCCCGCAGCTCCACCAGCGGAGCGGCGAGCAGGTTGTGGTACCAGACGGGATGCTTCACGGCACCGCCGTTCGACGCGACCAGCGCGTACGCCCCCTCGTGCTCCACCCGCATCAGGGGCGTCTTGCGGATCTTCCCGCTCTTCGCCCCGACGCTGGTGACCAGGACGACCGGCAGTCCCCGCATCGTCGTGCCCTTGGTACCGCCTGACGACTCGTACAGCTCCACCTGGTTCCGCACCCACGTCGCCGGGCTCGGCTCGTACACACCTTCAAGCGCCATCTCGACCTCCTTGCCCACCGTCAACACCGGTGTGCGGGCGGGTATTCCGTGTCGCGACGCGACGCCCGGCGCCCGGTGCCCGCTGCGGTCCGGTGCCCGCTTCCGGCGGTCGGCAGCGGCGTTGTCAGTGCCGCTGGTTAGTGTGCGAGCAGTTGATCTCGTACACAAGGGGAGGGCCCGTGCGGCGTTGGGAGCATGCCGGTGACGGCTCGGCGAAGTTCTGGGAGGCCGGTGTCGACGGCGTGTCGGTGACGGTGCGCTTCGGGCGTGTCGGCACGGCGGGCCAGACCCGGGTCAAGGAGTTCGAGAGCGCCGACGCCGCCGAGTCCTACCTGGTCAGGACCATCGGCGAGAAGGAGCGCAAGGGATACGCCGCCGTCGGCGATGCCACCGGCACGCCCGCCGCCACGGGCGGCGGGCCCGCCCCGACGCCCGCCGGGACCGACGTCGCGGCCCCGCTCGCACGGCCCGACGAGGACACGTTCACGCTGCCCGCCGCATGGAAGCGGAACCTCCGCCCGCGGCGCGGCGGGACCCCCGTCACGGTCCGCCCGGTCGAGGAGCGGGGCGCCGCCCGCCTGAAGCGGTGGCGCACGCAGTTCACCGCGACCGTCGACCGCGCGCTCGACGCCGCCGAGAGCGACGCCGGCCTCGTCGACGCCGCCCGCGCCCACGAGACCGGCCGGCCCGACCCCAGGGGAGCCGCCGTGATCGCCTCCCTGTACCCGCACGAGGTGGACCGCGGCGCGCTCGCCGACGCCTGGGCCGACGCCCACGGCCTGCCGTTCGCCGCCTGCGCCGCCGTCGAACTCCTCG
This sequence comes from Streptomyces sp. NPDC127092, assembly GCF_042722475.1. Lineage (NCBI taxonomy): Bacteria > Bacillati > Actinomycetota > Actinomycetes > Kitasatosporales > Streptomycetaceae > Streptomyces > Streptomyces sp. NPDC127092. The sequence continues at coordinate 61,332 of NZ_JBHXFE010000005.1, forward strand.
AGTGCCGTCGGCAGTGGAAGCAACGGCAGAACCTGACCACCGCCTTCGGCGTCGGCATCGCGCCGGAGCACGAGAACCAGTGGCAGCGCGCCATCGGCTACCTCACCCTCGACCGCGTCCGCGCCCTGCTCGCCGTCACGGACGACGACACCTACGCCGCCGCCGTCACCGCCCTCGCCGACCACCGCACCAGCCCCCGCCGCAAGGCCTCGGTCAGCTACCTCGTCCCCACCGAACACCACTGGGTCGAGGAGTGCCTGGCCGACACGGCCGTCCGCGAACACCCCCACCTGTGGGTACGGGACCTGCTGCTCTGCTCGGTGGGCTCCGCTTCCCACATCGCGGCCTACGGAGGACGCGTCGACATCGGATGGCGCGGCTGGACCGCCGCGACCGTGGCCACCGTCGCCGACGGCGTGGGCCCGGTGACGGCCCCGCTGATCGCGGCCGAGCTCAACCGGTCGTACATCGACGCCGAGGACACCAAGGCGATGGCCGGAGCGCTCGCCGAACTCCCCGTCGACGAGGCCTTCCAGGCCCTCCTCGACCGGCTCGACGACAAGCACGTACGGGCCGCGGTCGCCGCAGCGGCCCGCCGCTTCCCCGTCCGCGCGCTCCGGCTGCTCGCCACGACGGCGAAGGGCGCCGGCACGAACGCGGCCACGGCCCGCCGGATGCTCGCCGCACACGTGGCCGCCCACCAGCAGCTCGTGCTCGACGTCCTCGCGGAACTCCCCGCGGACGTCGCCGAGACCGTACGGCCGCTCACCGAGGAACCGGACCCGGCCGACGAAGCACCCCTGGATGCCCTGCCCGCGCTGCTCACCAGCCCGCCGTGGACCGTGAAGCGCACCACCGTGAAGCCGAAGGTGGTCGAAGGGCTCGTCCCTCCGGCCGTCTCCCGCATCGACTGGCTGCCCGAGGAACGGGCCGACTGGGCCCGCGCCGAGTCCTGGGTCAGCGGCTGGCAGCCGTACCAGCCCATGGAGAAGCTCGTCGAAGCGCTTCAGAAGGGAACCCTCCCGCACTGGCAAGCCGTCGGCGTGTTCACCCACGGCCCCGCCGAGGCCGTCCGGCCCCTGCTCGCCGACTGGAACGGCCTGGACCACTCGTACGACGGGGCGAACGCCTTCAAGCCGATGATCGCCGCCCACGAGCTGGCCGCCCTGCCGGCCGCGCTCCGCATGGCGACCCGTGAGCCCACCCACCTGGCCCCGATCCTGCTGCCCTTCCTCGACACCCGGGTGGCCCGGCTGATGGCGGACTGGCTGCACCGCCTCAAGACGGCCGGGCGCACCGCACGCGGCTGGCTCGCCCGGCACGGCGCGGACGCCGCCCGGCTGCTCGTGCCCGACGCGGTCGGCGCCCCGGGACCTGCCAGGACGGCCGCCGAAGGCGCGCTGCGGGCCGTCGCCGCCACTCACGGAGCGGACAGCGTGCGCACCGCGGCCAAGGAGTACGGCGAGGAGGCCGCCGCGGCGGTCGAGACCCTGCTCGCCTCGGACCCGCTCGTGACCGCCCTGCCCGCCCGGATGCCGAAGCCCGTCGCCTGGGCCGAGCCGCGGGTGCTGCCCCGGCCGCGCCTGCGGGACGGCGGCGCCGCCCTCCCCGCCCAGGCCGTCGGTCACGTCCTGACCATGCTCGCCGTCTCCAAGCCCGGCGCGCCCTACCCCGGCGTCGCCCGGGTGCGCGAACTGTGCACACCCGCGTCACTCGCCGAGTTCGCCTGGGCGCTGTTCGAGGAGTGGCGCATCGTCGGCATGCCGCCCAAGGAGGCCTGGGCACTGCACGCGCTCGGCTGGTTCGGCGACGACGACACCGTGCGCGCGCTGACCCCCCTCATCCGCGCCTGGCCCGGCGAAGGAGCCCACCAGCGCGCCGTCGACGGACTCGACGTGCTCGCCGCGATCGGCACCGACACGGCCCTCGTACACCTCCACGGCGTCTCCCAGCGGGTGAAGTTCAAGGCCCTCAAGCAGCGCGCCCAGGAGAAGATCGCCGACGTCGCGGCCGAACTCGGCCTGACCGGCGAGCAGCTCGCCGACCGGCTGGTGCCCGACCTCGGCCTGGACCCCGACGGCAGCACCGTCGTGGACTACGGCACCCGACGCTTCACCGTCGGCTTCGACGAGCAGCTCAAGCCCTACGTCCGTGCCGAGGACGGCAGCCGCCTCAAGGACCTGCCCAAGCCGGGCGTGCGCGACGAGACGGAACGCGCCACCGCCGAGCGCAAGCGGTTCATGACCCTCAAGAAGGACGTCCGGTCCGTCGCCGCCGACCAGGTGCGGCGTCTGGAGTCGGCGATGGTCGAGGGCCGCTCCTGGACCGGAGCGGAGTTCCGGCAGCTCTTCGTCGAGCACCCGCTGGTGTGGCACCTCGCGCGCCGGCTGGTCTGGCATGCCGAGCACGAGGGCCGCGGCCTCGCCTTCCGCATCGCCGAGGACCGGACCTACGCGGACGTGGACGACGAGACCGTGACCGTCGCGGACTCGGCCACCGTCACCCTGCCGCACCCGCTGCACCTCACGGACGAACTCGACGGCTGGGCCGAGCTGTTCGCCGACTACGAGATCGTCCAGCCGTTCCCGCAGCTGGGCCGGCCCGTGCACAGGGCGACCGAGGAGGAGGCCGCGGGCGCCCGGCTCACCCGGTTCGAAGGCGTCACCGTCCCCGTCGGCAAGCTCCTCGGCCTGCAGAAGCGCGGCTGGGAGCGGGGCGAACCCCAGGACGCCGGCACCGAGCGCTGGTTCTCCCGCCGGCTCGGCCCCGAGCGCCATCTCGTCATCGAGCTGGACCCGGGCATCGCCGTCGGCCTCGTCGGCGACTTCCCCGACCAGAAGCTGGACACCGTCTGGCTCGACAAGCAGCCCCGCGACCACTGGGTCTCCCGCGCCTACCCGCTGCGCTTCGCCGACCTCGACCCGGTGACCGTCTCCGAAATCCTCGCCGACCTCACGGAGCTGACCTCATGACCACCCTCCCCGAGCAGGAGCAGCGGCTGCAGCGCCCGCCCGCCGAGGTCCGCCACGCCGAGGAGCTGGCCGCCCTGCGCGCCGCCGACACCGACCCGCGCCCGCCGGGCTGGCAGCTGAGCCTGCGCGCCGCCCGCCGGTTCGTCATCGGCGACCACGAAGCGGGCATCAGCCGGAAGTTCGTCGGCGACACCGCGCTCGTCGAGCGTGCCCTGGTCACCCTGGCGACCAACCGCGGACTCATGCTCGTCGGCGAACCCGGCACCGCCAAGTCCCTGCTGTCCGAACTCGTGGCGGCGGCCGTGTCCGGCGACTCCACGCTGGTCGTCCAGGGCGGCGCCGCCACCACCGAGGACCACATCAAGTACTCGTGGAACTATGCCCTCCTCGTGTCCGAAGGCCCCTCCGAACGCTCGCTCGTGCCCGCCCCCATGCTCAAGGGCATGGCGGAAGGGCGCCTCGTCCGCTTCGAGGAGATCACCCGCTGCCCGCTCGAAGTGCAGGACTCCCTGCTCTCCCTGCTCTCCGAACGAGTCGTCGCCGTACCCGAGCTGGAGGGCCCGCAGGGCATGGTCTTCGCCCGGCAGGGGTTCAACGTGATCGCCACCGCCAACACCCGCGACCGCGGCGTCAACGAGATGAGCGCCGCCCTCAAGCGCCGCTTCAACTTCGAGACCGTCTTCCCCATCACCGACCTCGACACCGAGATCGCCCTCGTCGAAGCGGAGGCCAGCGCCCTGCTGCGCCGCTCGGGCGTCACCGTGGCACCCGACCGGGAGGTCCTCGAAGTCCTCGTCACCACCTTCCGCGAACTGCGCTCCGGCGCCGCCCACGACGGCGGCGGCACCGACCGGCTCTCGGCCGTCATGAGCACCGCCGAGGCGGTCTCCGTCGCCCACGCGGTCGGCGTCCGCGGCTGGTTCCTGCGCGGCGAGCCCGGCGACGCGGCCGACGTCGTCACCTGCCTCGCGGGCACGGCCGCCAAGGACAGCCCCGAGGACCTGGCCCGGCTGCGCCGGTACCTGGAGCAGCGGGTCGCCGGGCGGCGCGGCGCCCAGTGGAAGGCGCTGCACGCGGCCCGGCACCTGCTGGCGGGCTGATGACCGTCACGTACCTCGGCGTGCGCCACCACTCACCCGCCTGCGCCCGCCTCGTCGCCCGCGCCATCGAGGAACTGCGGCCCGCGCACGTGCTCGTGGAGGGCCCGTCCGACCTCAACGGGCGCCTCGACGAGCTGCTGCTCGGCCACGAGCTGCCCGTCGCCGTCTTCAGCCACTACCGCGACGCGGAGCGGGCCGCGACCTCCTGGACCCCGCTGTGCGACTACTCGCCCGAGTGGATCGCCCTCACGCGGGGCCGGGCCGCCGGGGCCGAGGTCCGGTTCATCGACCTGCCCGCCTGGCACCCCGCGTTCGAGGGCCGCGCCAACCGGTACGCGGACGCCGAGGCGCGCTACGCCGACGCCACCGCCCGGCTCTGCCGCCGCTTCGGCGTGGACTCGGTGGACGCCCTGTGGGACCGGATGGTCGAGGCCGACCCGGACGCCGCCGACCTGACGGCCCGCCTGGAGACGTACTTCGACGTCGTCCGCGGCGACACCGAGGCCGACGCGCCGGACCGGGCCCGCGAGGAGTACATGGCCTCGTGGGTCCGCGCGGCCCGCGCCGCCGCCGGCGACCGGCCGGTCCTGGTGGTCACCGGCGGGTTCCACCGCCCCGCGATCCGCCGCCTCGCCGAACGACCGCCCACCGACGGCCCGGACACCGAGGGACACGACCGGACCTGGCCCGAGGTGCCCGCCGCGCCCGAGGACGCCGTCACGGGCAGCTTCCTCGTGCCCTACTCCTTCCGGCAGCTCGACGCGTTCGCCGGCTACGAGTCGGGCATGCCCTCGCCCGCGTACCACCAATGGCTGTGGGAGGACGGCCGGGAGGCGGCCGGCGACCGGCTCGTGCGGTCGGTCGTCGGCCGCCTGCGGGCCCGCGGCCATCCCGTGTCGACGGCCTCCCTCGTCGCCGCACGAACCTCGGCGCTCGCGCTCGCGGCCCTGCGCGGACACCCCGGCCCCGCCCGCCTCGACCTGCTCGACGCGCTCGCCGGAGCGCTGGTCACGGAGGCCCTCGACGAGCCGCTGCCCTGGACCCGGCGCGGCCCGCTGCGGCCCGGATCGCACCCGGTCGTGGTGGAGATGGTGGCGGCGTGCGGAGGCGACCGGGTCGGCGGACTCCACCCGGACACCCCCGTCCCGCCGCTCGTCCACGACGTGACGGCCCGGCTCGCCGCCCTCGGGCTCGACACCGGCCGGCCCGTGACGGTCCGCCTGACCGAACCGTCAGGGCGCGAGCGCAGCCGCGTCCTGCACCGGCTGCGCGTGCTCGGCGTCCCCGGACACGAGCGGGTCTCCGGGCCGTCACACGGCACCGATCCGGTCGTCGAGGAACGCTGGGAACCCCGTCCGCCGGCGGGCCGCGAGGCCGCGCTGATCGAGGCCGGCGGCTTCGGTGCCCGGCTCGACGAGGCGGCCGTCGTGGCCCTCGGCGACCACGCCACGGCCGCCGGAACCGACTGCGGACGCCTGGCCGAGGTCCTGTTCGACGCGGTGGCGTGCGGCGCGACCGAGCTGGCCGGGCCCCTGATCGCCCGGCTGCGGTCGGGCCTCGCCGGGGCCGCCCGGCCGGGCCCGCTGGGCACGGCCCTCGCCACCGCGCTCGGCCTCTGGCGACACGACCGCGTCTACGGCGTGGCCCGCGCCCCGCTGCTGGGCGCCGTCGTCGACACCGCCGTGTCCCGCGTGCTCTGGCTCGTCGAAGGCACCGGCGGCGCGACGGCCTCGACCGGCCCCGACCGCGAGCGGCTGCGCGCCCTCGCCGCGGTCCGCGACGCCTACCTCCACGCCGACACCCTCCTCACCGTGCCGCGCGAGGCCGCCGTCGACGTGTTCCGGCGCGTCAGCCGCGACCCCCTGGCGCCCCCGGACCTGCGGGGCGCGGCCTTCGGACTGTGCCGCGTCCTGGACACGGCACAGCACACCGCCGGCCGGGGCACCGACGCCGGCACCGGCGACGACACGGTCACCCGGCGGCAGGCGCCGGAACACGCCGAACCCGCCGTCGCCGTACGGGCCGTCAGCGAGCCGCGCGTCCTCGGCGACTGGCTCGCCGGTCTCTTCGCCGTCGCCCGCGAAGAGCTCGGCGCGACGCCGGGGCGGCGCGGGCCGCTCGTCGCGGCCCTCGACGAGCTCGTGGCCGCCATGACCGACACCGACTTCCTCGTCGCCCTGCCCTCCCTCCGGGACGCCTTCGCCTACTTCCCGCCCGCGGAACGCGAGCAGATCGCCGCCGGCCTGATCGAACGCCGCGGGCTGCGCGGCTCCTCCCGCGCCCTTCTCCGCACCACCGCCGACCCGCTGCTGATCGCACGCGCACGGGAACTGGAGGACCACGTGTCACGCACCCTCGACCGCTTCGGCCTCGGAGCCGGCCGATGACGCCTCGGAACGCCATCCCGGCCGCCGACGAAGGCCTCGAGCGGTGGCGGCTCATCCTCGGCGCTCCCGCCGAGCGCCACACCGGGCCCCTCGGCGCCACCGCCGCCGCCCGGGACGCGGCCCTCGACTGGCTCTACGGCCGAGACGCCGAGCAGGCCCGTCGAGGAGTGCGCGGCACCGGCCGCGAGGGCGGCGACGGCGCCTCCGCCGTGACGCCCGTGGACTGGCTCGACGACATCCACCGCCTCTTCCCCTGCGAGACCGTGGAACGCCTCGAACGGGACGCCGTCGAGCGCTACGAGATCCACGAGATCGTCACCGACCCGGCCGTCCTCGAACGCGTGGAACCCGACCAGGCGCTCCTCAAGGCGGTCCTGCGCACCAAGCACCTGATGAACCCCGAGGTGCTGCGCCTCGCCCGCCGCATCGTCGAGACCGTGGTGCGGCGCCTCATGGAGCGGCTCACGCCCGAGGTGCGCCGCTCCTTCACCGGCACCCGCTCGCGCCGCCCCAGCCGTCTCGCCCTCGCCCGCGACTTCGACTTCCACGGCACCGTCCGAGCCAACCTCGCCCACTACCTGCCCGAGGAGCGCCGGCTGCTCATCCAGCGGCCCCGCTTCCACTCCCGCACCCGCCGGCACCTGGAGCAGTGGCAGCTGATCCTCCTCGTCGACCAGTCCGGCTCCATGGTCGACTCCGTCATCCACTCCGCCGTGACGGCCGCGAGCCTGTGGGGACTGCCCGGACTGAAGACCCACCTGGTCGCCTTCGACACCTCCGTGGTCGACCTGACCAGCGACGTCACCGACCCCGTCGAGCTCCTCATGCGGGTACAGCTCGGCGGTGGCACGGACATCGCCCGCGCCGTCGCGTACGGCACCGGGCTCGTCGACAACCCGCGCCGCGCCATCGTCGCGCTCGTCACCGACTTCTACGAGGGCGGCGACGCCTACCGGCTGGTGCGCGGCGTCCGCGCGCTCGTCGAACAGGGCACCACCGTGCTCGGACTCGCCGCCCTCGACGAGGAGGCCCGGCCCGCCTACGACCGGCAGACCGCCCAGCGCCTCGCCGACGCGGGCGCGCACGTCGGAGCCATGACACCCGGTCAGCTGGCCGAGTTCGTCGCGGAGAGGCTCGGCCGATGACCCGAACCGACCTCCTCGCCCTGGACACCACCACCCTCGCCGCGCTCACCAACCGCGGACTCGTCAAGCGCGCCGCCAAAGACCTCGACGCCGGCGCGGGCGCCACCGTCACCACCGGCCCCGAGGGCGCCCTCACCGGCGCCTTCCCCGACGGCACCACCGTCTCCCTCGCCCCCGCCGCGGGACTCGACCAGGGCGTGTGCAGCTGCGGCGCGCCCGGCGTCTGCCGCCATCTCCTCGGCCTCGTCCTCGCCCACCAGAGAGCCCACACCCTCCCTCCGCGGACCGGCGACGGCGCCGGTGAAGGCGACGCCGACGGCACCGAACCGGACACACCACCGCAGCCATGGCAGCCGTGGTCCCCGGGCGCCACCGACGACGAGACCCTGACCGCCGCCATAGGCGCCCGCGCCATGGCCACCGCCCGCCGAACCCTGGCCCGCGGCTACACCGCACGCCTGCGCCACCCCACGCCCGACGACCCCGCCGCCGTCGCCGAACTCCCCACCTGCACCGTCCGCTTCCCGGTACGGGACGGCGTTGCCCATGCCGTCACGGACGCCGCCGACGCCCTGCGTGGCGAGTCGGTCGCGCTCGCCGTGTGGGCGTTCCGCGCCGCGCTCGAGGCGAGCCCCGGCGCCCCGCCGCACCAGGTCGACGTCGGCGGCCGTACGGTCACGGCGGCCCGCGGCGCCGCCCTGGCCTCGGCCGGCTCCCTCGCGGCCGAACTGCTCCTTGACGGCGCCGCGCACACCGGCCCCGTCCTCACCGCCACCCTCGGCCGGATCCGCGACGAGCTGTCCGCGGCCGCCCTGCACTGGCCCGCGGGCGTCCTCACGGACATGGCCGTCCAGGTCGGGCAGTACGCCGAGCGCGGCGCCCGCTTCCGCGCCGAGGAGCTGGCCGCGCTGCTCGCCGAGCTCGACGCCCGGACCCGGGCCGGCGGCGGAGGACTCGCCGAGGCCCAGGTCCTCGGCACCGGAGAGCGGGGCGACACCCCGCTGCGCCGCATCCGGCTCACCGCCCTCGGCTGCCGCGTCTCCGGCACACCGGCCGACCGCACGGCGGAGGTGTTCCTCGCCCACGGCGGAGCCGGCATCGCCCTGGTGCTGCGCCGCCGTTGGGCCCTGGCCGAAGGCCAGGAGCCGGCCGGACACGACCTGGCCGCACGCCGCCTCCTGGGCACCACCCTGCGCGCCGTCGCCACCGGCAACCTGGTCAGCGAGAGCGCCTCCCGCACACCGGGACGCACCGTCACCATCGGCGGCGGCAGACTCGCCGCCACGAGCGTCACCCCGGTCGGCGCGTCCTGGGCCGAGCTCCCCGAGCCGCTGCTCGTACGGGACTTCGCCGCCCACGCCGCGGCACTGCGCGAGCTGCCGCCCCGCTTCCTCCGCCCCCGTATCGAGGCCGACACGGTCCGCGTGGTCGAGATCCACGCGGTCGAGGACATCGGCTACGACCCGGCCCGCCAGCAGCTCACCGCGACGGTCCGCGACGCCCACGGCACACCGGCCACGGTGGCCGCGCCCCACAACCCGTACGCGCCCGGCGGACTCGACCTGCTCGCCGCCGCCCTGCGCGGCGAGCACGGCGTCCCGCGCCACCTCAGCTGCGCGGTCCGCGCCGCGGGCGACGGCCTCGTGCTCGACCCGATCGCGGCACTCACCGGCGACGGCGTGCTCGTCCCCGACCTCGCGCCCCCGGCCCCCGCGTCACGCCTCGCCCCGACCTCCCACCCCGTACCGGGCGACCCGGTCACCGCCGCCCTGGAATCCGGCCTCACCGCCCTGTCCGCCGCGACCGTCCACGGCCTGCGCCGGCTGCCCGAAGGCGCCCGCACGGCCCTCGACGACGCGGCGGCCGGCCTGGCCCGCATCGGCCTCACCACCGCCGCCGCGCACCTGCGCGCGATACCGGCGGCCCTGACGGCCGAGGGCCCCGAGGCGACCGTACGGCTCTGGCTCGACGCCGAGCTGTACCTCCTCACCGCCCAGGAGCTGCACGCCCGTACCGCCTGAACGGCCGACCGGGGGAGCCGACCGCCACCCCGGTGCGCCGACCGCTCCCGCCCGGGCGACGGGGTTACGGTCGGCGCCATGCGCGATCACGGAGACGGCGGCGGCGACCAGGACACGGGCGGCGGGCGTGATCGTCAGGGATGGCTGCGGTGCCTGCTCGCCGGCGCGGTGTTCGTCGTCTGCATGGCGGGCACCACGCTGCCGACCCCGCTCTACCCGCTCTACCAGCAGGAATACGGCTTCTCCGAACTGACCGTCACCGTCGTCTACGCGGTGTACGCCTTCGGCGTCATCGGCGTGCTGCTCCTCGCCGGCAACGCCTCCGACACCGTCGGCAGACGCCCGGCCCTGCTGTGCGGCCTCGGCTTCGCGGCGGCGAGCGCCGTGTGCTTCCTGTCGGCCGACGGCCTGACCTGGCTGTACGCCGGACGGCTCCTGTCGGGCCTGTCGGCTGGCCTGTTCACCGGCGCCGCCACCGCGTACGTCATGGAACTGGCCCCGCCCGGCGGCGCCTCCCGCGCGACGCTCGTGGCCACCGCCGCCAACATGGGCGGACTCGGCTGCGGGCCGCTGCTCGCCGGGCTGCTCGCCGAGTACGCGCCCGAACCGCTCCTCCTGCCCTTCGCCGTCCACCTCGCCCTGGTCGCCGCCTCCGTCCTCGTCCTGCTGAAGCTCCCGGAAACCGTCACCGACCGCCGGCCCCTCTCGACCGTACGACCGCAGCGCCCCGCCCTGCCGCCGCAGGTGCGGGCCGTGTTCGTGCCCGCGTCGATCGCCGCGTTCGTGGGCTTCGCCCTGTTCGGGGTGTTCACGTCGGTCAGCCCGGCGTTCCTCGCCCGCTACCTCCACGTGGACAACCACGCCGTGAGCGGTCTCGTCGTGGCGATCGCCTTCTTCGCCTCCACCGCGGGACAACTCGCCGTCGGCCGCGTCGGCGTCGCCCGCTCCCTGCCGCTCGGCTGCGCCGTCCTCTTCACCGGCCTGGTCCTCCTGGCCGCGGCGCTGTACACCGACCAGCTGGCCCTCGTCGTCCTCGCGGCCCTCGTCGGCGGCACCGGTCAGGGCCTCGCCTTCCGCGCCGCCCTGTCCGCCGTCGCCCAGGCGGCACCGGCCGACCGCCGGGCGGCGGTGATCTCCACGCTCTTCGTCGTCGCCTACACCGGAATCTCCATCCCGGTCATCGGCGTCGGCCTCCTCGCCGACCCGCTCGGCCTGGAAGGAGCGGGCCTCGTCTTCATCGCCTGCATGCTCACCCTGATCGTCCCCGCGGCCGCGTACCTCCTGCGCCGCCCGGTCCGCGAACCGGGCGACGCCCGACGAGACGAGCGAGCGTCCTAGGGGGTGTCTCGAGGGCGCCCCGACACTCCGTAACTCCGTGGCGACCGGTCCTACGCGTCGGCGTCCGTGACCGGCCGGAGCACCATCAGCGGTCCCTCGCGCCGTGCCACCATCGCGAACCCGAAGCGGTCGACCTCCAGACAGAGGTCGACGTCCCGCTCGTGCACCGCCCGGTGGTCGCCCCGCACGCCCGTGGCCAGCTCGTGCGCCGCGCGGGACTCCCGTGCCCGCCGCACGTACGGCTCCGCGTCGACACCCGGCCCCCTGCGACGCCGCTCGGCGATGTACTCGGCACAGGCCCGGTCCTCGTCGGCCAGGCCGTCCTCACCGGTGACGACGAAGGTCACCGGGCCGGTCACGCTCCGCAGCGCCGCGGCCGTCGCCCCCGCCACCACGAAGCCCGCGCACAGCACCAGATCCGCGTCGGCGACCGCGAGCGCGCCGACGGTTCCCGCCGTTGTTTTCTGCACCACCGTGCGGCCGGACAGATCCGCCGCACCGATGTGCCCCGGCGAGTTCACGGCGTCGAAGCCCTCCGCCGGCGCGCCGTCCTTCAGCGCCAGCCAGCCCGGCCGGTCCGCCTTCAAGGCCAGCGCCTCGTCCGCCGACGCGGCGAGCACGATGCGCTCCGCGCCCCGCGCGAAGGCCCACGCGGCCACGGTGAACGCGCGCATCACGTCGACGACGACGGCCACCCGGGGCACGTCCGTCAGCTCCGGTATGCCGAGGAAGCGATGATCCGGCGTGTCGCGCTCCCCGGGCCGCGGCGCAGCCGTCTCACCGGCCCCCGCGGTCTCACTCACCGCCGCCGTCCCGTCCGCCGTCACCCAGCCTGTTCGGGTTCGACGTGCGGCTCGCGCGCCGCGCGCCCCGTACGAGTTCGCCCGCGCCCAGCGTCACCGCGGCCACCGCCCGCACCCAGCGCGGGCCGCCGCGCGCGGCCCAGACCACGCAGACGCACCCCGCGAGCGCCAGCACGAGGACACCGCTCAAGATCAGCACGACCATGCGTGCTCCCCCCTCATCGCCGTTCATGTTCCCTGGTCGCCGCCATTGTGGCAGTCCGGCCCCTACAGGCGGGCCCCTGCCTGCCCCGTCAGGGGGGCGCACGCGCGGGCCCGCCCGGGCGCGGGCGGCGCGAGGGTGGCACGCTGAAGGGAGAAGGATCCGCTCCGACGAGAGTCCCTCCGACGCGAGCCCTGGAGGATCCATGGGACGTGACGTCCCGGCGCTGACGTTCACCCGTGACGACCGTCGCCGGTTCCGCGACAGGACGCACGCCTGCCTCGACGTCTTCGCCCGGCTGCTGCGGGAGTCACGCTTCGACACCGAGCGGCCACGCGTGGGCCTGGAGATCGAACTCAACCTCGTCGACGAGACGGCCCGGCCCGCCATGCGCAGCGCGGAGGTGCTCGAGGCCATCGCGGATCCCGCCTGGTCGAGCGAGCTCGGCCGGTTCAACCTGGAGATCAACATCCCGCCCCGCCGGCTCACCGCGGGCGGCCCCGACACCTGGGAAAGCGAGATCCGCGACGCCCTGAACCACGCCGAGGCCAGGGCCGCCGCCATCGGCGCGCACCTGGTCATGATCGGTACCCTCCCGACCCTCGAACGGGAGGACGTGAACCGCGACGCCCTGTCCGAGAACCCGCGCTACCACCTCCTCAACGACCAGATCTTCGCCGCACGGGGAGAGGACCTCCTCATCGAGGTCGACGGCGTGGAACGGCTCCGCACCTACGCGGACAGCATCACGCCGGAAGCGGCCTGCACCAGCACCCAGTTCCACCTCCAGGTCGCACCCGAGGAGTTCGCCGCCCACTGGAACGCCGCCCAGGCCGTCGCCGGCGTCCAGGTCGCACTCGCCGCGAACTCGCCCTTCCTGTTCGGCAAGGAACTGTGGAGCGAGACCCGGATCCCGCTGTTCGAGCAGGCCACCGACACCAGGCCGGACGAGATCCGAGTCCAGGGAGTCAGACCCCGGGTGTGGTTCGGCGAACGCTGGATCACGAGCGTCTTCGACCTCTTCGAGGAGAACACCCGCTACTTCCCGGCACTCCTGCCGCTGTGCGACGACGAGGACCCCGAGAAGACCCTCGACCGCGGCGAGATCCCCCACCTCGCCGAACTCACCCTCCACAACGGCACGATCTACCGCTGGAACCGCCCTGTCTACGCGGTCGTCGACGGCGTCCCGCACCTCCGCGTCGAGAACCGCGTGCCGCCCGCCGGACCGACGGTCGCCGACGTGATGTCGAACGGCGCCTTCTACTACGGCCTCGTCCGCGCCCTCGTCGACGAGGACCGGCCCGTCTGGTCCCGGATGTCCTTCGCCGCCGCCGAGGAGAACCTCCACGCGGCGGCCCGCCGCGGCATCGACGCCGAACTCTTCTGGCCCGGAACCGGCCAGGTGCCCGCGACCGAACTGGTCCTGCGCCGACTCCTCCCGCTCGCCCACCGGGGCCTGGAGACGCTCGGCCTGGACGCCGGCTGGCGCGAACCGCTCCTCGGCATCGTCGAACAGCGCTGCGTCAGCGCCCGCAACGGAGCCGTGTGGCAGTCGGAGACCTTCCACCACCTCCACGACATCGCCCACCTGGACCGGCCCGCGGCCCTGCGCCGCATGACCCTCCAGTACATCGACTTCATGCACCTCAACGCCCCGGCCCACACCTGGCCGGTGGAGTGACCGCCGACCGGCTGACCGACTGACCGGCTGACCGGCTGTCCGGCTGTCAGTGCCGGATGGCACAGTGGGAACCCGCCGGGTCCGGTACGGGACCGGCCCGGCGGGCACGAGAGGAGCCAGGGGCCTTGGGGGACTACTTCGAGCGGGTCGTCGACCTGGAGGTCACACAGGAGGAGGCGGGCGAGGCGGCGGCACGGGCGATCGACTGGCTCGTCGCCGAGGGCGTCGTGACCCGCGAGACCGACGCCGACCGCATGTACAGCCTCTACGCGGACGAGGGCCACCTGCCCGGCCCCCGCTGGGCCGAGGCCGTCGTGCACGACGGCTGGGAACCGGGCCCGCTCGCCGTCGTCACCGGCCGCCACCACCACGTGGGCGGCCAGGGCGAGGACGACGCGGAGTACGCGGTCTGCCCGCACTGCGCCACGCGCACCACCTTCATCGACTACCCCGCCTCCTTCGAGCCCGACGAGACCGTCTGGGCACCGTTCCGCGCCGCCGTCGAGGCCTGGGAGGCGACCGGCGCCGGCGAGGCCACGCTCGCCACGTGCGGCACCTGCGGCGCCGCCTCACCGGTCACCGACTGGCAGTGGCCCGACGAGTACGCGCTCGGAGCGCTGACCTTCGAGTTCTGGGGATGGCCGCCGCTCTCGGACGAGTTCGTCGCCGAACTCACCGATCGGCTGGGCCACCGCACGGCCCGCCACATGGGCAAGTTCTGAGAACCCGCCGCCTGCCCGCGGCCCCCTCCACGGTCAGGCCGGCAGCCCTCCCCGCGCGATGACGTCCGCGTACCAGCGGGCGCTGTCCTTGAACGTCCGGCGCTGCGTCGCGAAATCGACATGGACGACGCCGAACCGCTTGCTGTAGCCGTAGGCCCATTCGAAGTTGTCGAGCAGGGACCACAGGAAGTACCCGCGGACGTCGGCCCCGTCCTCGATCGCGCGGTGCACGGCCGCCAGATGGGCGTGCAGATAGGCCACCCGCTCAGGGTCCTTCACCTGCCCCGAGGGGTCGGCGTAGTCGTCGTACGCGGCGCCGTTCTCGGTGACGACCAGCGGCACGCCCGGCAGCTCGTCCCGCAGCCGGACGAGGAGTTCGTGCAGCCCGTCGGCGTCGACCGGCCAGTCCATGGCCGTCCGCGGGCCGGGAACGGGAACGAAGCGCACGTGCCGCTCCGCGCCCGCCCACGGCGAGGGCGACTCCGAGCTGCCGGCCGCGACGGCGGTGGGGGAGTAGTAGTTGATGCCGAGCGAGTCGACGGGGGCGGACGCCGTCCGAAGGTCCCCGTCCTGGACGAAGGCCCAGTCCGTGACCGCCGCGGTGTCGGCGACGAGGTCCTGAGGAAGCCTGCCGTGGAAGACCGGGTCGAGGAAGATCCGGTTGCCGACGGCGTCGATCCGACGGGCCGCGTCCATATCCTCCGGCGCGTCGCTGTGGGCCCGTACCGCGTGGAGGTTGAGCGTGAGCGACACCTCGGCCGGCTCGGGGAGCGCGGCGCGCAGCGCCTGCACGGCCAGGCCGTGGGCCAGGTTGAAGTGGTGGGCGGCCCGCAGCGAGTCGACGGCGCTGGTACGGCCCGGCGCGTGCACCCCGTTGCCGTAGCCGAGGAAGGCCGCGCACCAGGGCTCGTTGAGGGTGGTCCAGGTCGCGACGCGCTCGCCGAGCGCCTCGGCCGCGAGGCCCGCGTACTCGGCGAAGCGGTACGCGGTCTCCCGCTGCGGCCAGCCGCCCGCGTCCTCCAGCTCCTGGGGCAGGTCCCAGTGGTAGAGGGTCGCCACCGGGCGGATGCCGGCCTCACGCAGCTCGTCGGTGAGCCGCCGGTAGAAGTCCAGACCCTTCTGGACGGCAGGGCCCCGGCCGGTCGGCTGGACGCGCGGCCACGCGATCGAGAAGCGGTAGTCGGTCACGCCGAGCCGCCGCATCAGCGCGACGTCCTCGCTCAGCCGGTGGTAGTGGTCGGCGGCGATGTCGCCGGTGTCGCCGTTGCGGACCTTGCCCGGCGTGCGGCTGAAGGTGTCCCAGATGGAGGGGGTACGGCCGTCCTCGGCGGCGGCACCCTCGATCTGGTACGCGGCGGTGGCGGTGCCCCAGCGGAACCCGGCCGGGAACCGGAGCGACGCGGTGGCGTCAGGACGTGTCTCGAGCACGGTCATGAGCAGGGAACTCCCAGGAAGGTGAGCGGATCACGAGACAGAAGAAGACGAGACAGAAGAAGACGAGAGAGGAGAGGACGAGAGAGGAGAAGACGAGAGAGGAGAAGACGAGAGAGGAGAAGACGAGCGGGCGGAGGATCAGCCCTTGACCGCGCCCTGCATGATCCCGCCGACGATCTGGCGGCCGAGCAGGCCGAAGACCAGCAGCACGGGCAGGGTGCCGAGCAGGGTGCCCGCCATGATCACGGACTGGTCGTTCACGTACCCGCCGCCGAGCTGCCGCAGAGCGACCTGGACGGTCGGCTCGGACGAGGAGAGGGCCACGACAGGCCAGAAGAAGTCGTTCCAGGCGGCCATGAACGTCAGCAGGCCGAGCACCGCCATGCCGGGCCGGGCGATGGGCACGACGATGGACCAGAAGATCCGCGCCGTGGAGGCCCCGTCGACCCGGGCCGCCTCGATCAGTTCGTCCGGCAGCGACTGCACGAGGTACTGCCGCATGAAGAACACGCCGAAGGCGGAGACCAGTCCGGGCAGGATGACGGCCTGGAGCTGGTTCACCCACTGCAGCTCGGCGATGAGCATGAAAAGCGGGATGACGCCCAGCTGCGGGGGGATCATCATCGTGCCGACGGTGATCCCCAGCAGGGCCCCGCGGCCGCGGAAGCGCAGTTTGGCGAAGGCGAACCCGGCGAGCGTGCAGCACAGCACCGTTCCCAGGGTGATCGAGCCCGACACGACGAGGGAGTTCAGCAGCGCCTTGCCGATGTCCGCCTCCTCCACCACCGCCTCGAAGTTCCGCAGGAGGTTCGGGCCGGGCAGAAGGGCCGGCGGCACCTGGGCGAGGTCGGCGTTGGACCGGCTCGCGGCGACGACGGTCCAGTAGAACGGGAACGCCGAGACGAGCACGGCGACGACGAGGAACGCGTACGCGAGTTTCCCGCCCCGCATCGTGCGCCCGGCGCCCGAGCGGCGACGGCGTGGGCTCCTGGCGGGCGCGTCGGGGGCCGGACGGCTGAGCGGCGGATCGGCGAGCGCGGTCATCGGCCGGCCTCCTTGCGTGAACGGCGCCGTGCGATCGCGGCGTTGACGCCGACGACCAGCAGGATCAGCAGGAACATCACCCAGGCGATGGCGGCGGCCCGTCCCAGGTGGAAGAAGCCCCAGCCCTGCTCGTACAGGTAGAGCCCGAGCGTCTGGTACTGGTGCGAGATGCCGCCCGAGACGGAACCCTCGAAGAGCAGCGGCTCGCCGAACAGCTGGGTCGCGCCGATCGTGGAGACGACGACCGTGAAGACGATGGTGGGCCGCAGTCCGGGCAGCGTGACGTGGAAGAACTGCCGCCACCGCGACGCCCCGTCCATCTCCGCGGCCTCGTACAGCTCGTGCGGGATGGACTGCATGCCCGCCAGGTAGATCAGCGCGTTGTAGCCGGTCCAGCGCCAGATGACGATGGACGAGACGGCGATCTGGGAGGCCGTCGTGCCGGTCTGCCAGTCGACCGGCCCGATCCCCACGAGCCCCAGGACGTAGTTGACGAGACCGAAGTCGCGGCCGAAGAGCTGCGCGAAGACGAGGGTGGCGGCGGCGACCGAGGTCGCGTACGGCAGCAGCATCGCGGTACGGAAGAAGGTCCGCCCGCGCAGCTTGTAGTTGAGCAGGTGCGCGAGGCCGAGGGCCATCACCAGCTGGGGCACGGTGGACAGCACCCCGATGGTGAAGGTGTTGCGCAGCGAGGTCCAGAAGAACGTGTCGCCGAGCAGCGCGGCGTAGTTGCCGAGCCCGCGCCACTCCATGTCGCCGGGTGTCTGCAGCTCGACCCGGTACAGCGACACGAACGCCGTGTAGAGGAGGGGGAAGAGCCCGAAGGCGGCGAACAGGGTGAAGAAGGGGGCGATGTAGGCGTACGGGGAGACCTTCTGCCACGCGCGCCGTGCCGCGGGCGGACGGCTCGGGGCCAGGGGTCTCGTGGGTGCGGTCAGGGTCACGATGCGGCCCTTCGGGAGGTGTCGGTGCCTGGGGGAGTGGCCTCCGGCCCGGTCCGGCGGCGGGGCGGGCGTCCCGGACCGGGCAGGAGGCGGCTGATCGGCAGGAGGGGGCGGTTGCGGGCCGGAGGCGGCCGGTCAGCCGATGGTGTTCTCGACGCCCTTCTTCGCGTTCGCCCACGCCTGCTCGGGCGCCGTGCCCTTGCGCTCGACCTCGCCGAGGGCGTTGGTGATCTGCTGGGCGATGTTCTGGTCGTGCACGCCGAGGACCTGCACCGGGGCGGCCTCGGCGGCCTCGCCGAAGATCTTCCCGATCGGCGCACCCGAGAAGTACGGGTCCGTCGCGCCGGAGATCTTCGTGATGGCGCCGGTGGCGGACGGGAAGCTGCCCTGCTTGAGGAACAGCTTCGCCTGCTGCTCCGGCGCGGTGAGCCAGGTGATCAGCTCGTACGCCTCCTTCTTGTGCTTCGCGGCGCGCGGCACGGTCAGGTACGAGCCGCCCCAGTTGCCGGGACCGCCGGGCAGCGCGGCGATGTCCCACTTGCCCTTGCCGGCGTCACCGGCCTGGCCCTTGATGTAGCCGAGCATCCAGGCGGGGCAGGGCAGGGTGGCGAAGGAGCCGGCGGCGAACGCCTGGTTCCACTGCGGCGACCACTGGTCCAGCTTGGCGCTGAGCCCGTCCCGCGCGGCCGTGACGGAGGTGTCCCACGCGGTCCTGAGGGCCGGGTTGTCCTCCCAGATCAGCTTGCCGGAGGCGTCGTAGTAGCGCTCCTTCTGCTGACCGATCATCACGGAGTAGAGGCTGCCGACGCTGTCGAGCCAGGCGCTCTTCGCGGGGGCCTTCGCCTTGTACTGCCGCCCGAGCTCCAGGTAGCCCTCCCACGTCGACCACTTCCCGGCGAGTTCCTCGCGGTCGGTGGGCAGGCCGGCCTTGGCGAGGAGGTCGGTGCGGTAGCACATCGCCTCCGGGCCGACGTCGGTGCCCAGGCCCAGGACCTCTCCGTTCCTGCCGGTGGCCGCCGCCCACTTGGCCTCGGCGAACTCGCCCTTGAGCCGGTCGGCGCCGTGCTTGCGCAGGTCCTCGAACTTGTCGCTCTGCTGCTGGGCGACGGACGCGATCCGGCCCACCTCGACGGCCTGGACGTCGGCGAGACCGCCACCGCCGGCCAGCCGGGTCTGCAGCGACTTCCAGTAGTCGGCCTCGTCCTCGGTGTCGGTCTGCTTGATGGTGACACCGGGGTGGAGCTTCTCGTACTCGGCGTAGAGACCGGCCTCCTTGTAGCCGAAGGAACCGAACAGGTCCACGGTGATCGTGACCTCTCCGCCCGCGCTGTCGGAGGCACCCTCCGTCGAACCCCCGCACGCGGCGAGCAGGGCCCCGGCGAGAGCGACCGCTCCCAGGCGGACGGCGGCTCTCCTGGCGGCTCGGGCAGTGGGCATGGGAAGCCTCCCTTGGCTCCGGATCGAACGAGAACGCGTGATTGAGAGCGCTCTCAACATGCGAGGGGAGCGTGCCCGCGACGCGGCTGTTCCGTCAAGACTCGAAGACGTAACGGGCCGGAACCGGCCTCAACTTCCGGTGCTGCGCCATGTATTGACACTCGTGTTTCGGGAGTCTTACGTTTCCGGCGACCTGAGAGCGCTCTCGGCTACGAGTAGCGGACACGACCCACCGCACTCCGCACTCCGCACTCCGCACTGCCCCCGCCCCCTCGATCCCCACACGTGACGACACGAGGTGTTCCCCCATGGCAGTCCCCCACCCGCGCCCAGCCGCCGCGCTGGTCCTCGCCGCCGCCCTGGCAGCGGCCGGACTGGGACCGGCCGCGACGCCCGCCGCGGCCGCCACCGTCCCCGTGGGCGCCGGCAGTTACTCCGACACCCGGCCCGCCGGAACCTCCGGACCCACCACCAACACCGGCGCGCCCGTCACCCCCAAGGTGACCCCCGCCGCCCAGGGCAAGCCGGTGCCCACCAACGACTGGTGGTCCTCGCTCGCCTTCCAGCGCTACGGCGACAACCCGTACTCCACGCCGATGTACGGCCACCCCCTCACGTACCAGGCCACCGCGGGAGGCCTCGACATCGGCTACCCGACGAGCCCCGCGATCGTCGGCGAGGGCCGCCAGTACGAGTTCGCCCACAAGCGCGACCTCACCCTCGGCCTGACCGGCCTCAACTCGCCCGACACCAAGGCCGACGCCTGGTCCGACTGGACCGTCACGCCCTACTGGTCAGACGGCACCCGCACCCTGCGCACCACCATCGGCCACGGCAGCCCGTTCGTGTACGCCCAGGGCAGCGGCGGCAACGCCCAGATCACCACCGCGAGCACGCCCACCGTCTTCGCCGACCAGGGCAACGTCCTCGGCATCACCGTCGCCGGCCACCACTACGCCCTGTTCGCGCCGACCGGCACCGACTGGAACGTCTCCGGCACCACCGTCAGCACCGCACTCGGCGGAAAGAACTACTTCTCCCTCGCCGTCCTGCCCTCCACCGACGCCCTCGCCACCTTCAAGAAGTACGCCTTCAGCTTCGTCACCGGATCCCGGGTCGACTGGAGCACCGCGGGCGGCACCGTCCGCGCCACCTACACCCTCACCACCGAGGCCAGGGAAGGCACCGAACGCGGCACCCTCCAGGCCCTCTACCGGCACCAGTGGCTCCACACCACCGACGCCCTCACCCCGTACACGTACGTCTCCCCGCGCGGCACCATGAAGGTCCGCGAGGCGGCCTCCTTCACCACCGTCCAGAAGGCGGCGCCGGTCCTCCCCGGTCTGCCCCGCACCGCCGACGTCGACACCGCCACCCTGCGCGCCCGGCTGAACGAGGCCGCCTACGCCTCCGACCCGTTCTCCGGAGCCGTGGACACCTACTGGACCGGCAAGGCACTCGGCAAGCTGGCCCAACTCGTCCCGCTCGCCGACCAGATCGGCGAGACGGCCACCCGCGACCGGCTCCTCTCCCTCCTCAAGGGCCGGCTCCAGGACTGGTTCACCGCGGGCGGCGCCAACGAGTTCTCGTACGACCCGGCGTGGAAGACCCTCACCGGCTACCCCGCCTCGTACGGCAGCGACACCGAGCTCAACGACCACCACTTCCACTACGGCTACTACGTGTACGCCGCCGCGATCGTCGCCCAGTACGACCCGGGCTGGGCCGCCGACTCCGCCTGGGGCGGCATGGTCAGGACCCTCGTCCGCGACACCGCCAACCCCGCCCGCACCGACAGCGCCTTCCCCTTCCTGCGCGGTTTCGACGTCTACGCCGGCCACAGCTGGGCCTCCGGACACCAGGGCTTCGCCGCCGGCAACAACCAGGAGTCGTCCTCGGAGTCGACCAACCTGAGCGCCGCCCTCGTCCTGTGGGGCTCGGCCACCGGCGACAGCACGCTGCGCGACCTCGGCAGCTATCTGCTCGCGACCGAGGGCGAGGCGATCGCCCAGTACTGGTTCGACGCCGACCAGCAGGTCTTCCCGGCCTCCTTCGGCCACGACACCGCGGGCATGGTGTGGGGCAGCGGCGCCGCCTACGCCACCTGGTGGACCGCCAACCCCGAGGAGATCCACGGCATCAACGTGCTGCCGGTCACCGGCGGATCGCTCCACCTCGGCGGCCACAAGGAGGCGATCCGCCGCAACATCGCCGAGATGGAACGCGAGAACGGCGGCGCGGCGGTCGAGTGGCGCGACATCCTCTGGGAGTTCCAGTCGCTCGCCGACCCGGCGGCGGCGAAGACGAAGTGGGACGCCGGCAACGGCGCGTACACCCCGGAAGCCGGCGAGTCCAAGGCCCACACCTACCACTGGATCACCAGCCTCGCCGCCCTCGGCGCCCCCGACACCTCGGTGACCGGCGACATCCCGACCTCGGCCGTCTTCGCCAAGGCCGGCGTCCGCACCTACGTGGCCCACAACCACGGCTCCGCCACCCGCACCGTCACCTTCTCCGACGGCAAGACCCTGACCGTGCCCGCGCGCTCCACCGCCACGGGCACCGGCACGGCCACCGACCCGGGCCCGCAGCCGTCGACCGGCAACACCTTCCGGCTCCGCTCCGGCGGCGTCCTCACCACCGCCACCGGCGGCACCCCGGGCAGCGACACCATCCCGTCGGCGGGCGGCACCAACCACGACGGCACCCCGTACAACCCGCTCGTCTACGAGGTCCGCGGCGTCAACGGCACGCTCAGGCCGGGCGGCACGACCACGTTCCGCCTCCCGGTGGACGCCGGCACCGCCGTCGGCCTCGGCCAGCAGGTCCGGATCAGCTATGACCTGACCGGCGACGGCACCTTCGACCGCACCGAGACGTACCACTACTTCGCGACCGACCCGATCCCGGGCTGGGAGGAGTACAACCAGACCCGCGGCCTCAAGAGCGCCACCGGCGGCCTGGGCAACCTGGCGAACGGCACCGTACGCCTGGAGGTGTGGAGCGCGATCGGCAACGCCGACTCCCGGCTCCAGACCGGCACGGACACGGCCGTCGTGGTCATCCCGTACGACTGACACGACTGACACGACGGCCACGGCAGGCCGACGGCGGGCGAGGGGCGATCCCCACGCCCGCCGTCGGCCGTCTTCACGCCACCTCTGATCCGCGGCACAAGGCCGGCCGGCCGAGGTCGGCGCCCGCGGGGTGTGCCGGCGCCGCCGTCTCGCGCCACAGGCGGTGGCACGACAGCAGGGCCGCCGTGAGCAGCAGGCCGTTGCGGACGACCATGAGCGTGTTGCCCAGGGCCGTACCCTGCATGACCTCCAGGTAGTAGGTGGGGAAGGCGAGCGCCGTCACGGCCGTCGCGGCCAGCAGCACCCAGGCCACCGGCCGCTGGGTGGTGCACCGGGAGGTGAGGCAGACCGCCGCGAGTCCGAGCAGCCAGACCATGTACTGAGGGCTGATCACCCTGCTCGTGACGGTGAAGAGCAGCACCGCGGCGAGGGCCGCGTCGAACGGCGTGGCCTCCGTCCACCGCGACGCCCGGCCGCGCCAGAACATCAGCCAGCCGAAGGCGGCGGCCGTCAGGAGCAGCGACAGCTGGGCCACCGTCCCCACCTGCGGACCGCTGAACTCCAGGGCTCCGTAACGGGACTCGATCCCGATCGGCGCTCCCGACGCCCGCATCAGCCCCAGTACGGTGCCGCCCAGGGACTCGATCTGCACTCCGCGGGCGCCCTGCTGCTGGAGGAAGTCGAAGCTGTGTCGGAACGCGAGGGCGAGGACGGCGAGCAGCGCCGCCGCGGTCACGGCGGCGGACCGCCACGCGTCCCTGCCGGTACGGCCGCGTTCCAGGCCCAGCAGGGTGAGCAGCGGCCACACCTTGACCAGGGCCCCGAGCGCGGCGAGCGCCCCGCCCAGGCGCGGGTCGCGCCGGCTGCTCAGCAGCGCGAGGACGGCGAGGGCGGTCACCTGGATGTCGAACCGGCCGTGCGGCACGTTCAGGAGCAGCGGCAGACCGGCCGTCCACAGCCAGGCACCCGCGGGCCGCCGGCCCGGGCGGGCCAGCGCCAGCGCGACCAGCGCGTCCGCGGCGAAGGTGAGGACGAGGAAGGCCGCGAAGTAGTCCAGGAACGGCAGGAGCTCGGGGGACAGGAACAGCAGGCCCGCGCCCGGCGGGTACTGCCACGTGACGTCGTCGACCGGGAAGGAGCCGTCGGCCAGCTGCAGGGCCCAGCGCGGATAGAGGAACTCCACCTCGTCGTTGACGTTCCTGACGCCGATGCCGTCCCGCACCAGCAGGTACAGCATGCCGAGCCGGGTCAGCACCCAGACCGGCACGAGGGCGAGGGCCGGGATGCGCGGCGAGCGGGCGGCGTCCATGTGGTGAGCCGCCCGGACGAGCACCCGGGCTGCGGCGCTGCGGCCGGGGACGACATTCTGCTGCGTCATGGCTCCGGAATGTAGACGGCCCCGGCAGCCGCGCCGGTCACCGAACCGCGCGTCCGCCGTGCCGTCCCCCGTGGGGCGGGTAGGGAGAGACCCAGGTGGCCCCGCCTGCGACTCGGCCGGCCCAGTCCGAAACGAGGCCGCTGGGGAGGGGGTCCGCTCGCTCGGAACGGGGTCTGCTGGGAACGGGGTCTGCTCGGGAACGGGTCTGCTCGCTCGGAACCGGGTCCGCTCCGACGAGGGGCGCGAGCCCTCAGGCCGACGCGCGCCGCACCAGACTCGTCGACGTGATCACGGACGCGGTCGCCGCGTCGGCCGCACCGTCGAGCACCCGCATCAGCAGCCTGACCATGAGCCGGCCCATGCCCTCGATGTCCTGCCGCACCGTCGTGAGTGCGGGCTCGGTGTCCCGGACCACCAGGTCCATGTCGTCGAAGCCGACGACCGCGATGTCCTCCGGCACCCGGATCCCGCGCCGGCGCAGGACCTGCAGCGCACCTGCGGCCATCAGATCGTTCGCGGCGAAGACGGCGTCGACGTCCGGCCGCCGGTCGAGCAGTTCGTCCATGGCGCGGGCTCCGCTCTCCCGGGTGAAATCGCCCTGGCACAGCAGCTCGGGATCGGCGTCGACGAGCACGTCGTGGTAGCCGGCGATCCGGTCGACCGCGGAGGTCTGGTCACGCGGCCCCGCGAGGTGCGCGATCCGACGGCGTCCCAGGTCCGCCAGATGCCGCACCGCCTGCCGTGCCCCGCCCCGGTTGTCGCAGTCGACGTACGGCACGGCCGGGCCCGAACCCACCACCGGACGGCCGCCGAACACGGCCGGGACCCTGCTGCGGGCGATCAGCGCGGGCAGCCGGTCGTCGCTGTGCAGCGAGAAGGCCAGCGCCCCGTCCACGTGGCCGCCGGCCAGATAGCGCGCGATCCGCCCGTGATCGCCGGGCCCCTCCACCCAGAGCAGCACCAGCTGGGCGTCATGGGCCGTCAGCTCCCGGCTGATGCCCCGTACCTGCTGCTCGAAGAAGGGGTCGGAGAAGATACGGAACTCCGGCTCTGCGATGATCACCGCGACCGCGCCATGACGCCGCGTCACAAGCGAACGGGCCGCGTGGTTGGGAACGTAACCCAGCTCCTCGACCGCCTCCCGCACCTTGTCCACCAGTGCCTGCCGCACGCCCGCGCCGCCGTTGACGACCCGCGAGACCGTCGCCCGCGACACGCCGGCACGCGCCGCGACGGCTTCCAGCGTGGGGCGGGACGGCCCCGTGGTCTGCTCGGGCAAGGCAGGCACTCCGTGTTCCCCTGTTCTGCTCCGCGGCCGAGGCCGCACCACCGGTCCGACGCCGATCAGGATAGACGCTCCGCGCCGGGTGTTGAGAGCGCTCCCAGAGCCGCACGAGGCGTGCGTCCCGCGCGTACTCCGATCGGCCGCAGACTGTGACGGAAGGCGCCGCGAGGGGAACCCCTGCATGCGTACGACGCCACGCCCGGTCGCCGGCCGGCCCGGCTGCCCACCTCGTCGTCGGACTCCCGCAGGAGGAAGACCCGGAATGACCTCCGCCTCCGAGGACCCGAACACCGAACGCGGCAGGGCCGCGGGCGCCGGTGCGCGCGCCGGATCCGACAGGGCCGCGGGCGCCGGTGCGCGCGCCAGGCCGGACGGCAACGCCGGCCCTGGGGCCAACGCTGCCGGCCTCGGCGCGAACGCCGACACCGACGCGCCCGCCGCCCCCGGCGCGAACGCCGACACTGACGCGCACGCCGCCCCCGGCGGGACTGCCGACACCGACGCCGCCACTGATCCCGCCACTGATCCCGCCACGGACCCCGGCGCGGCCCCCGGGGCGGAACCCGCCGCGGACCCCACCCCCGACCCCGTCCTCGACCGGCTGCTGCGTCACGGAATCCTCCACATCGCCGAGCCGATCACCGACCGGACCGCCGAACGTGTCAACGCCGCACTGCTGCTCCTCGCCGCCGAGACCGACCGCCCCGTCACCCTCTACATCAGCTCGCCGGGCGGATCCGTGCCCGCAGGCATGGCGATCTACGACGTCATGCGGCACATCGACAACGACATCGTCACCATCGGCCTCGGCTACTGCGCCTCGATGGCCCAGTTCCTCGTCTCCGCGGGCACGCCGGGCAAGCGCTACGCCCTGCCCAACGCCCGCATGATGCTGCACCTGCCGGCCTTCGCCCAAGCCCCGACCGGCACGGCCGAGGCCGGCCGGCACGGGGAACTGCGCCACAGCAGGGACCGCGTCGCCGAGCTGATCGCGGAGTTCACCCACCGCGAGGTCGGCCAGGTGGTACGGGACTTCGCCGACGACCGCTGGCTCACTCCCGAGGAGGCCCTGGAGTACGGCCTCATCGACCACGTCCTGGACGCGTCACCGCACGAGCACTGACGGACGGCGTCCGCGCCGCGCGGTGGTCAGCCGAAGTCGGGGATGAGGTGGCGCGGGGCGAGTGCGGCGGCGATGCGCTGGGTGATGAGGTGGGCGGAGTGGCTGTCCTCGGCGCCGGGGCCGCTCGTCGTCGAGACGGCGATGGCCAGCCGCTCGGCCGGGAGGTACGCCTGGGAGGCGGAGTAGCCGAAGAACAGGGGGTGCTGGGCGACCCAGTCGCCGAGAACGAGCACGCCCAGGCCGTAGTGCGTCGCCTCGGTGTTCGCGATGCACACCGTGGCCGGACACTTGTTCGTCGGCCGGCCGAGGCCCACCGTGCCCGGGTTCAGCAGCGCCCGGTAGGAGGAGGGGGAGAGCAGCTCGCCGGAGCCGATGCCGACGGCGGAACGTTCCAGGTCGCAGATGTCGGTGGTCTCCACGGCGCCGGGGGCGGTAGTCCACGAGGGGTTCCAGAAGGTGGACTCCTCGTAGGTCCCGCGGTCGGCGGTGAAGGCGTGCAGGACGGGCTCGGGAATCTCGGGCGTGAAGCTGTTGCGGGTCTCGCGCAGCCCGAGCGGCCGCAGGACCTCCCGCCGCAGCAGGACGTCGAGGCGGGTGCCGGTGATCTTCTCCAGGGCGGCGCCGAGGAGAAGGAAGTTGGCGTGCGAGTAGCTCCAGTTGGTGCCGGGCTCGTACCACCGCTGCTCGTCGGTCGAGAGCTTCACGAGCTCCTTGGCCGTCCACTGGCGGAACGGGTTGGCGGAGACGGCGTTCTGGAACGCGGGCAGGTGGACGTAGTCGACGAGTCCGGTGGTGGAGGCCGCGAGCATGCGCAAGGTGATCCGCTCGCCGTGCGGCAGGTCGGGCAGCCAGCGTGCGACGGGGTCGTCGAGCCCGACCCTGCCCTGGTCGACCAGCCGTAGCAGCGCCGTACCCATGTAGCTGATGGCGATGTTGCCGTTCCGGAAGTGCATGGCGGGTTCGGCCGGAACGCCGGTCATCGACTCGCCGAGCGCGGTGGTGACGAGCTCGCGACCGTCCATGGTGACCCGCAGGATCACGGACTTGAGGTCCATCTCCTTCTTGGCCCGCTCGGCGATCCGCAGGATGTCGCGCCCGGGCCCGCGGTCGGGCAGCCGCGAACCGACGCACCGCCGGTCGTGCCCACCGTCCCCGGACGCACCGCCCTCGGCGGTGGCGGGGGCGCCGAGGGCGGAGAGGGCGAGCAGCGCGGTCGCGGCCGTGACGGCGGCGAGGCGTGACGTGATACGAGCGGGTCTCATGGCCGGAGTATCGACGGCCACCATCCCCTGCCAAGACCCACCGCCCGCTCGACCCGCGGCAACGTCACCCGTCAGGACCGCGAGGACCACCGCATCGCTGTTCGCCGGCATCGACCCCGCGCCGCGGACGGCACCCACGGACGCCGTCACCCCGCGCGAGGCCGCGATCCCGGCGAGGCGCCGGACCGGAGGGTGACGGGTCAGCCGGCCGGACACACGGGTCGAGCCGACCTGCCCTGCAGGTACGCCGTCCGTTCCTCGGGCGTCAGGTCTCGGCCGACGTTGCGGACGTCCCGCGGAATCCGATGGCGCGACCCGGCTTCGGCGTCGAGAATCGGCGGGTGCACGAAGTGAAGCTGTCCGACGGGGTCGTCACCCTGTCCCCCCTACGCCTGGACGACGTGGAGGCGCACCTTGCGGGGGAAGACGAGCTACTCGTCCGCTGGCTCAACGGCGGTCCCGGCACGCGCGAGGGCACCGAAGCGTACTTCCGGCACTGCCGGGAGCAGTGGGACACCGCCGGGCCACTCCGCGCGTTCGGCATCCGGATGGGTGCCGACGAGGTCCTCACGGGCACGATCGACTTGCGGTTCGCAGGAGAAGGTCTGGCGCCGGGCCAGGTGAACGTCGCCTACGGCCTCTATCCGTCCTGGCGCGGGCGTGGCCTGGCCACCCGCGCGGTCCTGTTGGCCTCCCAGTACGCGGCGAGCGAGGGCGGGGTCGAGGCGGTAATCCAGGTTGAGCCCGGGAACCCCGCATCTGCCGCGGTCGCGCAGCGGGCCGGGTTCACTCCCGGCACGCCGACGCACGGCTCGGACGGCACACGCTTCGACTGGTACACCCGGGCCCTGCACGCCGGCACCCGGTGACGACCAGCTGTTACGGGACGGCCCTGAGGGCCTGTCCGGCGGATCAGGGCTGGTCAAGCCCTAGGCCGGCTAAGCCCTAGGCCGGCTAAGCCCTAGGCCGGCTAAGCCCTAGGCCGGCTAAGCCCTAGGCCGGCCAAGCCCTAGGCCGGCCAAGCCCTAGGCCGGCCAAGCCCTAGGCCGGTCAGACCCTAGACCGGTCAGACCCTAGGCCAGCCACTCTCTCAGCAGCGCCTCGCGCTGTGACACGCGGGGCGAGCCGCCTTCCCAGGTGCGGCCCCATTCCGACATCGCCGTGAGCGTGGTGGCCATGGTGGCCGCGCCTTCCGTGAGACGGGACAGGAGGGCGCGGGAGAGCTCGACCTCGGTGGGGGAGTAGCCGACGGCTGCCGCCACGTACGCCTTCAACTCGTGCTCGCCGTCGGCCGATCCGACGGTCAGCGTCATCAGCGGCGGTGCCTCGCCCGTGCGGGTCGGGCCGACGGGTGCGGCCAGGTTCATGACCGTGTCCAGTGCCACTTCCGTGAACACGCCGACCTGTCGCATGAGGGTCTTCACGGGCGCGTCCGACACCGTCAGGGCGTTGACGTCCTCCCACAGGTACAGCCCGTCCTGCCCGTCGCCGAGCGCCACCACGCCCTTGGACGTCAGTCGCACACCAGGCGCCATGCCGGTCGGCTTCGCCCCCACGTACACGTCGCCCTCGGCGATCCAGAAGAGGCCCACCATGGCCATGCGTTGCTCGATTCCCCCGACGACGGCGGCGCCGTCGAGTCACACATCAAACGATCAGGTCACGTCCGGAACGCGCGGAGCGGCAGGAGAGTTCCCGCAGAGGGCAGAGCTGCCGGGGGCGCGCGCGTGACTTCTTCGGGCCGGTGAGTGCGCCCAGTTGACGCTCCGATGTCGGGATTTGCCAGCTTCTCGTCCGATCGGTGCCCTACGGTACGGCCAGGCCGCGCAGCGAGGCGCGGTCAGGTGAGGAGGTCTCCTGTGTCATCGCCCTGCGACCCTCAGCACGCTCCCGCCGGCGACGTGGGTGCGGCGCTCATGGTGATCGACTCCCGGCTCAAGGCCCTCTACGACGGCAGGACCGAAGTCGACCCCGTACAGCAGCAGCTGATCGACCAGTTCGTCGCCTCGTTAGGCCCCGAGGAGGCCCATGACCTCCTCGACGGCGCGTGCACGCTCATCTTCATGTTCATGAAGTGGCTGCGGGCGGTGCACGAGGACCATGACAAGGACGTGATCGAGTACGTGGTGCCCAGCCTCGTGGCCGCCATGCGCAACATGCCCAGGAGTGTCCGCCCCGAGGTCATCCCCACGATGGCGGGCCTGGTCGTGGCTGCGGGTACCGGCCTGAGCCCGAGTCTGTGGCGCAAGCAGTTCGGAGAGTGGACCAGCGAGGAGATGAACCCGCTGGAGGCGACGGCGTTCCTGCTCGCGGAGCACATCAACCGGATCACCGACGACCGCGACTTCGCCAGCCGCCTGATCAACGATGCGCTCACCGGGGCGGACGAGGAACGACGGCGCCGGGGGCTGTAGTCGCGGCATGGCGTTCAAGGAACCCACCGTGCAGAGGTTCGCCACCCCGGCCGCCACCACCGCCCTCTCCGCCGTCCTCGACATCCCCGCCGGCCACGTCCGCCTCAGGACGGCGACATCACCGCCCGCAGCCTCTGATCAGGCGGTTCCCCGTCAACTCCGTTAGCCTTGCGCCTTCGTCGCTCCACACCTCGAGGAAAGGCCCGGAAGATCGTGAAGGTTCTCATCGCCGGCGGAGCCGGCTACATCGGAAGCACCGTGGCCTCGGCCTGCCTGGACGAAGGGATCACCCCGGTCGTCCTCGACAGCCTCGTCACAGGGCGACGGGAGTTCACGGACGGCCGGGCCTTCTACGAGGGCGACATCTCCGACGGGGCGCTGATCGACCGCGTCTTCTCCGAACACCCCGACATCACCACGGTGGTGCACTGCGCGGCGCTGATCGTCGTGCCCGACTCCGCCGCGAACCCGATCGGCTACTACGAGGCCAACGTCGGGAAGAGCCTCGACTTCCTCCGGCACCTCCGGAGGAACGGCTGCGACCGCCTCGTCTTCAGCTCCTCGGCCTCCATCTACCAGGCCGAGGACGGCTCTCCCGTCGACGAGGACGCCCCGCTGGGGCCGCAGAGCCCGTACGCCAGGACCAAGGCCCACTGCGAGGGCATGCTCGCGGACATCGCGGCGGCCGGACAGATGCGCGTCCTGTCGCTGCGCTACTTCAACCCCATCGGTGCCGACCCGAAGATGCGTACGGGACTGCAGCTCAAGCGGCCGAGCCACGCGCTCGGCAAGATGATCTCCTGTCACCAGGAAGGCGCGCCCTTCCCGGTCACCGGAACCGACTACCCCACTCGTGACGGCAGCGGGATCCGGGACTACGTTCACGTGTGGGACCTGGCGGCGGCCCATGTGGCGGCGATCCGCCGCTTCGACGCGCTCCTGACGGAGGCCACGTCGTCCATGGCGATCAACCTCGGCACCGGCTCGGGCACCACCGTGCGCGAACTGTGCGCCGCGTTCAACGAGGTGGTCGATACGCCGCTCGCCACCGTCGACACCGATCCGCGCCCCGGCGACGTGGCCGGCGCCTACACCGACAGCGACCGCGCCGAGCGACTCCTCGGCTGGACACCGCAGTTCTCCCTGGAGGAGGGCATCCGGTCCTCCCTGGACTGGATCCCGGTGCGCGACGACATGCTGCGCGACTGACGTACTCCGGTTCGCCCGGATGCGTTACCCGGGTTCGAATCCCGGCGGCGGCTGCGTGCTCACCGCCCGACGGTCACGGCGTCCACGTCGCTGCGCGAGCGCCGCTCCTCCGCGTCGGACAGCCAGAAGAAGACCGGCGGCAGGACGAGTTCGACGGCCGTCAGGGCGACCTGGAATCCGTGCGGCCAGCCGTGTACCGCGAGCGAGAGCAGGCGGCCCACGCCGCCCAGCAGGAAGACTCCGGCCAGCCACCGCACCGGCCGAGCCGGGATCGGGCGCTGCCGCGCGGTCCAGAGCCAGGCCAGTCCGTAACCGGCGAAGCAGGCCCCCATGAAGCGGCCCCAGCTGTCGACCGTCGCTCCTGCGGAGCCGGCGCCGGGGATCGCCGCGTTGCCGAGTGCCACGTGGGAAAGCCCGATCAACACGCAGGCCCAGCCCATCAGCTGGGTGAGAGTGCGCAGAGCGCTGGCCATGTTGCCTCCAAGCCGGATCGCCGAAGCTTAGTTGACATGCGTCTACTACCTTGCGTGCGCTAGTGGACATGTGTCAACTAAGCTTCTCCCGTGCCTCCACGCCAGCGCCTCACCCCCGCCGACCGCCGCGCCCAGCTCCTCGCCGTCGGTGCGCGGCTCTTCGCCGCGCACCCCTACGCCGACGTGCTGATGGAGGACGTCGCGGAACAGGCCGGAGTCTCCCGCGCCCTGCTCTACCGCCACTTCCCCAGCAAGCACGCCCTCTTCGCGGCCGTCTACCAACAGGCGGCGGACCAGCTGCTCGCCGACACCCGGATCGACCCGGCCGATTCCCTGGTGGAGCAGCTCGTCCAGGGCATGGACGTCCACCTCGACTACTTCGTGGCGAACCGCAACGCCGTCCTCGCCGCGAACCGGGTCCTCGCGGGCGACCCCGTGATCCAGACGATCATGACGAACGAGCTGGACGCACTCCGCGAACGACTGCTCGCCGTACTCCCGCTCGCGGACGAGAGCGCCCGCGAAGCCGTGTCCGGCGTCCTGAAGAGCTGGCTGGTCTTCGTCCAGGTCCTCTGCGTCGACTGGCTCGCCGCCGAGACCTGCACCCGCACCCAGCTGCGCGACGTCTGCGTCGGCGCGGCCCTCGGCGCCCTCCGGCCGCTGCTCGCCGAGGACCCCGCCCCCGACTGGCCGCCGCGCCCCTGATCACTGTGCCGCCGACGCGGCCAGCCGCGCCTCCGCGCCGTTCAGGAGCGTGTCAAGGACGACCGGATAGGCGCTGAGGTTCATCCGGTGCGCCAGCAGGTGCGCCGTGGCGGCGATGTGCGGATGGGTCTCGGCGGGGAGCCGGGCGTAGGTGGAGGTCCACATGTCCTCGTCCGCCTCCCGGGCCTCGTCCTTGATGGCGAGCGCCCCCGCGTCCAGGGCGGCGAAGGCCAGCGCCAGATCGATGAAGGCGTGGTACACGCCGACCGCGTCGGCGTCGCCGAAGCCCGCGCCGCGCAGGATGCCGAGGATCGTCTCGTCCACCGCGATCTCCCGCGGCCGACCAGTGACCCGGCTGGCGGTGAGCACGGCGGCCTGCGGGTGGGCGAGGTACGAGGCGTGGATGGCCAGCCCCAGCGAACGCAGGTCGGCCCGCCACTTCCCGGTGGCGGTCCAGTTGTCCAGGGCCCGGCCCATCAGCTCCTCGCCGATGGCCCGCGTCAGGTCGTCGAGGCCGGCGAAGTACCGGTACAGCGTGCTCGGATCTGCACCGAGGGCGGCGCCCAGTCGGCGGGCGGTCAGCCCGGAACTCCCGTGCTCGCGCAGCATCCGCAGCGCCGTCCGCACGATCAGCTCCTCCGACAGCACCGTGCCCTGCCGGGTCGGCCGTCGCCTGCGGCGCTCCGCCTCCGGAACCACCTTCTTGGCCATCGCGCACCTCACCCGCCCCGAAACCCTTATGCCAACGCCGTAGACCTTAACAACCGCCCTCGTGTTGCATCGAGGCGTTCCCGGGCGCTCGCCCGGACCGTCTCGACAAAAGGGTGTGTGACATGCGCGTACTTCTCGTGGGTGCGGGTGGCGTCGGAACCGCCGTCACCCGGATCGCAGCCCGCCGTGACTTCCTGACCCACATGGTCGTCGCCGACTACGACCTGGCCCGAGCGGAGGCGGCCGTCGCCGCACTCGATCCGCACGACGGCGCGCAGGAGCGGCGACAAGCCGGCGCGCAGGAGGGTCGACAGGGCGGCGCGCAGGACGGCCCGCAGGGTGGCGCTGAGCACCGCACGCAGGACCGCTCGCACGACCGCACGCAGGACAGCCCTCCGGGCGGCCCCCAGAACGGCCCCCAGGACCGCCGCTTCAGCGCCTGCCGTCTCGACGCCTCCGACGAGGCCGCCGTACGCCGCGTCCTCGTCGAGCAGCGCTGCGACGTGCTCCTGAACGCGACCGACCCCCGCTTCGTGATGCCCTTGTTCCGGGCGGCGCTCGCCGCCGGCGCGCACTACGTGGACATGGCGATGTCGCTGTCCGTGCCGCACGCGACCGCGCCGTACGAGCAGTGCGGGGTGAAGCTCGGCGACGAGCAGTTCGCGCTGGCCGGGGCCTGGGAGGACGCCGGCCGCCTCGCGCTGGTCGGGATGGGCGTGGAGCCGGGCCTCTCCGACGTGTTCGCCCGCTACGCGGCGGACGAACTCTTCGACGAGATCGACGAGCTCGGCGTCCGCGACGGCGCCGACCTCAGCGTAGAGGGCCACGACTTCGCACCCTCCTTCAGCATCTGGACCACCATCGAGGAGTGCCTCAACCCGCCCGTGGTGTACGAGAAGGAGCGTGGGTGGTTCACCACGGCCCCCTTCAGCGAGCCGGAGGTCTTCGACTTTCCGGAGGGCATCGGCCCGGTGGAGTGCGTGAACGTCGAACACGAGGAGGTGCTGCTGATGCCGCGCTGGCTCGACGCGCGCCGGGTGACGTTCAAGTACGGCCTCGGCGACGACTTCATCGCCAAGCTGAAGACCCTCCACCAGCTGGGCCTCGACTCCACGGACAAGGTCACCGTCCCCGGCGAGGACGGCCCGGTACGGGTGTCCCCCCGCGACGTCGTCGCCGCGTGCCTGCCCGACCCCGCCACCCTCGGCGACCGGATGACGGGCAAGACGTGCGCGGGCACCTGGGTCAGGGGGACGAAGGACGGTGCTCCCCGCGAGGTGTACCTGTACCACGTCGTCGACAACGAGTGGTCGATGCGCGAGTACGGGTCCCAGGCCGTGGTCTGGCAGACGGCCGTCAACCCCGTGATCGCCCTGGAGCTGCTGGCCGCCGGTACGTGGAAGGGCAGCGGCGTCCTCGGCCCCGAGGCCCTGCCGCCCCGGCCGTTCCTCGACCTGCTCACCGCGTACGGGTCGCCGTGGGGCCTGCGCGAGGAGCGCTGACCCCGCCCCGACTGATCTCTGTTGCCCGCGGGACGGCCATGGGTGATGATCCCGGGCGTGTCTATTCTCGTATCCGCCCTGATCATCGGCCTGGCAGGCGTGGTGGTCGGCACGTACCGCACCCGCTTCCGCCCCCGCTCCCGCTCCCGAAGATCCGCCCGACCCGCCGTCGACCCGTGGGTGCGCGACTCCTTCGTCCCCGCCGCGTACGGACTGGTCCCGCGCGAGGTCCTGGACGCGGGGCGCGCCGGGCCGGCGCAGCCGCTCCACCGCCTCAAGGAGATGCAGGCCGTCGCCGACTCCGCGTGGAGCGGCGACTGGCGCCCGGCGGCCGCGTACGTCGCGGCCGCCGGCGACGACTGGGACGAGCGCTGGTCCCGGACCGAAGTGCTCCAGCAGATCGCGGGCGACGACGACGAGTGGCTGGAGGCCTGGCGGTCCGAGCAGCCGGAGAACGGCGACGCCGCGACGCTCCACGCGAGCATGCTCCTGCACCGCGCCTGGGAGATCCGCGGCTCCGAGTACGCCCACAAGGTTCCCGCCGAGCGGATGAACCAGTTCCAGGCGATGCTGCCGCAGTCGATGACCGCCGCCGTCGACGCCTCGCGGATCGACCCCCGCAACCCCGGCCCGTGGGTCGTCATGATCACCGCGGCGCGGGCGCTGTCGTACTCCCACAACCAGTTCCGCGCCCTGTGGGCCGGGCTGACCGCCCGCGCCCCGTACCACTACTCCGGCCACTGGCAGGCCCTGCAGTACTGGTGCGGCAAGTGGCACGGCTCCGACCGGCTGATGCTGGACTTCGCCCGGCTGACCGTCGAACGCGCCCCCGCCGGAAGCCCGATGGCCGGAACGTACCTCCACGCCCTGCGGGAACTGGACGGTCGCGGCGGCACGGGCGGCGCGCGGGCCCGCAAGTCCCGCGAACTCCTGGAACGCGTGGCCTGGTCCCTGGGTCAGGTCGCCCCCGACAACGAGGCCCTGCCCCGGCTGCGACACCTGCTGGCGCACTACCTCCTGGAGGCACGCAGCCATGACGCGGCCCTGGAGCAGTTCCGTCTGATCGGACGCTGGTGCGGCGCCCACCCGTGGAACGACTCCGACGACCCCGTCGCCGCGTTCGATCACGCGCGCGGCCTCGCCGCCAAGGGGGCGAAGCGGCAGGCGCACGACAAGGGCACGGCGACCATGCCGCTCTGACGCCTGGTCGCTTGCCTGATCGCCCGCCTGGTCGCCCGTCCGGACGCGCGTGCGGATAGCGGTTACCCCCGTTACGCCGTCACTCGTGCGCCGTCACGTCGACAGGACGTCGAGCAGCGCCGCGCCGAACTCCTTGGGCCGCTCGATGTGGACCGCGTGCCCGGCGCCGGCTACGGCGACCTCCCGCACCTTGCCGCCCGCCGCCGCGTAACGGTCCAGGACGTGACGCGTCTGCGCCACCATCGGCTGCGCCGGAGTGCCGTCCCAGCCCGGTACGGCGCCGATCGCGCCCAGGTGCGCCACGTCGAACATCGAGGTGTCGGAGACGATGACGTCGTCCTCTCCCCGTACCCACAGCACCGGCGGCTTGGGATCGACCAGGTGCAGATCCGCGACGCGGAAGTGGGTCGGGGCGAGGCAGTTGAGCACGCCGCGGGTGCCGGGCGCGATGCCCGGCCAGGCGGCGGACGCCGTGCTGTCGCCGGGGTAGTGGTCGTCGCCGGTGCGCGTGGTGAGCATCGACTCGACGTACGCGTCCTCGTGTTCGAAGCGCAGCGGGGGCTTGACGTAACAGGCGGTGAGGACGGAGCGCGGCGAGAGCGGCGAGTCCTCACCGCGGTCGCCCTCGGCGAGCAGCCGTACGAACTCCGGATTGGCCGTGCCGCCGCCGGAGCCCGCCCCGTCCGGGGAGTTGAGGACGCCGTCCACCCCGTGCGTGCCGCCGAAGCCGTACGGGGACACCGGGTTGACCAGCGTCAGGGAGCGCACGGCGGCCGGGTGGTCGCGCAGGTACTGCATGACCACGCCGCCGCCCATGGACCAGCCGACCAGGTGCACCGGCCCGATGCCGAGGGCGGCGAGGAGCGCGTCGAGGTCGTCGGCGTAGTCCCGCAGGCCGCGTGTGGCGTCGACGGGCAGTGGGTCGGTGCCGCCGAATCCGCGCAGGTCGACGGCGACGGGGCGGTAGCGCTGGGGCAGCGAGGTCAGTGTGGTGTGCCAGAACGCGGAGGAGGAGACGTTGCCGTGGACGAAGACGACGGGCTCGCCCCCGCCCCCACCCTCGGCCCCGCCCCCGCCCTCGGCCCTCGCCTCCGTGATCTGCTGCGTCAGTCGGGCGGTGGCGACGCGGCGGGTGCGGAGTGTGGTCATGTCGGGTCCCGTGGTCATGGTTTCGAGGTCCTTCAGGAGAGCCAGGCGGCGACCTGGGCGGCGACGGAGCTGTGCCAGCCCAGCTCGAGGTGGTTGGCGCCCGCGACGGTGACCCTGCCGCCGACCGTCGGGATGCCCGTGGTGTCGAGCGCGCTGGAGACGAAGACGACGCCGTCGCTGGGCCCGCGGTTCTCGTTGAAGATGCCGAGGACGTCGGCGGACCCTCCGGCCAGCAGGTAGGCGGTGACGGAGGCGGGCACTCCGGCGCTGTGCAGCGGTCCGATGAGCGAACCGGCGTCGACGGCCGCCTGGATGCCGCCGCCGGCGGTGTAGAAGCCCTGACCGCCGTAGTACGTCGTGTACCAGTCCTGGGCGGCGCCGTCGACTCCGTACACCCCGTCCCAGCGCGCCAGCATCTGACGCTGACCGGGGTAGTTGTCCTGACCGCCGGACGGCGTCATCGAGAACTCCGGGTGTGCGGCGTACGTGCCGTAGCAGGTCATGTGGGAGTGCGGGGACGGGGCGTTGACCTTGCCTCCGCACTCCGGCCAGATGGAGAAGCGGTGGGCCCACCCATGGGCGTACGGGTAGTCGTAGCCGCCGTTCGGGCCGCCGAGGGTGACCAGCCGGCGTACGTCACCGGCGTACGCCCGACCCCAGCTCGGCCTCAGGGACGACACGTACGCGCGGGTGGACATCTGGCCCTTGCTCCAGCCGACCAGGTCCACCTTGGCGACGCCCAGCTTCGCCTTGATGACGGCGATCGCGTCACCGACGACCTGCGCCTGCATGAGGTTGTCGCCCTGCTTGTGCGCGAAGCCGACGGCGAAGACCCGGTGACCGCGCCCGGCCAGATACTGCATCAGCCCGGTGGACGGACAGGAGGCGGCGCCGCAGCCGTAGCCGCCCGCCTCGCCGGGATTGGCCCAGGCGCGGTCGGCGGTGTCGTTCGCGCCGTGCACGAGGAGGACGGGCGTCGTGCGGCTGCCGGAGTTCCAGCCGGGGGCCGAATAGAGCAGGAACCGGTCTGAGGAGGGCCGGGCCACGCCGCCGAAGTAGGTGACGCGCTTGCCGTCCTGATCGCCGCGGCCGTCCGGCGGATAGCCCTCGGTGCGGAACCCGCTGGTCGTGTCGCGGTACCGCTCGACACTCTCCCAGCCGTTGGTGACGGTCCCGGCGCCGTAACTCGCTTCGAGCGTGAGATACGAGGGCGTCGCGGCAGCGGCAGTGGTGGTTGTGGCTGTGGCTGTGGCTGTGGGTATCGGTCTGGCCGTGGCCGTGGCCACGGCCGTGCCGCTTGCGGCGGCGGGCGAGTCCACGACGGCCGCGGCGACGACCCCGACCGCCGCCAGGACACGGGCGGCGGCACGCAGCCGCCACCAGCGCTCCGGCCCCCGACTGTCGACCATGCCCCGGTACCTCCCGCTCGTGCGCGCACGGCGCGTCCGTCTGCCGACGCCCGACGCCCTTCCGGGCGTTGGGTGTCCACACGCTAGGTGGGAGGACGGACGACGGGGCATGTGGGCGAGCCACACAAACCGCAGCACGGTCATGGGGTTTGGCGGCCCAGGAGGATCGATGCAGAGAGATGGGGGGAGTGGGTGGGTGCCGGTGGCGTTCTCTACGCCGCCGGCCCCGCCCCCGTGGCCGCCGACGGCGCACTCGTCACGCCGGCAGATGCCGGGCGGCCTCGGCGGCGGTGTAGGAGGAGGCGAAGGTGAACGCGCGCGGGGACGGTCCGTGCGTCCGCAGGTCCGCCAGCCGCTCCAAGGCCTCGTCGACCGTCGGGATGTGCCCGGCAGGGACCCACCAGAGCACCAGGTGCGCCTCGACGTGCCGCGCGAACCAGTCACGGCGCCGGCGCATCACCTCCAGGTGGCCGCTTCGGTAGGCGAAGTCCCACAGGGCTTCCTGCGTCTCCCACACCGACAGGTTGACGACGACGTCCTCGCCCGCGGGGCGCAGGCCGGTGGCGTCGGCCGCTCCGTCCTCGACGAGCCGCCAGACGAAACCGGGCGCGTCGTCGGCGGCGGCGTTGACCGGGTCGAGCATCTCCACGAACGGCGCCAGGCGCGGGTCGTCGAGCGGGTGAAGGAGCGTGGCGACGTTGAGCTGGGCGAGGTGGGCGGCGACAGGCGCGGATGCGGTCATGGCGTCATCCCAGCACGGCCGGCTTTTCTATGTCAACGCTCATTGTTTTTAGAGCTTTCGACCACCACGCAACATTCCCCGGGGCGGGCGTCCATGCGGGCGCGGACGGAACCGTCGGTGCCGAGCAGCCCCTCGAGGAGGGCGAGATTCATGCCGCAGACGAGCGGCGGGAAGCGTTCGGCGACGGCGTGGAAAGGGCAGTTACGCATGCGGACGACAGGCGTCGCGCCGCCTCCGGTCACATTCCCGACCCGCCCGGTCGCCTCGGCCTGCCCACTCGCCTCCGCGCGCCCGGTCGCCTCGGCCTGCCCAGTCGTCTCCGCCCGCCCGGTCACCTCGACCTGCTCGGTCGCCTCGACCTGCGTGGTCGCCGCAGCTGGCTCCGTCGAACCCGTGACACTTCCCGCGTCGTCTTCGGCACCGTTCTCGCCGCCGCCCTCGGCGAGGCCCTCCAGATGGGGCTCGTACCCGCGGGCGGCCAGGATCTCCATGGCCTCCTGGAGGCCGCCGCAGGGCGCCGCCGAACCCCGCAGGGCCTCACCCCGCCGGCGCGCGGCCGCGCAGAGCGCTGCGTCCAGTCCGGCCTGCTCGGCGGCCTCGGCGAGCAGCTCGGCGGCCGTGCGGTAGTCGCGGGCGGGCAGCGACACCGACCGCTCGCCGGCGGCCCGCGTGTACACCTTGGCGGGCCGCCCGGCGCCCGGCCCGGAGCGCCCCGTCAGTCGCCGGCTGCCGCTCTCCAGCAGCCCCGCCTCCGTCAGCTTGTCCAGATGGTGCGCGGCGAGAGTGCGCGCCACGCCGGCGGCCTCGGCCGCCTCGTTACGCCCGACCTCGCGGCCCTGAGCCGCCACGTACTCGTACAGGCGGCGTCGTACGGGGTCCTGCAGGGCCGCGATCGCGTCGATGTCCTCCATGCCGCCATTCTAGGAACGACGCACGTTGGAGATAGAAGCCTGTCAGTCACCGCTCCGGTAGCTCATGAACCAGTGGGTGTCGAAGTAGCGGGCCATGGTGAACCGGTGGCGCGGGTCGGTGAGGACACGGCAGACGAACTGGGCGGTCCCGCAGTCGAAGGGGACTTCCTCGCCGTCGAACGTCTGCACGACGACGCGCCAGCGGTCCGGTTCGTCCCCGTCGGCCCTCCAGCAGTACAGGTCCTCGTGCTCGGTGCTCGCCCAGACGAGCAGACCGTCTTCCCTGAAATACGTCCACGGCTCCTGGTGCAGCCCGAGAAAGCCGTCGAAGGCGCCCTCGCCGAACGCCTCGACCATGCGCTTGTAGTCACGCGGAAGCGCGGTCCTCAGACGGGACTCCACTTCCGCCCAGTCCACATCGGGCCGCTCGTCCGGCCACTCGGTGCGGCCGGTGATCCTCCTCAGCCGCTCCACCCAGTCGGCGTCCTCGTCCGGAGCGACCGCCGAGGTGCCCGGCACCTTCCGCGGAGCGACCACCAGCACGGGCCGCTCGACGCCCTCGCCGTCCCGCACCGCCCCGGTGCCGATCCACTGATCCCCGTACGCCCAGGCACGTATCGTCACGGCCTGGTCCTTGAAGGGCGCGAGAAGGGCCGCGCCCCTGGACTCGTCGGCCGTCGGATCGGTGAATCCGTCGGCGGCGAGGGTGCGCGGGGCGCCGTACCGGCCACTGAGCAGGTCGGTCAGCTCCGGCAGTTCCCCCTCGCCCGGCAGGTACATGTGGGCTTCCTGCGGGCCGAGTCGGTCCAGCAGGTCGCTGATGGCCGCTTGCGTGAGCTCCATGGCGGACAGTGAAGCGCACCGCACTGACATCACCGTCGGCGGCCACGACGTCCGCCTCGGCCTCGGACCCGCCGGAGCCGGCCGGCTCCCTTCCCAAGGGCCGGCCGCGACCATCCGCACACGTCTCAGCCCTGCGCGTCCGGCTTCCACTCGTGTGCGAGGAGGCCGAGCAGCACCTCGTCGAGGAACTCGCCCAACACCCAGGCCGAGGAGCGCAGTACGCCCTCGCGGACGAAGCCGTTGCGCTCGGCGGAGCGCAGCATGGCGTGGTTGTCCGACAGCGTCTCGATCTGCAGCCGCTGCAGCCCGCGCACGACGAAGCCGTAGTGGCACAGCGTCGCGACCACGTCGGTGCCGTAGCCCTTGCCGCGGGCGGACGGCAGCAGGCCGAGGCCGATGTGGGCGCAACGGTTGTGGGTGTCGATGCCCCACAGGTTCGCCGAGCCGACCAGCGTGCCGCCGTCCAGCTCGATCACCGAGAACGAGACGCTCCCCTGCGCGGTGTCGTCGACCACGAGCCGCGGGTCGTTCGATCCGGGCGTGATCGGCCGCCACGGTCCGGCCTCGGCACGGGAGGCGTTGACCACGTCGTCGTAGAGCTCGGTCCGCAGGATCGGTATGTCGTCCTCATGGCGGGCCCTGAGCCCCACCTTGCTGCCTTTCAACATGCAAGCTTCTTATCCGGCCCGGTGCTTCGGCGGCAAACCAATAACGCGGCCATCCTTCCGTGCGCCGAGGCGCCGTTCCGGCCGCCGGCCGCTCCTGCTCAGCCGCCGTCCAGGGAGACGGCCAGCTGGTCTGCGACGGTGGTGAGGGCCGGGCCGAGGGGCAACGCGATCCGGGTGAGGGCGTGGCGGTCACCCCGCGTCGGATCCTGGTTGACGATCACCACCGGCTTACCGGCCTCGGCCGCCTGACGGACGAACCGAAGGCCAGACATCACCGTCAGTGACGACCCGAGAACCAACAGGGAGGACGCCTCCTGGACCAGCCTGCGACAGTGCTCCACCCGCGGCGCCGGAACGTTCTCGCCGAAGAACACCACGTCCGGCTTCAGCACGCCGCCGCACACCGTGCAGGGCACGACGCGGAAGTCTCCCACCTGCTCGTCAGTGAGATCCGCGTCGCCGTCCGGGTTGATCCCGGCCGCCACCGGCGAGAAGCCGGGATTGGCCTCCTCCAGTCTCCGAGCCAGTTCCCGGCGGGAGCTCAGCGCCCGGCAGGAGAGGCAGACGACACGGCTGAGGCTGCCGTGCAGCTCCACCACGCCCTCACTGCCGGCCGCCTGATGCAGACCGTCGACGTTCTGCGTGATCACGCCCGACAGCAGGCCGTGCCGCGCGAACGCGGCCACGGCCCGGTGCCCCGCGTTGGGGCGGGCACGGCCGAACGTGCGCCAGCCGAGATGGCTGCGCGCCCAGTACCGGCGCCGGGCGTGCACGCCGGCGGTGAAGTCCTGGTAGGTCATCGGCGTGTGCCGGCTCAGGCTCCCGCCCTCGCCCCGGTAGTCGGGGATGCCCGACTCCGTCGAGATGCCGGCCCCGCTGAGTACCACGACACCACCGGCGCGCAGCGCGTCGGCGACAGGCTGCAGATCCGTGGTGCCCGGCGGGAGGTCTTCCTCCGGGGTCCAGCTCAACGTAGGGCGCATCCGCATGCCGCCAGGGTACGAGACGGTCCGGGAGGCCTCATCCTCCCGGACCGGCCGCGGCCCGAGAGCCGGCTGTGGCTCCCGAACCGGGCCGCCGATCCCGAGCTGTGGTCGGAGAGCCGGTTGTGGCTCCCGAACCGGGCCGCCGATCCCGAGCCGCGGCCCGAGAGCCGGCTGTGGCTCCCAATCCCGGCCGTCGATCCCGAGCCATGGCTCCCTGCCAGGTCAGCTCATGACGACCAGCCGCCAGGTCAGCTCATGACGAGCAGCCGCGTGTTCGGCACGAGCTTGCGGTTCACGCTGGTGCTCTGCACGAAGATCGTGTAGTCGTCGTTGTGGTCGGGCTTGATCCTGACCTCCTCGTCGGGCAGGCCGAGCAGCGCCCGGGCCTCGGGCCCCGTGTAGACCCGGTCGGTCTTCTTCTCCAGGACGGCGATCTGCTTGCGCGCCTGAATCTTCTCCGACTTGCTCAGCTGGTAGAAGGCACAGCCGGTGCGGTAGGTGTGCCCGGACTCGGTGACCCAGTTCCGGATCGCGGCATCTCGCGTGACCGGAATCAGCTGGTACTGCGAGGCGTCCACCGGAGTGAGGCCGGCGGCCTTGATGGTGTCCTTGTTGACCGCCTCCGCGCCGGTGGAGAACACCGTCCGAGAGCCCCGGATGCCCTTGGTGCGGCCGATCATGAACTTCTCGGTGGCCTCCTGGATGACCTGCCCGGCCTCCTCCAGGCCCCGCGTGCTCGTCGCGTCCCAGATGGCGATGTTGTCCTTCGGGAAGCCGCAGCTCATGGCCTCGCGCTTGCCCATCTGGTCCGGCACGAGGACGGCCAGCGTCCAGTTGTCCTGCTGCGTCTCGATCATCTCGGCGACAGCGGCCGTCAGAGCGCGCGGGTCCCTGGAAGGGGCACCCGGGCAGCGGTGGCTCGCGTTCTCCTGCCCGTCCGTCAGCACGAACGTCAGGAAGCTGTGGTCCCCGTACAGTTGGGCCGTCTGCGCAAGCTCGTGCTGGGACTTCAGCGCGGCCGCCAGCAGCGCCGTCATTCCGCCGACCCGGTAGAGCTGCTTCAGCGAGGGC
The DNA here is from genome assembly GCF_042722475.1 of Streptomyces sp. NPDC127092. Lineage (NCBI taxonomy): Bacteria > Bacillati > Actinomycetota > Actinomycetes > Kitasatosporales > Streptomycetaceae > Streptomyces > Streptomyces sp. NPDC127092. The sequence goes on from NZ_JBHXFE010000005.1 coordinate 104,683, forward strand.
ATCCGCAGCACGTCCTTGTCGTAGATGACGCACTCCACCTTGTCGGCGAACACGTACACCGTGACCCGCGTCTCCTGGTCCAGCTCCCGCGAGCGGCGGGCGAGGTAGGCGATCTGCTGGTCGGCGACCTCGACGACCTTGTTCCTCAGGTGCGACATGGACGAACTGGCGTCCAGCACGAGAGCGACGTGGTTGATGTAGTTCTGGCTTACGGACAAGACAGGCCCCCTCTTTCCGACTTGATGCTCCTACCGTCTCATCCACCACTGACAATCGATCTTGCTCGCTGCGGGAGCGCGGCAGCGGCGACGGACGTCCTGCCACGCCCACCGCACCCACCGCGCCCACTGCGCCGCCCGCGCCGTCCGCGTCCGCCGGGCCTGTCGCGCCCGCGGTGCCGCAGACCCCTGGCGTCGGCCTCGACATCGGCCTCGCCATCGGGCTCGGCATCGGGCTCCCGTACCGGACGAATGATTCGCCTCCCGCTGGGCAGCGGCGCTAGAGCAACCGGTTGTACGAGGGCCAGGCGCCGGTCCCGGCGGCCTGCCAGTCGGCCTGGGAGGCGACGATCATGAACTTTCCGCTCCCCGACACTGTCGAAGAGCTGAAGGACCTGATCGGGCGGGAGGTGTCCGCCCTCCGCTCCTCCGTACGCCGGACCGCGGAGCGACCTCCGGACCCGGCGGCGGACGTGATCGCGCCCGTGCAGATGCTCGCACCCGCGTCGGCCGCCGCGGCCGGACAGGCGGCGGCCTCGTCGCGCTGTCTGTGCACCATCCATGACCAGGGCGCCCCCGGCATCTGCGCGGCGCTCGACGCCATCCCGGCCTCGGCGCTGCTGCTCGAACCCCTCGTCGAGGAGGGCACGGGGACCGTATGGGACTTCCGTATCGTCGCCGGCAACCGGATCCGGTCCGCAGACTGGCTGGAGGCACCGGACCGGCAGGTGGGACAGCGGTTCCTGGAGGCCAGGCCAGGGGCCGCCGGCAGCGGCCTGCTCGCCGCCCTCGCGGACGTCCTCGCCGGAGGCGCGCCGCTGGAGGGCCGGGTCGTCGACTACACGGAGCAGCGCCTTGGCCGGCTCCACCGTGCCCCGTTGCTCTACTCGGCCGCGCGCTGCGGAGAACAGGTCCTTGCGACCTGGCGGCCCGTACAGAGCCGTACGGAACTGCTGACCATCGACGCGCAGTACCTGGCCTCGCTCGGCTGGGGCAGCTGGGACCTGCTGTCGGGGAAGGTGACCTGGTCGGAGGGGCTCAGCCGGATCTTCCACACGGAGATCCAGATGCCGTGGACGCTGGAGCAGCTCTGCGACGCCCTGCTGCCGGACGACCTGACGGCCTTCGCCGAGTTCCTGACCTCCGTTCTCGCGGGCGAGGAACCCGCCTGGACCAGGATCAGGTTCGTCGTCCTGGGGGAGCTGCGCACGCTCGACCTGATGGGACGCCCGGTCGCCGGCACCGACGGCCGACCGTGGGCGGTCAACCTGGTCGCCCGTGACCTCACCCCGCAGATCCGAAGCCGCCGCCGGCTCGCCGAGACGGAGCGAGAGTCGGACCGGCTGCGCCGTCAGGCGCAGGTCGAGCGCCGGGTCGCCGACGCCCTGCGCGAGGCGCTGCTGCCCACGCACTCCGAGGCCCTGGCCGCCGTCGGCCTGACCGTGGCGGCGTCGTACCGGCCCGCCGAGCCGGACGCGGCCGTGGGCGGCGACTGGTACAAGTGCCGCCTGCTGCCGGACGGCAGGGTCCTGGTGGCGATCGGTGACGCCGCCGGGCACGGACTGGACGCCGTGGCGCGGATGGCGCAGCAGCGCCACGCCCTGGCCGGGCTGGCGCAGACAGGTGCGTCGGCCGGGGAGATCACGACCTGGCTGAACGAGCTGGTGTGCAGCGAACCCGCGGGCCAGACCGCCACGGTGATCGCCGGGCACATCGACGAGGACCGCGTCTGGCACTGGGCCGACGCCGGCCACCCCGCGCCACTGCTGCTTCGCCAGGGCCACGCCGAGCCCCTGCACGCCGACCAGCGCGGCCCGCTGCTCGGGGCCCTGCCGGGGTACGCGTACGAGACCCGCGACACCCCGCTCCGACGTGGCGACCTGCTCCTCCTCTACACCGACGGAATCGTGGAGCGCCGGGGCGAGGACGTCACCAAAGGCATCCAACGCCTCGCTGACGCCGTGACCCGCTCCGAAGGCAACGAGCCCGACAAGCTGATCGAGTCGATCCTGGCGGACCCGGATCAGGCCGGTCACGAGGACGACGCGTGCATGCTCGCGATCCGCGTGGGCTGAGCGGTCCAAGGGGAGTTCGGCCGATGGAAAGCCGTGCACACTCAATTCGCCGTTCGAGGCCTGGACCGATGTCGTGAGCACCTGCACAGCTTGAGCACCCGGACAGCTTGGGCACCGGGCGGCTGCTATCGGGCCGGCACACTGACGCGTCCTGGCCCGCACTTTCATGATCCCGCGGCCGGTCGGTGGTGTGGAAGATCGACGACCGAAGATCAGCGGGCGAAGATCGACGGCTTGACTACCGAACGTAATTGACTACTCTCTGTGTGTGATCATCCGCGTACGGTGCGGAAGACGCACAGCAAGCAACAGGGGTCATACGCATGAGCATTCGCTTCGCCGCCACCGCCGTGACGCTCGCCCTGGCGGGCGTGTTCGGCCCGGGGATGGCATCGCCGGCCGGGGCGGCCGACTACTTCGAGATCCGCACTGACCAGGACGGCCGCTGTCTGACCTCCAACGGCGACAACGTGGAGGTCCGCAGCTGCGCAGGGGTCGGGAGCCAGCTGTGGTTCTGGGAGGGCCGCAAGCTGCGGAACCTCGCCGAGCGCCACTGCCTGGACGTCCGCAACGGCGAACTCAACGCCCCTGCCCAGGTCGTAGGGGACTGCCACGGGCAGGCCAACCAGCGGTGGGACGTCGTGAATCGCCAACTCGTCACCCAGGTCAACAACCAGTGCCTGAGCATCCAGTATGCCGGTGACCCGAGCCAGGGCGCCGGCATCAACCTCCGCGACTGCACGGGTGCGGCCTGGCAGCGCTGGGACGTGCCCCTTCCGCCGGCCTAGCTCGATGAGGTGACAGATACGGCCGGCGCGGGCCGGAAGCCCGCGTCGGCCGCGTGCCGCCCAACCGAATCCCGCCGCGAGCGATGAGTTCGGGCGCAAGAACGGGTCTGCCTTGATATGACACGAATCATCGCTGACATCTCCGTCTCGCTCGACGGGTTCGTCACCGGTCCCGACCCCGGCCCGGACAACGGTCTGGGGACGGGAGGCGAGGCCCTGCACACGTGGGCGTTCTCCGACGATCCCGACGACCGCCGGGTACTGAGCGAGGCAACCGCCCGTAGCGGCGCCGTCGTCCTCGGCCGCCGTCTCTTCGACGTGGTCGACGGTCCCCAAGGCTGGGACGACACGTCCGGCTACGGCGCCGGCGAGGTCGGCAAGCCCGCGTTCGTCGTCGTGACGAGCTCGCCGCCGGAGGCGGTGCGCACCCTCGACCTCGACTGGACGTTCGTGACCACCGGCCTGCCCGACGCGGTCACCGCCGCGCGCGAGCGGGCCGAGGCCGCGTCCTCGGAGAGCGGCAAGGACCTCGACGTCGTCCTCATGGGCGGCGGTGCCACGATCCGCTCCGCCTTCGACGCGGGCCTGGTCGACGCACTGACACTGCACCTCGCGCCCGTCGTACTGGGCGCCGGGACACCACTGTTCACCGGCGGACCGCCGCGCACACTCGTGCAACGGAGGGTGATCCCGACGTCGACCGCGACGCACCTGACCTACGACGTACTCCGGTGATCCGATGACCACTGTCAAGGCGAACGAGATCTCCCTGGGCATCGAGTCGTTCGGGGACGACGACGCGCCACTAGTCCTGCTCGCGGGCGGGACGACGATGCTGTCCTGGCCCGACGCGCTGTGCGAGCGCCTCGCCGCCGGCGGACGCCGTGTGGTGCGCTACGACCTGCGCGACAGCGGGGAGTCGACGACGAACGACCCGGAGGCGCCCGCCTACACCCTGCGCGACCTCGCCGCCGACGCGGCGGCCCTTGTCGACGCGCTCGGCGGAGGGTCCGCACACCTCGCGGGCATCGGTGTCGGCGGGATGGTCGCCCAGGTGGCCGCGCTCGACCATCCGGGCGCGTTCTCCGCGCTCACCCTGGTCGGCACCCGCCCGGTCGCCCCTGGCCCGCCCGACGACGACCTCCCCGACCATGACCGGGCGACGATGAGCCGGCTGTTCGCGCGCCCGATGCCCGACTGGACGGACCGCGAGGCGGTCGCGGAGTTCGTCGCCGCCGGCGCGGAGATCCGCGGCGACGACCCCGTCGCCGCACGCTCGACGGCCGCGCGCATCTGGGACCGCACGCCCGGCACCGCACCACCGGTCCAGTTGGCGAATCAGCTCGGCCTGGTCTTCTCGCGGCTCGACTGCGCACCCCGTTGGCGCGAGCGCCTGCCCGAGATCGAGCTCCCCACGCTCGTCGTCCACGGCCGCCGGGACCGGTTCTTCCCCGTCGGCAACGGCGAGGCACTCGCACGCGAGATCCCCGGGGCCCGGCTGCTCGTCCTCGAAGAGGCCGCCACCGCGATCCCGGAGGCGTCGGTGGACGAAGTCGCCGAGGCGATGCTCATGCTCGGATAGACGCCGGGGCCTCAGGCGGAGAACCCCTCCACGAGCAGCGCTCCTGGGCTGCGCTCAGCCTCCGGGCTTAGGACCCGCGCCCCATGCGTACGGTGAACCTGCTGGCTAAGGTCACGCCCATGCAAGCAACGGAGACCGTCGTCCGCGACACGGCGGCGCGCAGGCGGGACACCCTCGAACGGCTCACCTCGGAGCGCGACATATGGGTCTCGACGTCCCACCCCGACCACGGCCCGCATCAGGTGCCACTGTGGTTCCTGTGGGACGGGCAGGCAGCGTGGATGTGCACCGGCGCGAACTCCGCGACCGCGCGCAACGTACGCAAGGAACCGCGCGTACGGCTGGCACTGCCGGACACCGTCGACGTGGTGCTCCTGCAAGGAGAGGCGACGTGCCACTCCACGTGGGACGTGCCGAAGGCCGCCGCGGACGCCTTCGCGGGCAAGTACGGCTGGGATCCGCGTACGGAGGAGACTCCCCGTCTGTACCTGCGCGTGACACCGCAGACCGTCCGCGCCTGGCGCGGAGTACCGGAACTGCGCGGCCGGGTCGTGATGCGCGACGGCACGTGGCTGGGATAGCGCGGGCGTAGGCGAAAGCGGCGCCGCTGGCGCTACCCGTGGATTGCCGTGCGAGAACGGTCGCCTCCCCTCTGACCGCGAGTTCGTCGCAGCGGACGACTACGACGGGGTGCATCAACCGGTGGCTGCAACCGCCTAAGGGCCGGGCGCCACGAGGCGCTTTAATGCCCAGGTGGTGAACTGGACGGAGATGCATGACTGCTATGGGGATGTCGATCGAGTCCCCGCGCTTCTTGAACAGGTGGAGCGCGAGGACGACGCCGAAGCCTGGGAGGAACTGGGATACCGGCTGGTCCTCGAGCACGACCTCGTCTTCCCCGCCAGCTTTGCCTCCCTGCCGCGCCTGGTATGCCTTGCCTCCAGGAGTGCACGGGCGCGCGGTCTGGCGGGAACGATCCTGCGATGCGCGGCAGGACACCACGGCTGCGATGATCTGCTGGCGAACTGCGCCAACGAGATCTCCGAGTTCCGCGAATTGTTGGACCGACACCTGCAGTCGCGGCCGGTTGACTACCTCGCGACCTTCCTCGCTTCGCTCGCTGCCATGGAGGAGTACCACTGGAGTGCCGTCCTGGGGGACTTCACGGACGACTTCTACCAGCTGGCCTGCCCGCACTGCGCCGTGGAAGTGACGATCGCCATCGGAGGCCACGGGCGCTATTCAGCGATCCGGGACTGGAACCTGGGCGACGTGGACCGCCGTGACCTACGCCCGGCGCTCCCCGAGGCACTCTCTGGTACCGGCCGGTGGATGTACGAGACTGCCGTCCGCGACGGGCGCGGGGCACTCGCGGACGGAATCACCCACCTCTTCGGCAAGGCTGAATGCCCACAGTGTGCCAGTGTGTTCGACGTCGCGGACGAGTACACATCCGCCAACCGGCCCGTCCTGCGGTAGGCCAAGGTGGATCGGAAGCGGGCAGATCTGATCCTGTTCCCGGGTGCCGTCCTTCGACCACCTGCGGCGCCTGTCATCCACCTGCCGATCGCATGGGCAGGGGCCCGCCACGGGATACCAGTCCGTTGCCAGAGGAGAATGCCGTTGACCATGACCCGGTGAGTCTTCCGCCGCCCGCCTCTGCCTGCGCTCCTCCGCAGGTGCGGTTCTAGCCGGGCCCATTCCGCATCTGTCAGATCACCCCTCGCACAGAGGATCGGTTGCGCTCATGCTGCTGAACCCACTCGATGCCCCGGCCGCGGTGTCAGCCGCAGCTGAACCGCTCGAGGACCTGCTCGATGACTGCAACCATGTGGCGTCCCTCTATCTGTTCCCTGTCGTCCTGTGGTCGAGACGCCGACCGGTCATGACTGGATGACAGGTCTTGCCCAGGCCGTGTACGACGCGGGGGCGAGCGGACACCAGGTGAGTACGCCGGTCGACCCGTTCGAGGCGCCGCAGGCCTGGCGGGACGTTCTCCGCCGGCAGGTGACCGACGGGTTCATGCAGCCCGCCCACAGGTACGCGGACCCATCCTGCGTACGCCTGTCGAGATCCGGCAGGCCGGCGAACTCGCCGACGGCATCGCGGACCTTTTCGAAGCGCATCTGGGTCCCGTCCGAATCTCCGGCGACGTCAGCGGGCCCCACGCGGGCGCCGTATGGTGGCGCAACGTGCTGCTGGTCACCCGGGACTGGGCCACCATCCTCCATCTCGGAATCTGCGACTGACTGACGCGGCCGGTGACTGGCAGCGCCTTGGGGGCGCATGCTGCGGCGCACGCAACCAATTGCCCTTGGAATATGCCGACTTCCCTGCGGGACTGATTCGCACTGCCCCATGGTGGATGGGGGCGGCCCGAGCGGGCCGTCTCTCTACGTCATACGTCTACGTCACACGTCTACGTCTACGTTTACGTTTACCGCCGAAGAGGGAGGCCTGCGCGATGAGTTGGAAGCGTGAGGGATTCGAGTCGCACGAGGGCGAGGTCGGGGTGCTGCTCGCGGACGGCAGCGAGCCGGGGCCGGTCTACTTCGACATGGGCAGTGGTGGCTACTTCCACGAGTCGACGGACTGGTGGGTCTACACCGGCCACTCGCGCAGGCCCACGGCCACGTCGATGCGAGGCCGCTGCGCCTGCGGATGGCGCGGCACGCGCACCTTCCCGATCGACTGGCAGCAGGTCGACCGCGACGACCTCGGTGCCTACGACGTCTCCGGGCCGCAAGCGGACTGGGAGGCCCACCTGGACGAGGTCGCGGCGCGCACGGTGCCACTGCCCGAGGACGTCGCCGACCTGCTGAACCGGCTGCACGAACGCCTGGACGAACTCGTCGACGACCACCCGCTCACCGTGCTGAAGGCCGCGAACGAACTCGAATCGGCCGTTGCCCTCTTCGGCCCCCTGGCCACCAGGTTCCTCAGCGGCGGTGAGGAAGACGCGGTCGCCCAGGTCGCCGCGGCCCTCGGCATGACCGAGAAGGCCGCCGGCTTACGCCTGAGGCACTACCGCTACCTGACGCTCTGACCGCGTGCCCGGCCCCCGGACGCACCACCGAGATGAGTGGGTCGAAGTCCCGCGGCAAGACGCTGCCCAATCTCGTCCTATCCAGTCCCGTCCCGTTCTCACGGGTAACCTGACCGGCCATACGGCGTAGCCGCTGCCGCGCGGTCGCCCCGCTACGGTGCAGGCCGCGCACAGTGGAGTGGTGGATGTCGAGCTGATCGCCGATGAGCTGTACGGGCTCAAGCCGTCGGAGTTCACCGCGGCGCGGGACGCCTACGTCGCCGAGGCCCGCAGAGCGAAGGACTCCGCTGCGGCGAAGGCGATCGCCGGCCTGCGCCGGCCCCCGCTCTCGGCGTGGACCGCGAATCTCCTGGCCCGTCAGCGGGCCAAGGAAGCAGAGCAGTTCCTCGCGCTGGGGGAAACCCTGCGCGAGGCGCACCGCACCCTCGACGCCGAGCAGCTACGGGCGGCGAGCCGCCAGCGCCACCAGCTCGTCACCGCGCTCGCCCACACGGCCGCCGTTCTGGCCCGGGAGGCCGGGCAGCCGGTCAGCGACACGGTGCTGCGCGAGATCGAGCAGATTCTCCACGGCGTGCTCGCCCACCCGGACGTCGCCGAGCTGTGGGCGAAGGGACGACTGGCGAAGGTGCCCGAGGCCGCGGTCGGGTTCGCCGCAGTCGCCCCGCTGGAGGCGCCCGTCCGCCCGACACCGGCGAAGAAGCCCGCGCCCAAGAAGCGGCGTGAGCCGGAGGACGACTCCGCAGCGAAGGAGAAACCCGCGGCGAAGGAGATGCCGGGTCGCGAGGAGCAGAAGCAGGAGCAGGAGCAGGAGCAGGAGCAGCGGCAGCGGCTGCGTGAACTCGAGCGCGCCCGTGCGGCGGCAAAGGAGGCCGACACCGAGACCGCCCGGCGCGAGCGCGAGGTCGGCGAGGCACAGCAGGCGCAGGATGCCGCCGAGGCGAAGAAGGACGAGGCGGCCCAACAGGTTCACCGCCTGGAGCGCGAGCTGGAGCAGGCTCGTCGGACCGAGCTCAAGGCCGCAGAGGCCGTGGCAGCGGCGGCCAAGGCGGTCAAGAGCGCACAGGCCGCCCTCCACGAGGCGCGTCGGACCGCCGAGCGGACGGGCCGGGAAGTGCGACGCCTGGAGCAACGGGGCCGGCCATGAACTCACCGCCTGCAAGCACAGAGCCGACGAACACCAGGCGGCGCCATGACCGGCATAGGCCGGGGTCTGAACGCGGCCCTCTCCCGTAGCGGGCCGCGTGACGCCACCACGTAAGGGACAAGCGCCGTGCCGCCCCCAAGAATCGGCTCATCGGACGGCGTACCCGTTCCACAGCGGGCCGCCGGCCAGGTCCAACACCTCTGCCACGAGCTCGGCGAAGACCTCCGCGTCCCCGGCGATCGCCTGCGCGGCAGCTTCGGACAACGCGCGGTGCACCTCCGGATCGGCCGCAGCCAGCCGCCTCGACAACCATTTGCCTCCGCCGAGCCAGTGCCCGCCGACCAGGAGGACGAGCTCCGAGGCGCGCTGCAGCATGTGCGAGACCAAGTACAGCCGCTCTGCAGGGTCCGTGCAGCCGCGCAGGTCATCGAGCAAGTCGGTCAGGACATAGCGCTGGTAGTCACGCTCACGGTCCGAGAGCGGCGGCGGGCCCGCAGCCCAACGCTTTCGCGCCTCGTCCTGGAGCGCAGCGCCCAGCCCATCCGTGTCCACCAGGAGCACCGGGAAATCGGTCCCGCACCAGTTCGCGGGCGGTGAGCACGGGGTCATTCATGAGCGCAGCGTACGGCCGTTTTCCGCTCGCCGGCGGCCTGGTGACCTGGTGGCCTGGTGGCAGTCCTGTCGGCCGAGCGCCTGGGCGAGCAGGACAGATCGTCCTCATGGGCCGCCACCAGGCGCGCACCGACCTGGGCCGCGAGTCCGGTGCCACCGACGTCGTCTCCGCCCGTGGCGACGGCATGCAGGAGAGCGGTGCCGTCCGGCTCGATGCCGGACGGCGCCGCTGCGCGTCACTTCCGCCAGAACAGGTGGTGCGTCACGCCGCTCGGGCTCGGGACGACGTCGAGGTGGAAGCGGTCCAGCAGCTCGTCGGGGGAGTCCCACAGGCGCAGGCCGGACCCCAGCTTCACCGGGGAGACCGCCACGTGCATGGTGTCGACGAGGTCGGCGTCGAGGAACTGCCGGATCGTCGTGACCCCGCCGCCGAGCCGGACGTCCTTGCCCTGTGCCGCTTCCCGGGCCTGCTCGAGGACGGTGGCGGGATCGCCGTCGACGAAGTGGAACGTGGTGTCGGAGAGCGTGAACGAAGGACGCTTGTGGTGCGTAATGACGAACACCGGGGTGTGGAACGGCGGTTCGTCCCCCCACCAGCCGCGCCACTCCTCGTCCTTCCAGGGGCCGCGCTGCGGGCCGAACTTGTTGCGGCCCATGATCTCGGCGCCGATGTTCCGGGCGAAGTCCCGGGTCAGGTAGTCGTCGAGGCCACGGCTGCCGCCGGATTCGGTGCGCATGGGCCAGCTCGCCGTGGCGCCGGCCCAGGCGAACAGCCGCCCGGGGTCCACGTGACCGAAAGGATGTTCGAGACTCTGGTCCTCGCCGGCGCCGATTCCGTCACTCGAGACGTTGAAGTTCTGGACCCTCAGCAGCTGAGCCATCTGTGTTCCTCCTGTGTCGTAGGTCGTAGGTCGTAGGTCGTAGGTCGTAGGCATCAGTGGTAGGATCCTCCGTGCCACGAAAACTCATCGCTGCCGCCGTGACCGCTCGGAAACCGGGCTGTGAAGCGCGGCCCGGCCGGCCCTCCCGTCGCACCGTGCAGCTGCGTCGGCCCCTGTCTGGGTCAGGGCCCGCCTCCGGGTCCGGCTCCGCGGCTGATCGTGCGGGTCACCCCGGCGAAGACGGTGGTGGCCAGTACCCATCCGGCCACGACGAGGGCGTAGGAAAGGGTCTGGTACCAACCGCGCGGGGCGAAGGCCTGCTCCTGGCCGAAGGAGATCACCGGGAGCAGCAGGTCGAGGGTGAAGAACACGGGGTGGAACTCGGGTGCCTCGTCCGGCTTGAGCGGTGGCGGGTGGTGCAGGCCGTAGACGACCGACCCGACGGCGAGCAGGGACAGGAGCCAGAAGCCCGCGAGCAGGGGGCGGAAGCCGTAGCCGACGGTGGCTTCCTGGAGGTGTCCCCAGATCCGGCCGTGCCAGGGCAGGGTACGGCGGTGCCGGCGGAGTTTGGCGAGCTGGACGACGCGGGCGGCATGGTCGTCGCCGACCCTGAGGTAGGCCCCGGTGAGCTGCTCGTAGCCGTGCGGCAGATATCCCTCGCTCTCGTTGTGCAGCATGGGGAGGCGGCGCTCCGCGGGCTCGTGCGGAGTGAGGGTGGTGTACAGGAGACCGTTCAGCATCACCTCGTCCGGCAGCACCTCGGGTTCCAGGAACAGGACGTCGATCTGGGAGCGGCGCAGGTTCAGGGCGCCCTGGATGGGCGGTCCCTTGCGCAGCCAGAGCTCGCCGATGACGCAGCTGCCGGCACGCAGAGCAGTGGCACCGGGGTTCGACAGCTGTGCGTACGACAGGTCGAGCCGCCCCGGGACGCGGGCGCCCCGCAGTCCGATCCAGCCGTGTACGGCCATGTGCCGCATGTGGAGGTCGCTGCCCACGGTGAGCGTCTGGGCGTCCAGGGCCGCGCCGGAAGGGTGATGGAGCGTCGCGTTGTCGAGGGTGACGGCCCCGGCGACGGACGCGCCGCTGAGGCGTACCTCTCCGCGCGTCCGCAGGCCGGGCGCGTACAGGTTGTCGCCGATGGTCGCGTGGCCGAGCCGTAGCGCGGGCCACTTGGTGGTGTCCGGAGGGTCGATGTCGCACCCGTCCATGAACAGCGCCCCGTCGATCCGGGCCCCGCCGAGCCGTACCAGCCCGCCGAACCGGCAGCCGGACAGCTGCACCATGCCCTCCACCTGTACGGTGGCGGCGGCCAGGCCGGGCAGGACGGAACCGCTCAGGTTCAGCTGGCGCAGCCTGGCGGCGTAGAGCAGCGGCGTGTCCTCGAAGTAGCAGTCGTTCAGGTGCAGGGCATGCTCGATCGTGCCGTACGCCAGGTCGAGGGTCCCGGTGATCCGTGCCCCGGCGATTCTGAGGGCGGGTATCTCCCTCTCCTGGAGGGGACCGCCCAGGAGCAGCGCCCGCAGTACCTCGGCCCGCACGGTCCGCTCCGGGCCCCAGCCCGCTCCGCCTGCCGCGTCCTCGTCGTCGGCGGTGCGCAGGTCGACGGAGGCGCCTTTGGGGAAGGCGTGCCACACCCTCAGTTCGGCGGGAGAAAGATCATTCGTGTCCACCTGGCGTGACTCTGCTGCCCCTGCTGCCTGGCTGTCAACTTCGGTTCAGGACGGAATGCGAGGTCAGGCAGGGGCAGTTGAAGTTGCTGGCTGTGGCTGTGGCTGTGGCTGTGGCTGTGGCTGTGGCTGTGGCTGTGGGCATGGGCGGGGCCGTGGGCGTGGCTGCGGAGGCGGAGACGTAGGCGGCTGCGGAGGCGGTCCCGTCCCCGGTTCCTCTCGCGTGCCGGGCAGCGAGAGCCGCGCGACCTACCGCGCTCGTGCGGAGACCAGGCCGTCCGGGGTGGCGGGCTTTGCGCGTGATGTGCGGGCGACGAGGAACAGCAGGACGCCGCACCCGGCGACCAGGATCCAGCCAGGGCGGGAGGCGATCGCGAGCCCTGCCGGGTCCGCGCCCGTGATCAGGCCGCCGGCGAGGGCGATGCCGAGGGCCGCGCCGAGTTGCCGCGCCGTGGAGGTGACGGCTCCGGCGACGCCGGCCCGGGCGGGCGGCAGTCCGTTGACGGCGGTGTTGGTGATCGGGGCGTTGGCGAAGCCGAACCCGATGCCGATCAGCAGGTACGCGGCCAGAAGCAGCAGCACGCTGGTGTGCGGGGTGAGCCGGACCAGGCAGAGTCCGCCCGTTGTGATGAAACCGCCGGCGAGGAGCAACGGAAGCCGTGGCCCCCTGCGGCCGGTCATGCGACCGGACCAAGGGGCGCAGACGGTTGCTCCTACGGCCAGGGGCAGGGTGGCCACGCCGGCGGCCAGCGGTGTCCAGTGCCGGGTGTGCTGAAGGTAGAGGGTGTTCAGCAGCAGCGTCATGTTCAGGGCGACGAAGACGGCCACCGCGCCGACGACCGCGCCACCGAAGACCGGGCGACGGAAGAGCGCCAGATCCATCAGCGGCTCGGACCGGCGGGACTCGACCCACACGAAGCCGGCCGTCGCCGCGGCGGCTCCCGCGTATCCGGCAAGGGCCGCGGGTGACATCCAGCCGATCCGCGGCCCTTCGATCAGGACGCCGACGACGAGGGCGAGCAGCAGGGTCAGCAGGACCTGACCGGGCAGGTCAAGCCGGCGGGCGCGCGCCGCCCGGGACTCGGGCACGAACACCGCGCTGAGGAGCAGAGCGGCCGCGATGACGGGTGCGTTGATCCAGAACAGCGCCCGCCAGTCGAGACCGGCGAGCAGCGCGCCGCCCGTAACGGGTCCGGCGGCCATGCTCAGTCCGAACACCGACGCCCAGATGCCGATCGCCTGCGCCCGTTCCTTCGCGTCCGGCATCGCGTTCACCACGATCGCGAGCGCCACGGGGCTGAGCATCGACGCGCCGACGCCCTGCACGGCACGGGCCGCGATGAGCACGCCGGCCGACGGGGCGAGTGCGCAGACCAGCGAGGCCGCGCCGAACACGGCCAGCCCGCACTGGAACACGCGGCGGCGTCCGAAGCGATCCGCCAGTGCGCCGGAGGAGATCAGGCAACTGGCCAGGACGAGGGTGTAGCCGTCCACGATCCATTCCAGACCGCGCGTGTCGACGTCGAGGCCGCGCCCGATGGCCGGCAGACCCACGTTGACGATGGTGGTGTCCAGGCCCACCAGGAACATGCTCAGGCAGCAGACGGCCAGCACCGTCCAGCGTCTGCGCGCACTCAGCACGGGGGAAGCGGCGGACGCAGTGGAGGCAGTGGCGGCAGTGGCGGCAGTGGAGGCAGTGGAGGCAATGTACGCAGGAGGAGTTGGCAGAGTTGGGGGAGTTGCGGGAGTCGGAGGAGTCGCGGGATTCGGAGGAGTCGGGGGAGTGGGCTGGGGAGTCGTCGCGGTCACGGCCTACCTCTCATGCACGGGGAACGATGCCCGGCAAGGCTCGGCCCAGGCAGGGCCCCAAGCCCACGAATTTTGCGAAGACTGCAAAACTGGAGCCATGAGCACAGGAATCAGCGACGCGGAGCTGGAGCAGATCCTCGACGGCATCGGTCCCAGGCTGCGCAAGCTCCGCCGGGAGCGGGGACTCACGCTCGAGGCGCTCGCGGACGCGACGGGAATCTCCGTCAGCACGCTGTCCAGGGTGGAATCGGGCCGACGGCGCCCGACGCTGGACCTGCTCATCCCGCTGGCACGGGCGCACAACGTCGCCCTCGACCAGCTGGTGGCGGCGCCGGCGAGCGGCGACCCCCGGGTCCACCTGCGGCCCCTGCGCAAGCAGCGGGGGAGCGTCCTCGTGCCCCTGACGCAGTATCCGGGCCGGGTGCAGGTCTTCAAGCAGGTGCTGGCACCCCGCCCGCCGGAACTGGTCACGCACGAGGGCTACGAATGGCTCTACGTCCTCGCCGGCCGGCTGCGGCTCATCCTGGGGGCGCAGGACATCACCCTGCGGCCGGGCGAAGTGGCCGAGTTCGACACGACGGAGCCCCACTGGTTCGGCCCCGCGGACGCGAACGCCGTGGAGATCCTGCATCTGTTCGGCCCCCGAGGCGACCAGGCCGTCGTCCGGGCCAGACCCTCCACGACCGAGCCGTCGACACCGTCATGACCCACAACAGCCAGGCGTGTGCTGCCTGTCGCGCGGGAGGTGCGGGCGACCGACGTCCCACCGGCCGTTCGGCGTCGAGAGGGTGGGTCAGCGGGCGATGAACGGCTCGGACAGATGTGGGGTCGCGAGACGGAGGGTGCCGACGTCCCGGTTGTGGAGCAGCCGTTCCCTCGACTTCCTCGCCTGCTCAGGGTCCATCTCGTGTGCGTAGGCGAGTTCGGGATGGAGCAGCTGGATCGCGTGGACGAGCAGGTCACCGGTGACGGCGACCAGTTCGCGCCCGGATGCGACGAGCACGCTCTGGTGCCCGGGCGTGTGACCGGGTGTGGCGATGGCGCGCACGGCGCCGCGAAGCGGGGTGTCGCCGTCGAGCGGCCGTAGCTGACCGGCCTTCCGGAGCGGATCGATCAGCGTGGCGCGCAGCTGCGGGTTGATTTCGTCGATCGCGTCGAGTTCGGCCTGCTGCAACAGGTAAGCGGCGTTCGGGAAGAACGGTCGAGCCCGCTCGCCGCCAACGACGGCCCAGCCCACGTGATCGGTGTGGAGGTGCGTGATCACGACGCTGTCCACGTCCGACGGTTCGATACCCGCGGCGGCCAGCGAAGCCGGGAGCACCCCGGGCACGGGCGCCCACGAGGCCGCCGGGCCGTCGACCGGACCGATTCCCGCGTCGACCACCGTCACACCCTGGTCGCTGCGGATCGCGAACGCGCGGAACCGGAGCCACCAGCGCCCGTCTGCGTCAAGCGCCCCGGGATCGAGCCGGTCGGCCGCCGCCCACTGCTCGGCGGTGGCATCGGGAAACGCCTCCGCCCTGGGAGAGAAGAAGGGACCCTCGCCGTCGGCGAGCGCGATGACGGTGTACGGACCGACCTGAAGGGAGGGGGGCATCCCACAGATACTGCCATCAGCGGGAGACTCACGACCAGACGGATTTCGGGCCCC
This sequence comes from Streptomyces sp. NPDC127092, assembly GCF_042722475.1. NCBI lineage: Bacteria > Bacillati > Actinomycetota > Actinomycetes > Kitasatosporales > Streptomycetaceae > Streptomyces > Streptomyces sp. NPDC127092. Next base: position 120,156 of record NZ_JBHXFE010000005.1, read on the forward strand.
CTCCAGCGGCTCGACGCGTGCACCCGGGGTGCGCCAGCAGGCACCGGTCGCCGTCGACGTCCGGAACGGTCCTAGCGGATGACGACGTTGTGCGCCGGGATGATCGTGGGCTGGACATCGGCGTGGCCCAGGTCGGCCAGGACCGGGCCGAAGGCTTTCGCGTGGGTCTCAAGGGCTTCCACGCTCTCCCAGACCTCCGTCACGCGGAACGCCCCGTCGGCCGGCCCGGCCGCGTGCGAGATGAGACCGGCGACGGGCACGTCCGCGAACCGGGTGAAGCCTCGACCGCCGGTCATGCGGTCGATGACCGTGTCGTAGAGCTCCTGCCCGGCGCCCGGGAAGTCGAAGGTGACGATGATGGCCATCCGTATGCCCCTTTCTCGGTGCCGCGTGGGTGCGACAACGGCCGCGATCCTAGCCGTACGTAGTCGGGGGAGTTCGCAGAGCGACGAACCCGCTCGGTGTGCGCGGGGCCTGAGGGCGGCAGTAACTGGGCCATGAGAAGAGCCCGGTGTTGTCGGCCTGCCGCCGGATGGGGCGCGACCTTGCCGGCATGCCGCCGGGCTGCTGATGGGACATCAGCCCGACGACGTAGGCCGCGGTGGTTCGTTGACGTTCGCCGCCGCGCTTCCGCATGTCCGGTGTGACACGGCGGCGCGGTGGCACGGCGGCACGGCGTCGCGGCACGGCGGCGTGGCCGCACGGCGGCGCCCCGGTGCGGTCAGCGAGGGGAGAGGAGGCAGAACTCGTTGTCCTCAGGGTCCGCCAGAACCGTCCAGGAGATCGCGGACTGGTCGATGCCGGGATCGGTGGCGCCCAGAGCGCGCAGCCGGGCTTCCTCCGCCGCCGGGTCGTCCCCGGGGTAGGGGCTGATGTCGAGGTGGACGCGGTTCCACACGGTCTTGGCGTCGGGCGTACGGACGAACTCCAGGTAAGGGCCGACGCCCATGGCGGAGCGCATGGTCGCCTGGTCGTCGGTGACCTCGTGCACGGTCCAGTCCATCGCCTCGCCCCAGAACCGGGCCATCGCTCGTGGATCGGTGCAGTCGACTACCACGGCGGCGATCGGCCCGGTGTCCCCGTAGATCGGGCGGGGCTCCAGGACGCAGAACTCGTTGCCTTCCGGGTCGGCCATGACCGTCCAGGGCACGTCGCCTTGACCCACGTCGGCGAGTGTGGCGCCCAGGCCCTTCAGACGCGCGACCAACTGCGCCTGATGGGCACTCGAGGTGGTGGCCAGATCGATGTGCACCCGGTTCTTCACCGTCTTGGGCTCCGGGCGGGCGATGATGTCGATGCAGACCGCCGAGGGGTCGGGGTAGGTGAAGCCGATGGGTTCGAGGTTGGTCACGCCTGGTGCCTCGCTGTCGGTCCCCCAGCCGAGTGCCTCCGCCCAGAACCGGCCGAGCGCGGAGTCGTCCTGGGCCTTCATGTTGATCTGCACGAGTCTTGTCGCCATGCGTTGATCCTAGGAGCTGCCCAAGGCCGGGGCCCGGTGCGTTCGGGCAGCTGCTCGGCGCTGTGCTCAGGTGAGGGCGGTGAGCGCTGTGCTCAGGTGAGGGCGGTGACCAGCAGCGTGAAGGCGGCGATGATGACGGCGACGCGGACGTAGTGGTAGCGGTCCCAGCGGTTCATCTGCTGCTTCCAGTCGGCGGGCCGGTTCTCGGGGGTCCAGGTCTTGCCCCGGTTGTTGATCGGGACGAGCAGCAGGACCGACATGACCACGCTGACGATCAACAGCACTCCGGCCCCGACGACGAGGCCGGCGCCGTCGTGGCGCCATCCGGCGACGGCCCAGACCGCGACGAGGACGAGCGAGCCGATGTACCAGACGGGCATCAGGGCGCCGAGCATGCGGCCGCCGTGGGCGCGGCCGAGCTGACCGCTGTCCTCGGGGAGCGCGTTGAGGATCGGGTTGATGACGAAGGCGACGGAGAACTCCACCCCCACCATCAGCCCGACGGTCACGGTGGTGAACACCTCGAGTGCGTTGAGCATGACGAACCCTCCAGGGATCTAGCGTTGCTAGCCGATGAAGCAACGCTAGTACTGCTGCCGCTCGATTGTCTAGCGGTGCTAGGATCGACTCATGTCGGTACAGGAACGCAAGCAGCGCGAAAGGGCGGACCGCGAGCGCCTCATCGTCGCGACGGCCCGCGAACTCGCCGAGCAGCAGGGCTGGGACGCGGTCACCACCCGCCGCCTCGCCGAGCGCATCGAGTACAGCCAGCCCGTCCTCTACAGCCATTTCCGCGGCAAGCGCGAGATCATCGGCGCGGTAGCGCTGGAGGGTGCCGCCGAGATGGCCGCGGCGCTGCGGGCCGAGGCCTCCGCCGCGGACGGCCCTCGCGCCCGTGTCCTCGCCCTCGCCCTCACGTACCTCGACTTCGCGGAGCGCAACCCGGCGGTCTACGACGCGATGTTCCAGCTCGACGGCGGCCTGGCCTTCGCACAGGAGGACACCCCGGAACCCCTCAAGGACGCCTTCGCCGCCCTTCTGGAAAACCTCGATGAGGTCGCGGGGGACGGCGTCCACCCGGGGCTGTTCACCGAGGTGTTCTGGGCGGCCCTGCACGGGCTGGCCACCCTGACCCGGTCGGGACGGCTGCCGTCGGCGGACGCCGAGCGAAGGGTGGAACTGCTGGTGGACCGGCTCGCCGTCATCTGACACACCGCCGGGACGACCATCCGAGGCCCGCCGGCCCGACCTTCCCATCACGCCGTCCCGGGTCGGTGATTCTGATGCCCCGCTCAGAACATGGTGTTGTCGTTCTCGGAGGTGGGCGGGATCACCTGGAGGGCGTCCCAGTGTTCGAGGATCTTGCCGTCGGCGTCGGCGTCGGCGTCGAAGCGGAAGATGTCGATGCCCGCGTAGTCCTCGCCGCCGTGCCAGGTCTGGTGACAATGCAGGATGACGTGGTCGCGGGCCGACGCCGTCTCCCAGCACCACGGCGCACTGCGCGGTGCCACGCCCCAGGCAGCAGAGGTCGGACGACTCCCACTCGGTGTCAAGCTGTTCATGGAGACGTAAAACCGCCTCGCGATCCATCACGCAGGTCTCTCAAGCGTGCCCTTCCTAGTGGCCCAAGTTGTGCTGCCAGGCCAGGGTCGAGACAAGCTCGGCGCTGAAAGCCTCGCAGAGCGCGAGAGCCTCTCGACCGGCTGCGGTGCTCAAGAGCCCCGCAGTTGGCGGCTGTGCCAGAGCGATGTCGTGACAAGCGGCCTCGACGGCGAGGTTACGGGTGCTGTGGTAGCCGACGTCGGTGCCGCGGCCCCCGCCGGACACTGTCGCGAGGTACTGCTCGTGGGCGCGGTGAGCGGGGTGGTCCCACAGCGAATCCTGCACGCTGCTGTCGAGCCATCCGGACACCTCGCGAGGTCGGCGGATGATCCGCTCGGTCTCCTCTGCGCTCAGCTCGTCCAGTGCGTTCCAGCGCTCCAGCTCGGCCATGGCTTCTACCTGGACTTCGGCGATGATGCCGTCCAGTTCCCCTTCCTCCGGGTCGGTGAAGAGCGGGGTGCTGACCATCGCGGCCACCGCCTCCGTGTAGGTGCGGTGGGCCTCCTCCTCTGCCGGGATGAGAAGCATGGCGCGGAATACGCGCTCCACGACCGTGCGGTGCAGGCCCCATTCGGGGTCGAGCCTCAGCATCAGCAGTGGCGCACGTAGCCGCCAGAGCGCCAGTGTGGCCGCGTGGCGGCGCTGGACGGTCGTCATGGCAACGCACCGATCCGTGAGCTCAGTGTCGTCCAGCTGATCGAATGCGTCGGTGTCCATGATCCCTATCCAATCAACGCCGCTGACCCGGTTCACCCCTGCGGCCGCACGACACAGCGGCGGGTACCAGGTACCTCCTCGCGACCACGGTCGGACCTCCCGACCTGGGGAGGGGAGATGACCAGGGCCCCTGTTATCGTGCGCCGATGTCAACGATCAAACAGTTTCAAGTGACCTTCGACTGCGCGGAGCCTGCGCGCCTCGCCGCCTTCTGGTGCGAGGTGCTGGGGTACGTCGTGCCGACGGTCCCCGAGGGCTTTGCCACGTGGGAGGAGTACCACCGCTCACTGCCGCCCGAGGACGAAATCTACTTCGCGTGCACAGATCCCTCAGGTGTGGCGCCGCGCCTGCTCTTCCAGCGAGTTCCCGAGGGCAAGGTCGTCAAGAACCGGGTGCATCTTGATGTGCGGACCGGCGCCGGGCTCGTGGGTGACGAGCGCCTGGCCACACTCGAGGCCGAATGCGCGCGGCTGATGGCGCTCGGCGCGAAACACGTGCTGACGCAGCGCGCCGATGGCGTCAACGAGTCGTGCATCACGATGCAGGATATCGAGGGCAACGAGTTCTGCCTCACCTGATTCTCCTCCGAGACTGCGAGGTGGGGAGCGGTCTCCAGCCGACGGCGGCCTTGGCCACGGATTCCTCCCATGCCCTGCAGTCGTTGCGGTTGCCGGGCAGGGGCCGGCCGACCACCACGACCAGGCAGGTGTCGGTGTCGATGACCACCTGGTGGTTCGCCGAGTAGCGGTAGTTCTTCGACTGCTCGGCGACCTGGTGGTCGCAGGTGGGTACCAGCGTCCCGTCGACGATCAGCACCGCGTGTTTGGCGAATCGCCAACGCGGGGCAAGCGCGAGCCTGGGGCCGAGATGGTCGATGACGCGGTCGGCGGTGAACTTCGACACTCCGAAGAGCGGCGCGAGTTGGCGCAGAGTCAAGTTGGTGTGCCCGTACGCGGCCACCAGCAGCACCCTGTCCTCCAGGGACAGCTTCCACGGCCGGCCGCGGCCCGGCGCGTCGAGGCTCTCGCGGCGCAGCTGCCTCAGCAGCTTGCTCAAGGCACACGGTCTCAGTCCGGCGAACGGGGCGACGGCGGCGCCCGACGTGAACAGGGCAGCGGTGTCGAGGGGGACGGCGGCGTTGCCGGTGAAGCCGACGCACGCGATCGTGCTCGCCAGGGCGATGGTACGGATCGACTCGTGGAGCAGTCCCGCGACGTCGACGACGCGGTCGGTGCCCCGGCCGCCGGTGAGCGTGCGGAGCTCGGCGACCCAGTCGGGCGTGGCCGTGCAGTCGACGACCTCGTCGGCGTCGGGGTCACGTAGCCGCACGGCGTTGGCGGGTCTGCTGGCCTCGGCGATTACACGCGCGCCGAGGGCTTTGGTGAACCGGAGGGCGAAGAGGGAGACGCCGCCGGAGCCCTGCACGACGACGGTGTCGCCGGGACCGAGGTCCGCTGCGTGGCCGGTGAGCGCGTTCCCTGCCGTGACGGCACGCAGGGCAGGGTCGCCGCCTCCTCGTATGACAAGTGCGCCGGGATGGCCACCAGTGAGTCCGTGTCGAGTAGCGCGACTCGGTCAGCATGCCGCCCAGCGAGCGGTCGCGTTGTGCGAGGTGCTCGACGGCGAACGGGCCGTCCTGCCGCGAAGGGAAGAGCGCGGCGGCCACGCTGTCACCGACGCGTACGGTGCCGGCGCCGGGCCCATCGCGACGACCTCGCCGGCTCCGTCTCAGAGCGGGACGACGTCGGGCTTGACCGGCAGCATCCCGCCCATGAGGTCACGCGGGCCCACCGGCAAATCGTCCACGGGCTGTTCACCGACGAGCTGGCCGTCCTCGGACGCGCGCGCCCCGGCTTCGCGGCCGACCAGTTGCTCATCCACGTCGCCGGCCTCCTCGCAACCGGCGCGGCCCGCCCCGAGGACCGGCCGCCCGCTGCCGCGGCCCTCGAACTTGCCGAGCACATCATCGACGCCGGGCTCCGGCCGACCGAGCACCCGACCTAGCCGGTGAGGACGTGACCGAGGCGCTGCGCCGCGGTCAGAACGGTCTGCCGGTCCTCTACGGCTTGGCGTCGGCGGCGCGGGCGCTTGCCCGCCCTGCTGGCGGCGTGGAGGATCACCCCGGCGGTTACGGCCACGGCGTTCCTCCGCATGGTCGTGCCCGCGATGCCGGACCTCGTCCGGCTCACTAGCGTCGACGCCATGCACCTCACTGCGCGCCCCCGCCGCTTCGCGGCCGCCGCTGCCGCGCTGGCTGCGGCGGCCTGTCTGTGTGCCACGACCCCCGCACGGGCGGACACCGTCGTCATCGACACCATCGACGAGACCAAGACCGAGACCGGCGAGGGCCCGCTCGAAGGCTGCCTACCGTCTGGCGTCATCGGCCGGTTCACGTTCGTCGAGCACACCATCGCCCAAGTCCTGCGCACCGACGGAGCCATGGTCGTCAAGGGCGTCAACAGCTACGACTTCCACATGGACCTGCCCGACGGTCGCTACGTGCAGAGCGGAACCGACTACGAACGCTTCAGGGTCGTCCTCGCCCGGCCGTACCACACCGTCGTCAGCACCGTCTCCGTGGACGAGCGCACGATCTACGCCGCCGACGGCACCTCCGTCGGCACCCTCACCATCAAGGAGCAGAGGAAGGTCGTCTTCGAGGACACCGACCTCGACAGCGAGGCCGACCCGGGCGAGATCACCGTCGAACGTACGCGCTTCGACCTCACCTGCGGGTGACCGTAGGCAGCCGGACTCGCGGCGTCTGATGCCGCTGATATCGCACCTGGCCGCTGTGCCGCCGCATGCCGGTCGCTCAGCTCAGCTCAGCTCAGCTCAGGGCAGGTCAGCTCAGAGATCAGCCCGCTCCTTGGTGCCTTTCGGGCATATCGGACGCGCGGGTGTCAGTGGGCGTCGAAGCGGTCCTGGGATGCCAGGACGCTGTCCGCGTAACGGGCGGCCCAGGCGCCCATGGCGTGGATGGGGACCAGCAGGGCCGTGCCGGCCTCGGTGAGGGTGTAGTCGACGGGCGGCGGCGCTTCGGCGTAGCGGCGACGTTCGACCAGGCCGTTGTACTCCAGCCGCCGCAACGCGTCGTTGAGAACCTTCGGGCTGATCCCGCCGATCCGGTCCAGCAGCGCACGCGGACGCATCGGCCCGCCCTCGCCGAGGGTGAAGACCACCACGCTGTCCCACCGGTTCGCCAGCACCTCGAACGCGACACGGGCCCGGCAGTCCGCCGCGAACCCGTCCGCCGCCGGCTCCTCACGCACACTCATGCGCCCATCCTGCCCGGCTGATGCGCACCGCGCGGTGTGCATCGGACCGCCTAGCGTCCGGGACCGACATGCCACGAGGCGAGAGCAAAGGGGAGCGGGATCATGCGCATCGGCATTCTCGGTACGGGTTCGATGGCCACGGCGCTGGGTGGCGCCTGGGTACGAGCCGGTCACCAAGTCCTGGTAGGCGGCCGGAACGGGGCAGCCACAGCAGTGGCCGCGGCCCGGACCGGCGCCGCCGCAGGCGACCTGAGCGAGGCGTCGACCTGGGGTGAGGCGGTCCTGATGGCGGTACCGGCAGACAGCGCGCCGAAGCTGGCCGCGGAGTTCGCCGCTCCTCTGGCCGGGGTCGGACGGTGCTCGACTGCACCGTTCCCATGGCGCCCAGCGCGGACGGGCCCGTCCTGACCACCACCGGCGGCACGGACTCGTCGCCGCGCGCATCGCGGCCGCCGCACCGGACGCCGGTGTCGCCAAGGTGTTCGGCATTTGCCACGAGAGCATCTGGACCCTGCCGCGACCCGCCTTCGAGGGCGCGCCACTGGCCGTCCCCTTCTGTGCCAACACCCCCGCCGCGGCCGCTCACACGGAAGAGCTGATCACGTCGATGGGCTGCTCACCGCTGCACTGCGGCGGGCTGTCCCGCGCGGCACTGCTGGAGTCCACCGCGGTCCTCGCCATCGGTGTGTGGTGGTCCGGCGCCGAAGCCCGGCACATCCTTCCTTCCCCCCGCCCTGGCGCCGGGAGCCGTCGACGATGAGCCCTAGCCTGGACCGTACGTACTAGCCGTACATACAGGCCGTACGCACGCGGTACGCGTACCTGCGTCGCTGGACGCACGCTGGACTCGGGTGCGCGCGGGGGCCCGTCGCCGTCGGCACCGGCGGCAGCGTGCCGCTCACGGTGAGGACGGCGTGCCATGAAGTGGGTACTGATCACCCTCGCTCTAGCTTGAGATGTCCTCGACCAGATCGCCGACCCTGGCGTCCGGCAGCGCGCGGGCGACATCTGCCTGGGCGACGATGCCGACCAGCACGTGATGGTCGATGACGGGCAGGCGGCGGATCTTGTGCCGGCTCATGGTGCGCAGGACGTCTTCGGCCGTGTCGTCGGCGTGGACGGTCACGACCTCACCCTGGGCGAGCGCCCCGGCCTTGACCTCGGCGGGGTCCTTGCCGGCGCCGATGACCTTCACGACGATGTCGCGGTCGGTGAGCATGCCCTTGAGCTTTTCGTCGCTGCCGCAGATGGGCAGGGAGCCGACGCCGAGTTCCGTCATCTTCCTCGCAGCTTCCGCGACGGTCTCGTTGGCGCCTATGCAGGTGACGTCAGGCGTCATGATCTGGCGTGCCGTGATCGTGCCGGCCTTCTTCTGCTCGGTGGCTCCGGTCGACTCGGGCGTGGCCCGGGTACCCGGCATGGCCCCCGTGGCCTGCTTGCCGTGGGTGGCGGCGCCGGGCGGCTCCCCGAGGACGCCGCCGTCCTTGCGCAGTACGGCGTACCCGACACCGATGCCGGCCGCGACCGGCCAGGCCAGTACATCCGTGGCGGCGAGGACTCCCAGGCCCAGGTAGAGCGGTAGCCCCTTCTTCGCGGGAAGGACCTGCCGGGCCACTGCCACCGGCAGCATGGCGGCGTTCATCGCCTCGCTCCCCACCTTGCCGAGCGAGGGCACGGTGAGGGTGACCGTGCGCTGCGAGGGCGAAGCGTGGTGCGTGGGGGACGGAGAGGTCACGAAGATCACCTCGCTTGCTTCCTTCGGAACCCTTCTTCTGTCCGTCTGTCCGTTTTGGGCCAGGTTATGGCTGTCGCAGGGCACGCGATTGCGTCGCGGGCAGGCCGTGCGGGCCGGGCCTTTTCCGGCCTCGCCTCGCCGCACCGCACCGCGCCTCGCCGGGCTGCCGGGCCTCGCCCGGCCCCTTCCGGGCCTCGCCGGGGGTCGCCCGGCCCATTCCGAGCCTTGCCCGGACTTTCCGCGTCTTGCCGGGTCGCCCTTCCCGATGGGGCTACCACCTGTAGCTGCTTGCGCGCGGCTCGACCAGACTGCCGATGAAGACTGATGCGTTTACACCGCTCGGATGCGAGGAGAAGAGGGCCATGCCGTCTGCGCCTGCCTCGCCTCCCCGGATGCCTTCGTTCCTCGGCGCGGCCGTCACAGGCGCCGTCTCCGTCGCAGGTACCGGAGCCTCTCTGCTGGGCACTGGCGCCTCCCTGCTGGGCGCAGGGGCGTCCCTGCTGGCCACCGGGGCACGAGCCGCCCTGGGAACGGCGCAGGGCCTGATGGAACCCGGCCGTGACGTGTCGTGGACGTCGGGGCGGTGCTACATCGCGGTCTCCGGCGTGCACGGCGCCGGCGGCGAAGCCGTTCGCGAGCGGGTGCAGCGGGCCCTGGAGCAGCATCCGGGAGTGCTGTGGGCGCGGGTGAACGCGCCCATGGAACGGGTGATCGTCGCCGTCGCCTCACCGGCGCCGCCGCAGAGCGAGCTCGTCGCGCTGGTCGAAGGAGCCGAAGGCGACCACGCCGCCGACGCGCAGGCCTTCGACGACTGGCAGCCCGAACCGCACCACCCTGCGGAAGGTGCGCCGTACCCGGCCGTTCCCGCGCTGGTGGCGGACACGCTGGGCCTCGCCCTGGTGACGCTGCGCAGACTCGCTCCGTGGTTCGGCCTGCCTCCAGAGGTCGCCGGTGGCATCGACGCCCTATCCAGGCATCCACGCCTTCGCCACCTGGTCAAGGAGACGGGAGACGGCGACCACAACGACTCCATGCTGCCGGTGATCGGGGCCCTGGCGCAGGGCGTGGCGACCGGCGGCGGGGGACTGACCCTGGACGTGCTGCAACGTCTGGCGGTGTGGCGCGAGGCGAGCGCGGAAGGATCGGCCTGGCGCAAGGGCGAAGCACGGCTGGTGCGAGGCCCGGAGGAGGCGGCGGCCGAAGCCGTCGTCGCGGAGAGGTCCGGCCCGACCCCGCAGGACGCTGCGGACCGGTACGCGGAGCGGTCCATGGCCGCCGGCATCGCCGCGGGGCTCGTCGCGCTGCCGTTCGCCGGTCTGCGCAAGGCGATCGCCGTGGCCGTGGCGTCCGTGCCCAAGGCTCCCGACGCCGGAAGAGAGGGCTACGCCACCACCCTGGGCCGGCATCTGGCGCTGCGCGGGGTGGTGACCATGGACCGCACCGCCCTGCGGCGCCTGGGGCAGGTCGACACCATCGTCCTTGAGGAAGCGGCTCTGCGGAGCAACCGGTTCGAGCTGATCGATCTGGAGCTCCTCGGGAACCCCAAGTCGAAGGCCGCGACCGAGACCGAAACCGACCCCAAGGCCACGCCCGAGCCCAACGCCGAACCCGAGACCGGGGCCGAGACCGGGGCTGAGCCCGGCGCCAATGACGGGGCTGAGGAGGGGACTGAGCCCGGCGCCAAGGGCGGGGCTGACGACAAGGGGCCCAAAGCCGAGCCCGAGCCCAAGCCCGGGACCGAGCGGCCCAAAGCCGAGACCGAGCAGGTCTCCCACCAGCTCTTCGCCCTCTTCGACCCCGACGCGCCACTGGCCGTCCGTCGCGACGGCGACTGGATCCTCGGGCCGCTGGAGGACCTGGACCTGAAAGGCCGGACCGGCCGCAAGGCCGAGAAGCGCCTGCGGCGCCGCGGCAGCGAGAAGTGCCTGGGACTGGCCAGGAAACGGCGCCTGGTGGCGGTCGCGGGGCTCGGCACCCCGTCGGCTCCGGGCGCCGAGGCCGTGGCGGCGGCGGCGCGGCGGGCCGGGGCACGGGTCGTGGTGGCATCCGACCGCAAGCACCCGGGACTCGCGTTCGCCGACGCCGTGGTCCCGGCAGGCGACCAGCTCGCCGCCGCCGTTCGTCACCTTCAGGCGGAAGGTGCGGTCGTCCTTCTCGTCTCCGGCGACCGCGCGGCGCTGGCCGCGGCCGACTGCGCGATCGGCGTGCACCGGGAGGACGAGCACACGCCCTGGGGCGCCCATGTCCTGGTCGGGGCGGATCTCGAGGCAGCCGGTCTGATCGTCGACGCCGCCGGGACGGCAGCGGTCGTGGACCGTGACAGCCACCATCTGGCCGCGGGCGGCAGCGGAATCGGCTCCGTCGCCGCTCTGCAGGGGCCGGCCTGGCGGGCCACCGCGCGGGTCCTGGCGATCGGCAACACCTCCGCCGCCATGGCGTTCGCCCTGGGCGCCTGGCGCGCCCGGCAGCTCCTGAGCCGTCCGCTCACGCCACCGGTGACCAGCGTCCCGTGGCACCTCATGCCCACCGACCGAGTGATGGTACGGCTGGACACCCGCCCGGAGGGCCTCACCCCGCAGGAGGTGGCGGCCCGCGGCGCCGGCGCGCTCACCGGCGAGCCGGCGAAGCTCACGCTGCCCTACGCCTTCGTCGAAGAGCTGTCGAATCCCCTCACCCCGATCCTCGCCGCCGGAGCAGCCCTCTCCGCGGCCGTCGGCTCGCGCACAGACGCCGCCCTCGTCGCCGCCATCACCGCCGTCTCCGCCCTGGTCGGCGGCTTCCAGCGGGTACGCACCGACAAGGCGCTGGCCCAGCTCTTCGCCCAGTCGGCCATCGGCGCCCGCGTACGCCGGGAAGGACGCGAACGACTGGTCACCTCCGCCGATCTGGTACCCGGCGACGTGATCCACCTGAGGCCCGAGGACGTCGTACCGGCGGACTGCCGGCTGCTGGAAGCCGAAGGCCTCGAAGTCGACGAATCCTCCCTCACCGGCGAGTCGCTGGCCGTCAGCAAGGACCCGGCTCCCGTGGTCACCCCGCACCTCACCGAACGCCGCTCGATGCTGTACGAGGGGACCACCGTCTCCGCCGGGCGCGGCACCGCCGTCGTCGTGGCCACGGGGTCTGCCACGGAAGCCGGGCGCAGCCTGGCCACCGCCCGCCAGGCCGCACCGGAAACCGGTGTGGAGGCCCGCCTCTCCTCGCTGACCCGCGCCAGCATGCCCATCGCCCTGGGGTCCGCCGTCGCCGTCACCCTCTCCGGGCTCCTGCACGGACGGCCCCTGACCGAGAACCTGTCCTCCGCCGTCAACCTGGCCGTCGCCTCCGTGCCCGAGGGCCTGCCCTTCCTGGTCAACGCCGCCCAACTGGCCGCCGCACGCCGCCTCGCCGACGCCGGCGCCCTCGTCCGCAACCCGCGCACCATCGAGGCACTGGGCCGCGCCGACATCCTCTGCTTCGACAAGACCGGCACCCTCACCGAAGGCACCCTCACGCTCAGTGGCGTCAGCGACGGCAACAGCCCGGCCGACCCCACCCGGCTCGACGGCCTCCACAAGGACATCCTCGCCGCCGGCCTACGCGCCACCCCACCCGCCCGGCAGGCCGAACCGATGGCGCACCAGACCGACCGGGCGATCGTCGACGGCGCCCGCCGCGCGAACGTCACCACCCGCCAGGGCGCCGCGCGGTGGCGCCGTACGGACGCCCTCCCTTTCGAACCCGCCCGCGCCTACCACGCCACCACCGGTCACACCAGCGGCGGAATCCTCCTCAGCGTCAAGGGAGCCCCGGAGAACGTCATCGACCGCTGCGCCCGCCGACGCCGGCCCCAGGGCGCGTCGCAGCTGGACGACGCGGACAGAAGCGCTCTGGCCCGCGCCGCCGAGGAACTCGCGGCAGCGGGGCGAAGGGTCCTGGCCGTCGCCGAGCGGCGCATGGAACCCGACGAGGAGCTCAGCGACGACTCCGTGCGGGACCTGGTGTTCCTCGGCTTCCTCACCCTCGCCGACCCCGTCCGCGACAGCGCCGCGCCCGCGACCGCGCGGCTGCGCGAGGCCGGGGTGCACACCGTCATGCTCACCGGCGACCACCCCGCCACCGCGGACGCCATCGCCTCGACGATCATCGACGTCGACGAGCCCAAGGTGTGCACCGGCCCCGAGATCGACGAACTCGACGACGACGCCCTGGACGCGCTGCTGCCCGGCGTCGACGTCATCGCCCGCTGCAGTCCCACGCACAAGGTCCGCATCGTCCAGGCCTACCAGCGCATCGGCCGAGTCGTCGCCATGACCGGCGACGGCGCCAACGACGCACCCGCGATCAGGCTCGCCGACGTCGGCATCGCCCTCGGCCGCCGCGGCACACCGGCCGCGACCGCCGCCGCGGACCTCGTCGTCACCGACGACAGGCTCGAGACGATCGTCGCCGCCCTGATGGAAGGCCGGGCCATGTGGACCTCCGTCCGCGCGGCCCTCGCCATCCTCATCGGAGGCAACTTCGGCGAAGTCGCCTTCAGCGTCCTCATCTCCACGGTCACCGGCAGCACACCCCTCAACGCGCGCCAGATCATGCTCGTCAACCTCCTCACCGACCTGGCACCCTCCCTGGCCATCGCGGTACGCCAACCCTCGGAACAGACCGGCGAACGGCTCCTCGCCGAGGGTCCGCACCGCTCGCTGGGCACCTCGCTCACCCGGGAAATGGTGCTGCGCGGCGTCGTCACCGCCCTCGGCGCCGGCCTGGCCTGGACGGGCGCCCGCGTCACCGGCCGCGGCCGCCGCGCCTCCACCGTCTCCCTCGCCGCCCTGGTCGGCACCCAGCTCGCCCAGACCCTTACCACCGGCGGCACGGACCGTCACGTCCTCGTCGCCGGCCTGGGCTCCGCGGCCGTCCTCATGGCCATCATCCAGACCCCGGGCGCCAGCCAGTTCTTCGGCTGCACCCCTCTCGGCCCCGTCGCGTGGACCATCACCCTCGCCTCGATCACCGCGGCCACCCTCCTCGGCCACTTCCTCGGGCCCCGCCTCACCACCCGCCTCATCCCGCCGCAGACGGAGAACACGCCGCCGGCGGATGCCGGGGAGCAAGCCCGGAAGAAGTCCCAGACCAAGGCCCAGACTGAGTCCCAGACGGGGTCCCAGACCAAGGCTCAGGCCGAGTCCCAGACCGAAGCCGTCGCCCCGGAGCACTGAAACGCTGAAATCCCCGGGGGGTGAGGTGCGGACGGCGCCGCCCGCAGCTCACTCGGCGGCTGTTCGGCCGGCCCCCCAAGTCCGATTCCCTGGCGAGGTCTTCGAGCAGCCTGAGTGCCGTGGCGCCCGCTCAGCCGGACAAGAAGGCTGCCTGGCGTTCACCCGTCACGGTGGCCCGCCCGCCAGTCCCGCCCGCTGCCGGGCACAGATCCGCGATCGTGGAGTCCATGCACCTCCGCCGCACTGTCCCCGTGCTCCTCGGCGCCGCACTCGTCCTTGCCCTTACCGGCTGCGTCGCCGTCCCCAGTGCCCCGCCGGTCCACCAGGAACGGCCGGCCGCAGGCCTCGCTCCCGCGGACGACCGTCCACCCGCCCCGCTCCCCAGCGAGTGGCCCGTACCCGCCCAGGACGCGCCGCGCGAGGCGCTCGACACCACCGAGCCCGACCCCGGCCGCCAGTCTCCCGGCAGTTCAGCAGACCGCGGCCGCGAGGCCTCCGGTTCCCCGGCCGCCGGGCAGGCACGCCAATCCGCTCCAGCCACCCAGAACCGGTCGAGGAAGCGCCAGGCACCACCCACCACCAAGCCGTCGAAGAAGCCTCGCGCGACACCGAAGCCGAAGACGAAGAAGAAGTCGCCGAAGCCTCGCGTCCAGCCCCGCCCGGCCTCCGGAGCCGCGGACATCCGTGCCCTGTGCCGCGAAGCCGAACGCATCAACGTCCCGTACGGCGTTCCGGCACTGTGCCGCAACACTTATGGCCGCTGAAGTCGTGTCAGCGTAGGAGGGTTCGCAGCGATCCGGGCCACCTCCGGCGGCCGTGCCGACTGAACGCGTCCGTTCTCAGGCCGCACGAGCCGCCCCCGTAAGCGCGAGTCCGTCGAGGACGACCGATGCCGTCACTGCCCGGCCGTTCCAAGGGTCTGGGCGGCCGTTGCGAAGCGGTGCTCCGTCCGCTCGTCCTCTCCGTTGAGGTCGCCGAAGTAGCTTGTCTCCGCCGTTCCGGTGAGCACTGCCAGCAGGAAGGCGAGACACCCCATGCCGTGGTTCTCCCACAGCGGGCCGCGCCCCTCGTTGTAGAGCACGGTCCAGTCGTCGGGGTGCTGACCGGGCCGCGCCAGCCAGTACAGGAACGCACCCGTGCCCTCCTCGAACGCCCAGGGAAGGACCCTGGCCCCCGCCTCCTCCAGGCCGACCGGCTTCGCCTCGAACTCCCAAAGGCCGGCCAGGATCTCGTCCCGTTCCGTGGTCTGGGCGTACAGGTCGCAGTCGTCGTGGGCGGAGTCGGGGACGAGCAGCCAGATCGTCTCGTCGAAGACGCCCTCGCCGTATGTCTCGACGAGGCGCTTGTAGTCGGCGGGCAGAGCCGTACCGAGGGCGCGCTCGGTACGCGTCCAGTCCACCGAGGGTGGCGGATCGGAGGGCGGAGGGCAGAGGCGGACGAGCGTGTCCAAGGCGATCACGGAACGGACCCTACCGACGAAGCGGCCGGACCCGCAGGCGGCGATGGCGGAGGCCCGACTCGAGCGGTGGCATGACCCGCGGGTCCGCCTTACCCGCGCGCGAGTTCTGCGCTCCTGGCCGCACTCCGCTGTGAGTGGATCCGCAAGGGCGAGCCCCTCTGCCTGATCCGCGACCCCGGCACCGGCAGGTCCCCACCTGCCGATCGGCCTCGGCACCGCTGCCGACAGTTCAAGGCGGTCTGAACCGGATCCGTCGACGTCAGCCGTTCGGCGCCTCGAACGTCCGCACCACAATCCGGAAGACCTCCTGACCGGGCTGAACAGGGTTGATCAGCACCACGAAGTCCGGCAGGGCTCCCGGAACGGGCCGCCCTGCCTCGTCCCGACTGCCGGCTTCGGCCTGCCAGTCGATCAAGTGGACGACCACGGCATAGCGGCCCTCGGGCACAGGATGTTCGATCACACCGTCCGAGGCGTCCCCGCTGACGTGTTCGATGCCACTCACCAGGGCGCGACCGCGGGAGACGAAGAGATAGGGCTGGGAAGCCACCAGCTGGTGGGCTGTCTCCCGCTCGGTCAACCCGGCCGGCGCGGCCGCGGTGCCCGACCTGACCAGAACACCGAACGCGCCGTCGCCGCCAACGTTGAGTGGAACCAGAGCACCCGCCTGGATGTGACGGACGATGTCCTCGTCCTCCAGGAGTTCGTCCTCCCACGTGTCGTCATCGATGACGGCCTCGAACCGCTGCGAATCCCACAAGACGAGCATTCCGGCATCCGTGACCACCGTCACCGGGACCTCATCCAGGGGCTGCTGAGCGGTCACTCGCTCCTCCAGTCATCTCACTCGCCGCATTCGAGCGAGCTGATTCTCCCAGCGAAGAACGACGATGCACCTGGCGGGGCCGCGTCAGTCGAGGTAGCTGATCTGAAGGACAGTGACGGTTTTGAGGGTGCCGCCGATGAGGAGGACGGCGAAGGCCTGGTCGGTGAGGACGGTCCGGATGACGCCGTCGTCTTCGCCGTACGGCAGGGTGGCGCCGATGGGATCCTCGCAGGCGGCCGCGAAGGCGAGCGTCAACGCCTCGCTGGGTGCGGGCGGCATCGCTTCGTGTACGGCTTCGGCTGCCGGGTCGTACTTGAGCCGGTACTGCAAGGCGTGGTCCTTGATTTCCGGGCACCTCGGGGGTGCGGCGAAATCACTGGACGGCGGGACAGTGATCCTTCCGCGACACAGCGTATGGGGTCGCCGACCGTCGGATGAACCGATCGGGATCAGGCGGCGCCGCTTGCCCGCGACCGGTCGGCGGCGGCCTGCGTCTTGTCGGTGGCGTCGACCCACGGGCCGGGTGTCTCTTCGCCGCGGGCGTCGTATGCGGCGAGCTTGCGACCGCGCTCGACGGCGGCGACGGCATCCTTGGCGATGCGTTCCCACTTGGCGAAGACGGTGAGGAGCTGGTGCGCCGGCGCGCGGTTGATCTCACCGAGGAAGCGCTGGGCGAGAGCAGGGTTTCCGAGGGCGTCGCAGATCCGTTCGATCGTCCACGCGTCGCTGCTCATCCTGGCCCTCCGGTGGGGTCACCATTCGTGTTTCCACCGTAGCGCAAATCGTTAGCGCGCTAACGATTTGCGCTGACGATCGACGCTTACTATCCGCGCTGACTAATCGGCCCTAACCATCTGCCCCAACTGTCGGTCCTAACCATCTGCCCCAACTGTCGGTCCTAACCATCCGCCCCAACCGTCGGCGCTAACAGTCAGCACTGACCTTCCGCCCTCACCGCCGGCCCTGACCATCCGCCGTAGCCATCGGCCAGGGCATCGGGATGGCATCGTCCGCCGGCCTCACGCACGTTCGACGACGCGGAATCTCAGGCACACCAGCGGTGTGTCCTCGTCGACCGGAGTGCCGATGCTCTCCCAGAAGCGGGTGTGCACGGCGCGCCAGTCCTCCAGCGAGCGGTCGCCTTCGCCTTCGGCGGCGGCGTGCTCCCACGTGACGTCGCTGAACGGCGCGATCTCGACACCGGTGATCTCGATCGTGGCGACGTACGTTCCTTCGTCCCCGAGGAGCGCCAAGCGTTCACCCGTGAACTCCAGGCCCTCGGTCTCCGCCACGTACTCGGCCAGCAGACCTGTGGTGGCGGTCTTCCGTCCGGCCAGTACCAGCGCGTTCAGCGATGCGCGCAGCTCACCGGGGGTGCCCAGCTCCATCGCCCGCATGCCGTTCACCCGTGGCCACATGTTCCTACCGTCCTTCTCGGGCCCTGCCCGCTTGGGGTTCTTTCCCGCGTGAGTCGTGCTGTGCGCTGCCGCTGCCGGCGTGCGCTGCCGACTGTGGGCTGTGGGCTGTGTGATGCGTGATGTGCCGGACGTTCGTCACGCCGTGCCGAACCACGCCTCCGCGAGGGAGTGCAGCGTCCCTTCGGCAGGCGCGTGTAGTTCCCGCATGTACCAGGGGAGGTCGCTGTACACGTGCAGCAAGGTGTACGCGAGGAGTTCGGGCGGTGCGAACGTGTGGCCGTACGCCTTGGCGAGGCGGGCCAGCAGGGCCGGATCGCCCCGGGTGACGAACAGGCCGACGCCCACGAAGTCGTACGCGCGGTCGCCGATCATGGCCGGTTCGAAGTCGAACAGTCCGGTCAGCCGCCACCCGTCGGGATCCACCAGGAAATGCTGCCGCATGACCTCGGTGTGCAGCAGGGAGCGCTGCGGCTCGCGCGACAGGGGAACCGAGGCAAGGAAGTCCGGCATCTGTTCCAGCCAGGAGTCCGGCAGTCCGCGGTCGCGCTGCCGTTCGACCGCACCCGCACGCTGGCGGTCCAGGAACGCGCCCCAGTCGCCGGGGCCGAGGACGTCCTCAAGGGGGCCGTGGTCGAGGGAGTGGAGCACCGACAGGGTCTCGCCGATCTCGGTGACGAGCCGTTCGCGGTGGCTCCGCGGCACGCGGTCCCAGGCGGCGACCAGGTTCTCGCCGCGGAGCCGGGACATCAGGACGTACCGCCAGCCGTTCTCGTACGGGCCGAAGTCGCGTACCTGCGGGGTCGGCACCGGCAGCCGTCCCTGGACGTGCGCGAGGACACGGCCTTCCGCGATGCCGTCCTGCGCGGCGGCTCCCGGGAACAGCTTGAGGACAAGGTCGTCGCCCACCGCGTAGACCGGCTGCGACCCGTCCGGGAAACGGGTCAGCGGACGACCGGCGAGGCCGAGGCGCGCACAGAGGTCCTCCACGGCGGGCCGCATCACCGTCTCGTCGGGGACGACGGCGTCCCGCTCTTCATCCGTTTCCACTGGTGGCAGCATGATCGGGAAGGTAGGTCACCGCCTGCCGGGAAGGCAACGGAGATTCACGGGCCGCGCTGGGCGAGGGGGATTCGAACGTGCTCAGGCGCGGAGTTCCGCGAGCCGAGCCGTCTCGGCGGCCGCCACACCGGGCCCCAGGCGGCCGATGGGGTCAGGTGCAAGGAAGTTGCGCGAAAGGGCAACCGGCCGCGTCGCCGCGGCCTCGAATCCTCGGCCGACTCTGCCCGAATCGCCCTTCACCCGGCGGGCCCGTTCGCGGTACCCAGGAGGTACTTGAACGAACCTCAGGGGAGAGGCCTGCTCCGCATGCGTACGCACAAGCCCGGGAAGTCGTCCGACGAGGTGGAAGCCCAGCGTGCGGCCCGCCCGACCAGCCACCCGACCCGCCCCCCGGCCACGACGGCCGCCGTCGAGTCTGCGGAGGCGGCGTCGATCTCCGCCACGGCACTGCCGGCCCTGCAGCGCAGCGCGGGCAACGCAGCGGTCGTTCAGATGATGCGGAGGGCGGCACGCTCCGGCGGGCCGGGCGAGGAGCGGCACCAGCACGACGACGGCTGCGGCCACCACCGGCCCGGGCAGGCCCCGGTGCAGCGCTCCACCGTCCCCGATGTGCTGCGTTCCGGCGGCCGGCCGCTGGACGAGGCCACGCGCACCGACATGGAGTCACGTATGGGCGCGGACTTCTCCGACGTACGCGTCCACGACGATGCCGCGGCCCAGCGTTCGGCCGCCGAGATCGGCGCCCGCGCCTACACGTCCGGCAACCACGTCGTCATCGGCCGCGGCGGAGGGGACCGGCACACGCTCGCCCACGAACTCACCCACGTCATCCAGCAGCGCCAGGGACCGGTGGCCGGTACGGACGACGGCAGCGGCCTGCGGGTGTCCGACCCCTCCGACCGCTTCGAGCGCGCGGCCGAGGCGAACGCCCGCCGGGTACTGTCCGAACCCGGACCCGGACTCGCCACGGCCCCGCCGGCGACGGAGCCGGTGCCGGCGCAGCGCGGCGAGCAGACAGGGGCCGTGCAGCGGGTGCGGACCCCGGACAACATCCAGGACCTCTGGACGGACGGCTACTGGGAACGTGAGGCAGGAGACCGCCCCGCGGTCGCCCCCACCGCGCCGGGAGGGGCGCGGAGTCTCAACGTGATCCTCACGGCCGTGGCCAACCAGCTCCTGACGGCGTTGACGGCGCAGGCGGCGAGGGAAGGACAGAAGGAACTACGGGTCTTCCGGACCATGACCATCGAGGAAGCCGACGCGATCCTCGAATGGAACGGTGCCGGCAAACTGGCGGGCACCGAGGCGTGGCTGCGAGAGCACCAGGGCGACGCACAGATCACGAGCAACTTCCACGCGGCCAAGGACGCACCCGGGTCCACCGTCGGTGCCATGCCGGTCAGGAACCACCTCGGTGACATGGACCAGGCGTACCGCTACTACAAGAGCCAGCACGACCAGCATTACGCGGACCACAAGAAGACAGCGGGCGCCGGCACGAGGGTCGTCGGCGGCCCGGCGACTCGCGTCCTGGAGTTCACCCTCAAGCCCGGCGCGCACGAACTGCTGTTCAGCCCGGACAACATGGCCCTGTCCGGGAACTCCGGAGCAGCCGCGGCACTACGCAGGATCTTCGGCGCGAACCGCACCTTCCCGACGGGTTCGGGCGCCGAAGGAAACCTCAGCGGGTACGTCGGCATGAAGCCGGAACAGCACGGGGACTTCAGCCTCAGCCTCGGGGACACCGAAGCGACCAAGCTGCTCTTCCAGTTGTTCGTCAAGCAGATCCAGGACGTGACGTCGAGGGCCAGCCACAAGTGGAACAACGAAACGACGGAGTACTGAGAGATCGTCTCAGTTGGGCCATCTCCGGTAGCAGATGAGGGTTGCGGCGATGCCGGCGAAGGCAAGGACATGTTCGGCCTTGCGTTCGTAGCGGCGGTGCAGACGACGGCACCCGGACAGCCAAGCCACCGTCGTAGTCGTAGCCCTTGTCGTCGTACAGCTTGGCGGGACGTCGCCGACGCGGTCCGGAGATGCCGATGGGGAGGGGCAGACCGGTCCATTCAGCAATCAGGTGAATCTTCGAGCCTTCTTGCCACGATCGACAGGGTTCGGTCCTGTCAGCTCCCCCCTTGAGGGCTCACATGTTCACGGAGTCGATTGCACACTCGACCAGTCCAGCTCGCCGCGGGCGCTGCGCTCGTCCAGCGCCAGACGGTGGAGCTTCGCCCACACCCGCGCCGCTGTCCACTCGGAGAACCGCCGATGGACCGTCTGCCATGAGGCCCCGAAGACCGGTGGCAGGTGCCGCCAGGTGCACCCCGAGGTGACGACATAGATGATCGCGGTGACACAGCCCGAAACAACTCCCACAGCTTTCCGGTACCAGCGCCTCAACGAAGGCCATCGAGTGCAGCCTTCTCCGTCGGCGCCGGAGCCGCCGGTCTGTCAGTGGCCTTCCAGGTCGCCCCGAATCGCGCCAGGTAGTGCCACACCTTCTTGACCGCCTGGGGGTCATAGCGGCCGGCGCGTGCAGCATCTCCGACGATCCGAGGATCGAGCACGCCGTCGATCGCGATCTGCGTGCCCAGGTCGACGTACTCCTGGCCGCGGTAGCCGGGGTGACGTCGGAGTTCTTCAACACCGAGTCGGAAGCCAGGGTGCCACTCCACCGGGCAGCCAAGACGCAGAGCCGCGGCCTCGACCGTCGTGCCTCGGTAACAGGGGTCCAAGACCAGAGCCTCCACATGGCAGTGCAGCCGGACCGGCCCGTGCACCTGAGCCTCGATGTAGTCGTCAAGCTCGTCCTGACGATCGGCGAGGGCAAGCTCGAGGAGCCCCATGCGGGCCGCTACACCGAAATCCGAAGGTTCAAGGAAACTGTCCGGGTAGCAGAACGTGGTCCGCGCCAGCGTCTCGGCAGCCAGCCGGAAGTGGGCCGAGCCGAACCGCGGAGCCCCGCCGACCGGCTTGCGGCGGAAGTTCAATGCCCCGTAGACGGGCCGCTCGTGAGCGGTCGCTTCGTCGTACGCCCCGTCGAAGATGCGGCTCTCCCAGCGCCACCGGTCGCCGCCTGGGTGCGCGGTCAGTCCGCCGTTGCTGGTCCCCGTGACGAACTGTGAGCGATAGACGCCGTCCTCGCCCATGGCGTCCAGGATCGGCTTGCCGTGCACCAGCCGGTCCGGGTGGAAGTTGAGGGTCACTCGCAGTGTCGGGTCCATCGGAAGGCCCGAGGCCAGTTCTGCGACATGCCGTAGGGCCCGTTCCTGCGATGTCTGAGAGGCTGCGGAGCTCATCGGCACAGTGTTCCCCAGCTTGATCAATCGGTGCACGTGGATTGTCCATCCGACAGCCCGCTGCATCACCCATTGACGTCACGGTCCAGGAGAGGCGGGATCCCAGCCGGCAGCATGGGCGTGACAGCGGAATGGGCATAGCGATCGGGGCGTACCTCGTCCTCACCCGGGTGAACGGGCGGTTCAGCGACTGTCAGAATTCGGTGTGGTGAAGCACCTTGAACTTCCCCAGTCGCGCGCGAGGAAACGGGCGAACCGACGGAAGAACGCTCCGTGCGGCGTGCTCGGAGATCCCTCCGCTGAGCATTTCCTGGTACCTCTCGAGTGCCGCACGGTACCCACGCACGACAGCCGCCTGAATCGACCTCTCGACTCCCGGCAAGATGTAGCAGCGGTCCGCACTGAACTCCACGAAACTCAGCCCCTCGCGACAAGACAGGTAGTCGTCGGCCGTCAACGCCGTGAACCGCAGTTCAAAGCCTGTTTGCCCGGGAGTCATCCATGAGGCGCGGATCGACTGAATCTGATTGTCATCGATCATGATGCCGTCAGGTCCCGTGACTGCATCCAGAATCGGCTTCATGACGTTGTCGAGGTCGGCCACCATGTGGGTCTGGTAGCGACGGGACTCCTCGATCAGCCACACCAGGGTCACTTCGACATCGTGCGTGAAAACCCCTTTCGTCGCCTTTGAGACAGCCGAAGCGAGGGCGTCCTGGAAGCCGGCCTTCTGGGAGCGGTCAGCCTGGAGGGAAAGGGGATCTATGGTGCTCCGGATGTCGATCCGGCTCTGGTCGCCGAATTCCTGGACGTCGAAGTCGCTTGCAGTGGCCATCGAACGAGACATGGAGGGAATGTTCTCAACGCCGAGGGATCCTCACAAGCGCCGAGTCCCGGCGGCAGCGGAAGCCGCTCACCCTCGTCCGCGAGCCCAGGACAAGGCATGAGCATGGGCAGCGTGCCGTGCTCCAGATCAGCACCTTCTCCCGGACTCCCGGACTCCCGGACGGACTCGGCGCGGTCCCGCTCGCGGCGGTCGTCGTCTCAGCACGCGGTCGACCGGCTCCCGGCATGGTGCGTGGCGTGCAACATCCCTACGTCTCATGGCGTCCTTGAGGTGGGGGAGACGACCAGCCCTCACCTGAAGGACGTGCCGATCCCCGCGGGGAGGACGGAGGGTGCAGCAGTGATCGGGACCGTGTTCCGCAGCGAGGACGTCCCCGCCGAGGAGCGGTTCGACCGCTGGCGGGAGCTGATCGACCGTACGCGCGCGAGCGATGCCACCAGTGACCATGCTGCCGACTTCCGAGCGGAGTTACGCGTGATGGAGCTCGGACCGGTCACGGTCTGGCGGACGTCGTTCCCGACCGTGCGTTTCCGCCGGAGCGTGCGCCGGGTGCGCCAGGCGGATTCCGAGTTCTACCACCTCTCCTTGCTGACCGACGGCGGCCTGACACAGACTCACGAGCGGGGAGGGACAGCGGCGGTCGGTGCCGGCGGCATCCTCGTGGACTCCAGTTGGCAGGCGTGCGAAGCCCTCGCGCATGCCTCCGCTCCTGCGGCCGAGGGGCAGACGGGCCTTGTCGCCGGAGTGGGCGTGGACCTCCCGAGGACCGCGCTGACCCTGCCGCCGCACCAGGTGGAACGGGTGCTCGGACACGGGCTGTCCGTCGAAAACGGCACGGGCGCGCTCCTGGCCGGTTTCCTCACCGGCCTCGACCGGCAGGCCCATGCCCTCCGGCCGTCCGACGCGCCGCGTCTGGGCACGGTCGTGCTCGACCTGGTCTCCGCCTTCTTCGCCGACGCCTTGAACGCCGAGGCCGCCCTCCCGCCGGAGACCCGGCACGAGGTGCTGGTCGCACGGATCCGGACCTTCATCCAGCAGCACCTGCCCGACCCGGGGCTGACCCCGGGGACCGTCGCCGCCGCGCACCACATCTCCCTCGGCCACCTGCACCGCGTCTTCGGCGAGCGGTTCCCGGACGAGACGGTCGCCGCGTGGATCCGCTCCCAGCGGCTGGAGAGGATCCGCGCCGAACTGGCGGACGTCTCGCTGCGCACCCTGCCCATCCACGTGCTCGCCGGCCGCTGGGGCATGCCACGCGCCTCCCAGTTCACCCGCGCCTTCCGGGCCGCCTACGGCATCTCCCCGCGCGAGTACCGGCAGCAGGCCCTGGCCGGGCAGGCCTGACGGGGACGAGCGGCCGGAGAACCGGAGAAAACGAGGGAGGCGAGTCCCGTCCGGGGGGGCGTCACAACCAGCTGCGTAAGAGGGCTGCCGACGGAACTGGGAGCGCGTCTTCACCGCTCTGCTGGTCCAGGCCGACGCCGAAGGCGACTTCGACCGGGTCGTCGCGGTCGACTCCGCGCCCGCTTACGGGTGCCGCGGTCGATCGGCCGGCCCAGGCCACCCCGGACGTCGTGCTGGCCGACAAGGCCTACTCGTCCCGCGCGATCAGGATCCACCTCAGCCGGCGCGGGATCGGGGCGGTGATCCCGCATCCCGCCGACCAGATCGTCAATCGGAAAAGACGAGGCCGGTCCGGCGGCCGTCCACCCGCCTTCGAACAGCGAGGCCTACAAACAGCGCAACACCGTCGAGCGGTGCATCGACAGGCTCAAGCAGTGACGCGGCTGGCCACCCGCTACTACAACACCGCCACCATCTACCTCGCCGGACTCCACACCGCCACCATCTTCATCTGGTCAGCCAGGTCACTCCAGCCGGGCTGCCTAGACCCATCCCTGGTCGAGGTAAACCGTCCAGGTGTCTCCCACTGCCTTGTGCAGTTCAACCAGAGCCGCGACGTCGGCGATGGCTGCCGGGGCGTCGGACAGTCGCAACGGGGAGTCCGGGACGCTGTTGCGGGTGTAGACCGGCAGCTCGCCGTGGCAGTTGAAGGCGTGAAGCGTCGAGGGAGCATCGTCGAACCATGCGGGAGAGTTCTCCTCGGCCCATGCAGCCGCGGCGTCGACACGATCCATATGCACCAGTAGATCCTCAGGAGCAGGCCCGCCACTGAACTGCACGAGGAAGCCGTGAGCGTCCACTGCCCACCAATCCCACATGAATCCAGGTCGGGGGTGCCGCAGGATTGTCGTCATGCCATCACCGTATCCAGGCCGGACAAGACCGTAGAAGGTGATCCGAAGGAAACGGCCTAGGTCCGCCCGGCCCCACCCGGCCCCATCCGGTTCCACCGGGCCCCGCCCCGGCAACTCCCGCGCCGCGCCGCACCGCGCCCCCGTCCGGCTCGGTACGGAAGGGGAATCCGGCTCGGTGCGGAAGGGGTACCCGGCTCGGTACGGAAGGAGAAGACGTCGGCGACGCAACGGCAACACGGCCGGAAGACGCTCGGGCATGCTCGCGGTGCGCCGCTCCACAGGCGGCGCGGGAAAGCCGAGGAGGGGGATTGAACACGCAAGATCCGAGGCCGGACACGTCCGCGCCCGGGAGGGTGTGGCTCGTCACCGGTGCCACGTCCGGCTTCGGCCGGAGCATCACCGAGGCCGCCCTGGACGCCGGTGACACGGTCATCGCGGCGGCCCGTCGACCGGCCGTCCTGGACGAGCTCGCGGCGACGTATCCGGGCCGGCTGGTTCCGGTGGCCCTGGACGTCACGGACGCCGACGCCGTCGACGCGACGGTCGCCGAGGCGGTCGCACGATTCGGCCGGATCGACGTCCTGGTGAACAACGCCGGCCGAGGCCTCGTGGGCGCGGTGGAGGAGACCACTGACAGGGAACTCCGGGACCTGATGGAGCTGCACTTCTTCGGACCCGCCCGACTCACGAGGGCGGTCCTGCCGCACATGCGCAGTCAGAAGTCCGGCGCCGTCGTGCAGATGACCAGCATGGGAGGGCGGCTGTCCTTCCCCGGAGTCGGTGCCTACTCGGCGACCAAGTTCGCCCTGGAGGGGCTGACGGAGGCGCTCGCGGCCGAGGTGGCCCCGTTCGGGATCAAGGCGCTGATCGTCGAACCCGGCTCGTTCCGCACCTCGTTCGCCGGTGGCGGCGCACTGCAACTGACGGCCGAGATGCCGGAGTACGCCGAGACCGTCGGCGCGGTGCGTACAGCGCTTCCGGACAGCGACGGCAAGCAGGCCGGTGACCCGGAGAAGGCGGCCGCCGCCATCCTGCGGGCGCTCGACAGCGAGCACACGCCCCTGCGACTCGCCCTGGGCAACGACGCGTTCGACGCGATCACCGCCCACGCCGAGGCGGCCCTGGCGGAGGCCCGGGCCTGGGAATCGGTCAGCCGAGGCACCGACTTCGAGGACTGAGCACCAGGCGGCACAACGAAAAAGACAACAGAGAAAGAGGGAACGACATGAAGAAGCTCCTCGTGGCCGCGGCCATCACCCTCAGCGTTCTCGGCATCGCCACGGCCACCGCGGTCGCCCACGGCCCGGCGTCCCAGGTGCGGCACTCGGTCGCCGGGGACCCGGCCTGCTGCTGACCCATTGGCCACCCAGCCGGTCGGGGCCACGCGCTCCGACCGGCGGTGGTGGGTGAAGAAGCCCCTCGTCCATGGCGAGGGGCTCGCCGCTCAGGACGCGGCCGCGTCCTGAGCCTCCGGATCGAAGCCCTCGGGCGCGCGGTCGAGGAACACCGTGACGGAGCTGATCCGCCCGTACGCGTCGAACTGGAGGATGTCCGTGCCCATGGCGAACGAGGCGCCGTCCCCGGTGAGGACCTCCCAGGCGATCCGGGCGCGGGCGTGGTGGGTCTGCGGGCGTTCGCGCAGGCGGAACTCGACGGCGCCCAGGTGGCCGGCGAACCGCTCGCGGAAGTCCCCCAGGGCCTGGGCGCCGCTCAGGAGGCCGATGGGCGCGCAGTACTCGACGTCGTCGGCGAAGGCGGCCGCCGCGGCGCGGTGCCCTTCCTCCTCGGTGTCGGCGTTCCAGAACCGTACGTACTCCTCGACGGGCTGGGCGCAAGTGTGCTGGATGTGCTGGACGGTCACCTCGGTCATGGCCGGAATCCTTTCGTCGGGTCGTCGCTGCGAGGAGACAACCGCCGTCGGTGTGCCTCCGGTGGACGACTGTGCGGGCTGCGGAGTCCGACTGTCGATGACCTCCGAGGTCATTGCCGTTGCGCGCGCGGCCGGGAAGCCTGGGAGCCATGACGACGCCCCTCACTGAACCCGTCGGAGTGCTGTTGCGGCGCTGGCGCGAGCGCCGTCGGCGCTCCCAGCTCGACGTGTCGCTCGCCGCCGAGCTGTCCACCCGGCATCTGAGCTGCATCGAGACGGGGCGGGCGAATCCGAGCCGCGACATGATCCGGCGTCTGTGCGACGAGCTGGAGGTGCCGCTGCGCGAACGCAACGCCCTCTACATGGCAGGAGGTTTCGCGCCGGTACACCCGGAGCGTGCACTCGCCGACCTGGGCGCGGCGCGCGAGGCGGTGGAAGCGGTCCTGAGGGGGCACGAACCGCATCCCGCGCTCGCGGTCGACGTGTGCTGGGAGCTGGTGGCCGCGAACCGCGCGGCAGAGCTGTTCCTCGGCGACGTCCGCGGCGCGGGGGACGGGGGCACGGACCCGCGGTTCAACGTCCTGAAGGCGACGCTGCACCCCGACGGCCTGGCGGGGCGCATCCTGAACCTCGCCCAGTGGCGGGCCCATGTGCTGCGCCGGGTCCGGCGCCAGTGGGAGCGGACGGCGCTCGCCGGCCTCGCGGAACTCCTCGCCGAGCTGGAGAGTTACCCCGCCCCCGCGGCGGACCCGTCCGGACCCTCCGGATACGGTCCGGCGGACGACCTGGTGGTTCCCCTGCGACTGGCGACCGACCACGGCGAACTCGCGCTGCTCTACACGACGACGGTGTTCGGTTCGCCGCGGGACGTGACGCTGGACGAGATCGCCATCGAGACGTTCTTCCCGGCCGATCCCCGCACCGCCGAACTGATGCGGGCGGCCGCAACGTAGCCTTCCCACCGCGCCGCTCACCTCTCCCGGCTCAAGGACGGGGCCTGATCTGTAAGGCCCGACGGCCCGACGGCCCGACGGCCCGACCGCCCGACCGCCCGACGGCCCGACGGCCCGGGTACGGCTCACCCGCCTCTGGCGCCGACGGCCAGGCGTCCGTACGGTGAGCGCTTGGTACCGATGGGAACGGCACGCGGCACACAGGGCACGGCACGTACCCCATGGCACATCTCGAGAACCATGGCAAGGCAGGGCACGCGAACGACGGCAAGGCGCGTGAACCACGGCACGACACGCGAGCGACTGACGTCACGCGAACCATGGCACGACACGAGAACGACTGCACGTCACGCGCACCAGGTACGACACGCGAGCGACTGCACGACACGCGCACCAGGCACGACATGTTGACACGCACGACACATCGAAGCGGGGGAACGTATGTCGTTCGAGGAGGAATGGCGGCAGGCGGGTGCGGACGCGGTCGACAAGCCCGCCGTCGCGATGCGGCTGAACCAGACCGGAGGCGGCGGCGCCACGCCCGACCTGGCCGTCAAGAGCGACGCACTGGGCCCGATCGGCGCGGACGCGTACGCGCTGTACGAGGGGGTGAAGCGCGACGCCGAGACCGTACGGGTGTCGAACTACGAGGCGGCAGCGGCGCTCACCGCCGCCCAGTTCACCTGCGGCGCCCAGCTGATGCAGCTGCACGAACGGTGGTACACGCAGCTGGGGACCCTGCGGGACGCCTGCGCGCAGATCTCCAACCACCTGGACTACTCGGTCGCGGCGCACGCCAAGGACGACGCGGAGATCCGGGGCGACCTGATGGCCGTGTCCAGGATCAACGAGCTGCTGAAGTAGGCGGGGGCGAACCATGCTGACGTACTTCGACGTGATGCACGCGCCGCTCGACAAGCTCAAGACCGCTGTCGACGACTGGTCGGCGATGGCGAGCAAGCTCGCGCTGCTGGCCGGCGACGCCCGCGACGGGATGCAGAGCAAGGCCGACAAGGCGGACTGGGCGGGAGTGAACGCGGAGGTCAGCCAGGCGTTCATCCGCAAGGTCGCGAAGGAGTTCGACGACGCGGCCAAGGAGGCCAAGGGCATACACCAGCTCCTGCTCGACGGGTACACCGCGTTCAAGAGGGCGAAGGACGCCCTCCAGGAGATCGTCGACGGCGCGGAGAAGGCGGGCATCGTCGTGGACAGCCAGGGCCTGGTCACGGCCCGGTACCCCGTGTCCGCCGACGCCTCGACCCGCCACGACCCGGACATGGATCGAGCACGGGCCGAGGAGAAGGCCGATCTGGACGCCTGGACCGAGCGGATACGGGCCATCGTCGCCGGCTGCACGGCCGATGACGAGTCACTCCGGCTCGCCCTGGCGGCGAACGTCGGCGACGCCCACGACTTCACCGTCCCCAAGTACACCAGCCTGGACGCGGAGGAGGCTCAGCGCGCCTACGAGCTGGCCGCCAAGGGAGCTACCGGCAGGAGCCTCACCCATGCCGAACTCCTCCAGCTCAACCAGCTGTTGGCGGCGAACCAGTCGTCCGTCGAGTTCACCACCTCCTTCTACGAGAAACTCGGCCCCAAGGGGACCCTGGACCTCTTCGCCCAGATGTCCACGGACACGCACACCACCGCCGGCCCCAAGGAAGAGCAGCTGAAGGACGTCCAGGACCTCCAGCGGAACCTGGGCCTCACCCTCGCCACGGCGACCGACCCCGACAGCAGGATCCTCGTACCCGGCGGCAACGGCGTCCCCGTCAACCCGCTCGGCGACTGGTCGGCCGAGTTCCGCAGGCTCGGCACCCAGAAGCTGCCCCTGTACCCCGGCGACACCATGGGGGTGTACGGATACCAGGCGCTCGCCGGGATCCTGCGCTACGGCGACTACGACCCGCGCTTCCTCAACCCGATCGCCGGACACGTGGTCCAACTGCACGAGAAGTACCCGCACATGTTCGCCGACAACAAGCGCGACGCCTGGCAGCAGAACATCTTCAATCCGTCCGGCCTCAACGGGGCGGGCTACGACCCGCTGACCGGCGTCCTCGAAGCCCTCGGCCACAGCCCCGAGGCGTCGAAACAGTTCTTCACGCAGGAGCCACCGCCGGCGTACGACACGGACGGGACGCTCAAGGTGGGTGTCCAGCCCGACCTCGGAAAGGAGGACGGGCAGCCCGTCACGAACTATCTCGACTACTTCGCACGCGAAGGCGGCGCTGAGTCCTTCCCGGACGTCGGCCGCAACGATCCCCACAACACGAAGGGCACCGAGGCGTACGTGCCGTCCGCGCTCGGCCACGCCTTGGAGGCGGCGACGCTGGGGCACGCCTGGGACGATCCGCGGCCGGTCCTCGTCCAGGACGAGACCACCGCGAAGCTCACCCAGAGCGTCATGGAGACGTACAGCGACGCGAAGCTGCTCAAGGACCAGGAGGCGTTGGCGGAGAGCATGGGACGCATCGGCGCCGGATACATCGACGACCTCCACTGGGCCCTCGACAACGGCGGCCAGCAGAGCGTCTTCGCACCGCGTCTCGCGGATCACGCTTCGCACGTCACGGTCAGCCGCGAGGTCGCCATCGACTTCCTGACGGCTCTGGGACAGCACCCCGATGCCTACGAGACCGTCTCGCTGGCCGAGCAGATCGCCACCACCGCCCGACTGGACACGATGGTGCGCCCCGACCACAACACTCCGCTGCCCGACCAGGGCCCCGCCCTGTTCGTGATCACGACCGGCGCGGAGGTGCAGGGGCTGCTCGACCACGCTCGCGGTGAGCAGATCAAGGCCGAGGGGGAGAAGGCGTACGAGGCGTACGAGAAGGCGCACGAGAAGACACAGAGGTGGATCGAACTCGGCACCGGGGCCCTCGTCGGAGCGGGCGTCGCGGCGCTGCCCTCCACGGCCGCGAGCGTCGGCGTCGGAGCGGTCCTCGTGCCGGTGGCCATGGACACCGGCGCGGCCTTCGTGGAGCAGATGATCACCGACATCCTCGGGAAGTACGGCGAGCAGGCTCTCGACGAGAAGAAGGGCAGCATCGAGGACCAGATCCGACAGGACACCAAGGACCTGTACCTGGCCGGTGAGAAGCGTTTCGAGGCCCCGGTGAACCGCTACATCGCCCTGCAGTACATCGACCCCACGGACTCGACGGCCCACGCACTCGTCAGCGCGGCGGTGGCCGGCTACGCCAAGGGCAACGACCGAGCGGCACAGACGGGCAACCTGCCGCAGACCTGACCGCTCAGCGCCCGGCGGACCTGCCGGGTCCACCGGACCCGCCGGACGCGCCCGGCGGCAGAGCGCCTCGGCACAGGGCGTGCTGATCGCCCCGCCCTTGATCGTCGGGTTCACTTGGGTGAGGCGCTCCAGGACGGCCACCGCGCGCCTCCGAGCCGGAGATCACAGGCCACCGCGGGGAGGCGAGAAGCGCGTGGGTCGGAACACCGCCGCCTTGCCATCAAAAAGCATGCCGTATCACTTGCTCTTCCCGATTACGATCAAGATGTGAGCACGTTGTTCCTGATGATCGGCCTGCCCGGAGCCGGCAAGACCACGAGGGCGCGACAACTCGCTGAGGAGTACGGCGCCCTGCGACTGACGCCTGACGAGTGGATGATTCCGTTGTTCGGCGAGCCCGAGGCGGACGGGAAGCGCGACGTGCTGGAAGGACGGCTGCTCTGGCTCGGCCTGGAGGCGCTCAGAGTGGGGACCAATGCGGTCCTGGACTTCGGCTGCTGGTCCCGTGACGAGAGGTCCGCGATCCGCTGGCTGGTGCAGTCCGCGGGGGCCGACTGCCGCCTCGTGTACGTGCCGGTGGACCATGAGACCCAACGTGCTCGCATCGCCCATCGCCAGTCGGCCACCCCGGATCAGACCTTCCCGATGAGCGAAGCGGACCTCGTTCAGTGGAGGACGCTCTTCGAGGAGCCCGACGCGGCCGAACTCGGCGGGAACGAGATCGGCAATCCGCCTCCTGGATCGCCGGGCTGGCTGGAGTGGGCCGCCGACCGCTGGCCGTCGCTCGCGTGAACCCGGCCGCGGCGCGTCCCAGTACCCGTCACCCCGACCCCGGCCCCGACAGCGACCGCCTCACCAACACCCGGCTCGGCCGGCTTCGCCGGCCACAGCGGGCGCCTGCGGAGCCACCCTCGGCCGGGGCTGCTACGAACGGTCGTCGCTCGGCATGACCACTGACACTCGGCCGGGGCGCCGACGCGGTCGCCGCCCGACACCGAGAGCTGACCGGACACACCGAGGCGTGGAGCCGGTTCGGGAGTACGCCCGAGGGCGAGCGACGCCGCGCGACCGCTCGTCGGGTTCGGCCTCCGTCCGGGCTGGTGACAACTACTGGTCGACGTTCCACCTACCGCAGTGCGAGATACCGTTGACGGGTCGCATGCACGCGCGTACGGCGTAGTGCCAGCTGTTGACGACGCCGGAATACCTGCGGCTGAACGGCCCGCACTGGAACCAGCCGCCGTTCATGTCGACTTGCAAGTTGCTGGGGTGCCTGTCCCCGAGCGGCATGTGGTTGTAGCTCCGGTCGATCCAGACCTGGTCGCCCGACTGGTAGCCGGAGGTGATCTCCGCATAGCTGTAGAGATCAGCGCCCTTGTCGTTCCACAATTTCAGCGTCCGGCCCTGGGAAATGAGGGTCACATCGGTGACCTCGCCGTAGACGGCGCCGGGGATCCAGGTGTACGCGCACTGTGAGGTCGTGGCCTGCGCTGCTGGTGCAGTCAGAAGGGCGGCGGGGAGGCCGAAGAGCCCGAGGACAGCGGCGGCGCGCATCGTGAAGCGGGTCCTGCGCTGGGTCATCTGCGGGGATCCGATCTGAGGATGGGAATGCCGCTCGGCATCGTGACAGCACGGCTCACACCCGTCAATGGCGTCAGCAGATGGCGACCCAGGGCATGGGAGGAGGGCGGCGGGCGGCCACCGCCTGGACGCGCACGCCAACGGCAGACCGTTGAAGGCGTCTCCACTCGGCGGATTGCCGGATTTACCGATCCGGTGGGCCGGCAGGCGGGCGGCGGTGTTCACGGGCTCTTCCCAGCTGTGGTTCGTCCGAACGTTTGCTGGCTGCTCCCCGTCCTGCGCGACCAGGATCCGGGAAAAGCGATTGGCGGACGGGGCGGC
Source organism: Streptomyces sp. NPDC127092 (assembly GCF_042722475.1). Taxonomy (NCBI): domain Bacteria; kingdom Bacillati; phylum Actinomycetota; class Actinomycetes; order Kitasatosporales; family Streptomycetaceae; genus Streptomyces; species Streptomyces sp. NPDC127092. The sequence continues at coordinate 153,289 of NZ_JBHXFE010000005.1, forward strand.
CCCGCCTACCGTCGTGTGTGATGGAGATGGTCTTCCGGAAGCTGCCGGGCAATCAGCACGAGATTCTGGTCCGCGCCCGAAAGGGGCCCGACGTGAGGCTCCCCGCCCAGCCGGACGGTCCCAGCATGCCGCACGACCTGGTGCACGCCGTGGTGGAGACGGCCCTCGGCATCGAGGACGGTTTCTGGGGCGCGACGGCGCGCGGCGCCACCTTTCAGGGCTTCGAGCTCGTCACGCCGGGGCGGCACCGCCGCTCCGGGTTGAAGGTGCTGCGCCGGGGCGGCGACGCCGTCATGGCGGCCGAGCTGTCGGTGAACTGGGCCTATCGGGTCTGGCGGAGCCTCTCCACGGAAGGCCGCGGCGTCGGCCCGGCGCCGCTGGACGCGGAGGCTCTCGCGAGAACGGGGCCCCGCCTGGACGCGGCCGCCGCCCGCTGGGCCGCGGTGCCCGAAGGTGGCGAACTCCTCTGGCGCTGGGGCTCGGACCGCTAGAAGCAGCCCGCCGTACAGATTGCCCACCGCCCGGGTTCCGCGTCGCTGCGGGTGACGGCGAATCGCCCGGGACGAGTACGCCTTGTCGGTCGGCCAGGGACCGTACCCCGGACGCGCGACTGTTCGGGAACAGAGCCCGGCCGGGAAGGCGTACCCGGCCGGGCTCTCAGGGCGTCACTTCCTGGGGCACTGCTTCCACGCGAGGTGGTAGATGGTGCTGATGTCGCCGTCGGTGGAGTCCATGGTCATGTAGCTGGTGGCCGCCGGCTTCGACGTGCCGGCGTCCACACGGAGCTCGGTGTTGATGTTGAAGTTCCGCTGCACGCCGCAGGGTGCCCACACGAGCTGCGCCCAGTCGGTGGCGTCGGTGGCCTGCCAGTTGTCCTCGTACGGGCCTCGGAAGGTGTGCGTCCGGGACGCGGTGTTCGGCGATCCCTGGAAGTAGTACGAGGCCTTCTCGGTACTGCTCGCTCCGGGCTGGAGGGACGCGTAGCCGCGGTAGTCGGCGCTGGCGATCGCGTAGGTGAACCCCTGGGGCACATGCACCAGAAGGTTGAGCTGGCAGTTCCTGCGGGCTGCCGTGGGGGAGGAGTTGCCGCCCGCCTGCGCCAGGTACTCGCTGTACGTGACGGTGAAGGCGGTGTTGTCCTCCGACACGGCGACGGCGGCCGTACCCAGAGGGCAGCCGGAGCCGTTCACCGTGGCGATGTCGATGACGATCCTGTCCGGGGGCGGGTCGGCGATCGACGAGGGGCTTGCCTGCGCGGGCAGGACGGAGGCGAACAGGGCGATGATCGCTCCGCTCACCAGTAAGGGGATTCTCATGCTTCTCCCATCCGGTGCTTCGGTGCCGGGCGAACGCGGGGGCGTCCGGCCGCGAGCTGGGGGGTGCGGCGCGCCGTAGGGTCGGGCGGCCGTCACGGACCTGTTGCGGTGGATCGAGGAGCGGGCCGTACGGAGGGGTGGTGCAGCCGGCAACGGTTGAACTATCATGCACATGTCAGACGTCTGACCCCCGTACCCCGCCGGTACGGGCGGGGGTGCTCGAATGCTAGAGGCCCAGACGCGCAGGGACAGGTCAGCGCCCGGCCAACAATCGCCCCGCGAACGGCCCTTCTGTGGCTCGGAACGGCGGGTGACGCCTCAGGCCTCGACCCTCGGCGCACGCCCCGCGTTCTGGACCGACCGCCGATCCCGAAACCGCTCCGCGCCGAGAGGCCCTGCGTACCGTCGACACTGAAGCGGCCTGGGGCGCGGCGCGGGGGGCGCGCGAGCGGCTAGGGGGCGCGGCCGACGGCGGGGGAGCGGCTAGAGGGCGCGGCCGACGGCGGGGGAGTGGCCAGGGCGCGGCCGACGGCGGGGGAGCGGCCAAGGGCGCGAGAGCCGCTTCCGGATCGGCCGACGGCGCGGCAGCCCCTGCCCACCCACCCGAGCGCCGTCAGTCGTCGATGCCGGTTCCGTCGCGAACCGAGTCCGCGGGAGCGCTCGGGAGCTTTCGGCGTGCGCGGACGACGCGGGCGATCCTCACCACCGTGGCGGCGCCCCAGATGCCGCAGCCGACGCCGAAGAGGACGGTGCTGTCGAGCAGACTGCTGAGCAAGAGAGAGGCGATGGAGAGGGCGTCCGACACGTCCAGCCACGCCGCCAGCCGTACGGCGGGTTCGTCGGCTCGTAGACGGCGCGGCGCGGGGGCGTTGGCGAGCACCAAGAGGGCCCCCAGACCTATCGCGAGCCAACGGGCTCCGGTGGGCATATCCACCGGCGAAACGTATCGCCGGTCGTGAACCTGCGGATGGCCGGCGCATGAACGACCGAGGTACGGAGAGACGTCGCCGGCCGTTACCTGCGTGACCGAGATACGGACGAACGCCTCCGCCGTCGCGCCCGCCGCCTCGCCGCCGGAGGCGCGCATTCCCTTCCACGCGGTTCGACCGACCCGCCCGCGCCGTCGCGGTGCAGTGCCGCAGGCTCAGGTCTGCGTGCCCAGGCGCCTGCCTCCGCCCGAAGCCGCGTCGATGAGAACGTCCGCGAGCGCGAGGGGGACGGACAGCATCGGGTAGTGGCCCGTGGCGAGTTCGAAGAAGGTCGCGTCGGTGCCGACCGCGCCTGACACGCGCGGGTCACCGGCCTCGTAGAGCGCCTCCACCATCGCGATGGACACGCCGTTGTGCGTGCAGAAGACCGCGCTGCTCGGAAGGCTCCACACCGCCCCGCCCAGGCTGATCGGTTCGGTGAAGCAGGCGTACGGGTGAGGTGCCGCGAGGCGCCGCATCCTGGCCAGGGCCTCCTCGTCCATTCCCGAGAGACTGCCCCATTCACCGAGCTGGTCCTCGGGCGGCAGAGGGAACCGCCAGCCGTCGCCGTCGGCGGCCACCATCTCCTCGACCGCGGCTCTGCGGGCCTCGTCCATGAAGCCGTCCTTCACGGTGTCCCCGTCCTGCGGCACTCCGGTGTCCAGGTAGACGATCCTGCCGATCCGTTCCGGCCTGCGGTCGGCGGCGCCCACCACCGGGAAGATCCCGTAGCTGTGGCCCACGACGATGGCGCCGGTCGCCTCCTCGTGGTCGAGTACGTGGACGATGTCGTCCACGTGCGTGCTGAGGCCCGTGTCCCGACGTGCCAGGTGCCTGCGCTCGCCGAGACCGGTCAGGGTGACGGGACGCGCGCGGTGACCGCGCCGGGCCAGTTCACCGGCCACGTCGCGCCAGGCCCAGCCGCCGAGCCAGCCGCCCGCGACCAGGATGAAGTCCGCCATGGGAGAAGGTCCCTTCTGCATCGTGCCCCGCTCGCGCGCACCAGGACGCGCGCAGCCGGGGCAGGTCCGATCCGCCGCCCGGACGGCTGCCCGCGCGGCTCGTGGCATACGTCAGCAACCGTCCCAGGGGGAGGTTCAAGGATGAGGTCCGAGTGGACGATCGGGGGTCTGGCCGCCGAGGTCGGCGTGTCGGTCAAGGCCGTCCGTTACTGCACCGAGCGCGGCCTGCTGCGTGGTGTCACCCGCAGCGCCGGCGGTCACCGCCGCTACGACCGGTCCGCGGTGGAGCGCCTGCGCCTGCTGCGTGCCCTGCGCGCGATGGGTATGCCTTGACCGTCGCCACCGTCGCCACCGTCGCCACCGTCGCCACCGTCGCCACCGTCGCCACCGTCGCCACCGTCGCCACCGACGCGGCCGCGGGAGAACTCCCGCTCGGCCAGACCCCTCGACACCTTCGTCCGCACCTACGCGCACTCCCAGGGAGTGCCCGCCGCCACACTCAGGAGCCCACGCCGCCCCTGCCCCGACGCCCGGTGCTTGAGCCCCGCCGGCGTCTGGCATCATCGACCGATGGACTTCTCCAAGCAACTGGCAGACTGGACAGACTCCGACGGCGCGGCGTACCAGTTGGGGAAGGCGCTCGGCATCTTCGGCGAGCATGAACGCTTCGCCTCTTTGAAATGGGTCTTCTGGAGTGAGAACCCGGTGGGCCGAGCCCTGCACGAGATCCTGCTCCAGCTCGTGGCCGCCGGCATCCTGGAGCAGGACGAGGACGAGGACCAGTTCAGGTGGGCCGGCGACGTCGAGGGGGTCCTGCACGCTGCCCACTGGGGGCCGTCCGGCGGATCCGATCCGAACAGCCCCTCAGCCACATCCACATTCGCTGACGACCCGTCGATGTCGTGACCGGCGAAATGATCGTTTCCCGCGCGGACAGGTCGCTGCCCGGAGCGCTGCCCGGAGCGCTGCCCTCGTCCAACATGTCAGGAGCTCTCAGAGAACCATGACACAGAGGGCAGCACCGGACTCACCCCCGCCTCTCTTCAGCGGTTCGGACCACGGAAGAGAGGGAGCCTTCTCGTGAAGGCCTTCCGTGGAGCGGTCTCCTGGTCGACCGCAGCCGGCGCGGGCGTCTCGGGCGGGCCGCTGCCCCCGGTTGCCTCGGCCAGTGCGGCCAGCGCGGATTCCGCTGCCTCGCGGTAGAGGTCGCACGACTCCGTCATGGCCTGGAGCGCTTTGGCGTACCGGGTGACCATGGCCCGCGCGTGGACGAGCTCCTCGTGGTCGGTGAGGAGGTGCCAGCCCTGGCGGAGGCGTGTCAGGGCCGCTTCGGCGTCGGCCGGCAGCGGACGCGGCAGCGAGGCGTACTCCGTGACCTTGCGCAGAAGTTCGGTCGGTTCCGTGCCGTCGAGGAAGACGTCGCGTACGGTGAAGCGCTCGGCGTCGTAACCCGTGGCCTGCGGTGTCGAGGGAAGGACGACGGCACCGCCGCGGGGCAGCCCGACACCCAGCTCGCGCCTCATCACGAAGTCGGCGATCAGCGCCTGCTCCGGCGTGGCCCGGTGCTCGATCACCTGGTGCCTCAGGCTCGGCGGCAGGAACGCCGTGACCGGTCGTCGCCCCAGCTCGTCCGGTGTCATCGCCTCGTGCACCACGACATGGATGAACCAGCTCTGCCGGGTGCACTCACGCAGCAGGCGCCGCAGCTCTCCGTCGTCCTTCGGCAGGTAGTTGGCCGCCCGCAGACGCACGCCCGCCACGCTGTCGTGATCCCAGGCGACCTGGTCGCTGTCGGGCCAGAACACGGTGGCGGGTGAGGGCCAGCTCGCCTCCCACCGCCGCTCCGCCTCGGCGGCGAGCACCCAGGCGACCTCGCCCTCGCTGTCGGCGCGGCGGGACGCCGGCTCGTACGTGGTGAGTTGGGCGCGCACGGTGGCGCCGTCGGTCACCCGCCAGCGCGCTTCGAAGAGACGGCGGGCCGACGGACCGGGGTCGGCGGACGCGTCCCGGGGGAACATGTCGGTCGAGCGGGCCGCCTCCACGGGGTCGAGGTCCAGGAAGTCGTCGATCACCCCGGCCGCCTTGAGCGCGATCAGATTGCGCCGGACGTCCCGCTCGGCCTCTGGCCCGCGGTGACGCCCACATCCGAGCCAGGCGGTGTCGGGGGCAGTGGTTGATGAAGGGCTGCTCTTGGCCATGGAACCGTCCAGTGGGTGATCAGGGCCCGACCAGTATGGTCCGTGGCCGGGCGGTTGAGTCCACCAGGCCGCCGACCCGGTCGGGTGCACCGCAGGAGGAGCCGGCGCCGCGAGGCTCGTGCGGGCCTCTCCGGGGCGCCGACGCCCAGCGCAGGGGTCAGGAGGCTCACGGCTCAGGGGACCGCTTGGCAGGCGCGGGGTATGCGGTGGGCGGCGTCGGCGAGGAGGCGGGCGGTCCGGATTCCGGCTTCTACGACGTGAGGGGTGTGGCTGGAACGGCAGCGGCAGGACTCGGGCTCGTACTCGGTCATGATCACGCCGGCGTGGTCGGCGTCGGGCTCGTCGAGCGAGGCGGGCCAGCCGCGGTGCTGCAGCGCCGTGTGGAAGCGCCGCGACTCCTGGACGGTCACGACAGGATCAGTGGTGCCGTGGATCAGCCGGACAGGGACGGCCGGCAGCGATTCCTCCGCCTCTGCCAGTTCGTCGATCGGCGTGCGGCCCGTCAGCGGTTGGGGTCGTGTGTACGCGCCCGCGATGCCCACGACGGCCCGGGGTCGCCAGCCGTCGAGCGCGCGCGGGTCCATGGCCGCGGCCGTCGCCGCGTTGGCTCCAAGGGACCAGCCGGCAAGTGCGATCCGTCCGGTGTCCCCGCCGAATGCGCCCGCGTTCTGCCGGACGAAGAGCGCGGATGCACGGAGGTGGGTCCGGCCGCCGTCGTCGGCGTCCGGCCGCCAGTCCGGAACGAAACACACCACGCCGAGGGAAGCGGCAGCCCGGGCGAGCGGTGCGAGGACGTCCCGCTCGTCCGCCCCCCTTCCGTGCCAGAGCAGCACGACGGGTGAAGCGGTGTGTGCTGCCGGCGCGGGCCGATACACGTCCAGACGCTGTCCACCCACTCCGTACGTGAGTCCGCCTGCCACAGCGACATCCATGGTCACTTCTCCCCGTTCCCCGTTTCCCGTTCCCCGTTCCGCGTTGCCGTTCCCCGTTCCGCATGACGTCCCTGCACACGGCTGGCATGCCTTGACCTTACCCAGAGGAGCTCTCCTGGCCGGCGGGGCCGTTTCGAGGGTATTCGAAAGGCTGGGAGCCGCCGACCGGCCTGGACAGACTGGACGCGTCGGCCGGGGCAACCGGACGGAAAGCCGATGCCGCCCGAACGCGCCGTCGCCCACGTGTCGTTGGCGGCGCACGGTCCGGCCGTCGTCGGACCTGGATGCGGGGGCATCCAGGCGGATGAAAGGTGTATGACCTTGTTACGTAGAAATTCGGCCCGGGCTGCGGTCGCCCTGGCGGCAGGCGTGCTGTCGATCGGCGGGCTCGCGAGCCCCGCGACGGCCCAGACGTCGGACGCCATCACGGCCCGGCCCACGGCCGTCAGCGCCGTCAGCGCCTCCAGTACCCCTGGTACCTCCAGCGCCCCTGGTACCTCCAGCGCCTCCAGCGCCTCGGCCGCCGACTACAACCTGGTGTACCACCGCACCTTCCACGGCTACACCCGGGAGATCGCGTGGTACCAGTGCAACAACGCGGGGCAGAACGGCGTCCGCAACCAGTACTGGTTCGTCTACGAGTGCAGGAGCGCCGGCGAGATCACCTACCACCTGTACGTGGCGTGGACGGGCAGCGCCTGACCTGAGCCGCCCGGCGGTGTGCCGGACAGCGCTGACGCCACGGATGCCATGCGACGAGGGGGACTTCGGCGGCGCGCCGGAGTCCTCCGACGATGCCCTTCTTCCTCCCGCCCGCGGATACGATCGCGAGGAAGAAGCGGGGGTATCGCAGTACTGCGGGGGCTGCATGTCGAAGAGCGCGACCGTTCCGATCGGGCGGCTGGAGCACGTGCATCTGTCGGTCAGCCGGCATCCCGGAACGACACTGTTCTCCGTCCTCACGGGTGTCTTCGGTGACCGGCCCCAGGGCATGCCGGAGGCATGGCGCCGGGGCGTCCGGGAGACGGCTCGGCCTGGCGACGCCGCCCTGTTGCGGCCTCTACTCACTTCGGGTGCCCCGTGGTTCCCCGACAGCCTCGCGCTCGTGCGAGGGGTTCACGACGCCGGGCCCGCGGCGAGCACGACGGCGGTCGAGGACGAGCTGGACGCCCTCGACGCCGATGTGCTTCAGCAGGAGATCGCCCAGCGGTTCGGCGACGCCGTCCCCGAACCCTGGCGGAAGATCTCCGACCGTCCCCGCAGCTTCGTCGACGCCTACCGACGGCTGGCGAACTCGGTCTGGTCCGGCTTCTCCCCGTTATGGCGGCGGGCGGACGGACTGTTCCTCCGCGAAGCGGAACGCGTCGGAGTCGCCGCCGTGACGGGAGGTCTCGACGCGATGCTCAACACCCTGGGCGCCGCCGTCCATTACGCCGACGGCCTGCTGGAGCTTCCCCACGCCTGTCCCTCGCACCACGTGGGCCCCGGCCGACGCCGTCTGGTCCTGGCACCGCTCGCCTCGGGGTTCTCGGCCTGTGCGTACAGCGCCGAGGCCCCGGACCTCATCTGGATCGGCTACCCGCTGCCCGGACTGGGGAGGCTGACCGAGTGCGCGGAGGCGGAGCGCCGTACGGCCTCCGACACATTGGGCCTGGTCCTCGGCCCGGTCCGCGCAGCGATCCTCCGCGACGCCCACCGACAGCCGTCGGTGTCGGAGACCGCCCAGCACGCACACGTCACGGTCAGCACGGCCACGTACCACTGCGGCCAGCTCGTGCGCGCGGGCCTGCTGCGGCGCGCGCGCCGCGGCCGCGAGGTCCGGCTCCAGCTCACCGACAAGGGCGCCGCGCTGCTGGATCTGCTGTCCTGACGAACGCATGCCCGCCTCACGGCGCCCGCCGCCGCAGCACACCCCTGGGACCTTCCCGTTGGCGAGGCCTGGGACCCGGCCGCACTGTCGTCGGAGTCCGTCCTACCGTCGGGCTGTCACGTTTCTGCGGTGAAACACCGCCACCGGTCGGGTGAGGCTGCACGCCGGGACCTGCCGCTTCTGTCACCGGCGCGCTACAAAGCGCGGATGATCAGGATTCTGTCGCGGAGCCTGTTGCTCCTCCTCGCACTCGCGCCCGCACTTCCCGCCGGCACCGCCACCGCCGCGTCTGCCGCCGCCACCGCCGCGTCTGCCGCCACCGCTGCTGCGCCCGTCGCCGTCACAGCCGGCGCCGTGTCCGGGTCCGCGGCCGACGGCCGGCACCGGGCCGCGGGCCCCGACCCCATCGTCTTCGTCCACGGCTGGAACTCCGACGGTGCCACGTGGCGGACCATGGCCGACCGCTTCCAGGCCGACGGATGGCCCGCCGACCACCTCGATCGGTGGACGTACGACGCCACGCAGTCCAACACCACCACCGCCGCACGGCTCGCAGAGGAGATCGACCGGGTCCTGCACCGCACCGGCGCGACCAAGGTCGACCTCGTCACCCATTCCATGGGCGCCCTGTCCTCCCGCTACTACCTCAGGAACCTCGAGGGCGCGGCCAAGGTCGACGCATGGGTTTCCCTGGCGGGACCCAACCACGGGACGGACGCCGCGCGTTGGTGCGGAGGCGCTCCGTGTGTGGAGATGCGACCGGGATCCGAGTTCCTGAACTCGCTCAACGCCGGTGACGAGACTCCCGGTTCCGCCCGTTACGCCACCTGGCGCTCACCGTGCGACATGATCATCAGCCCCAGCGAGAGCGTGGCACTCTCCGGTGCCGTCAACACCGTCACCGCCTGCCTGGGCCACAGTGACCTGCACGGCGACCAGACGGTCTACGAGCAGGTCAAGACGCACATCGGCTAGGCGCGGAGCGCCCGGTGAAGCGTCGGGCGGAGTTCAGTTCACCGGCATGCCGATGCCCGGCAGCCACAGGCGGCCGTGGTCGTTGACCGTCAGCTCCCAGGCGACCAGCTCGTCCGGACAGACCGAACCACGGCCGCGGACGTCGGCGACCAGGAGCCGTGCCGCGGACCTCGCCGCCGAGGGGTCCTCGTCGGCGAACACGGCTCGCCACCAGCCGCCGTCGCGCTCCTGCCAGCCCCGCTCGCGCATGACCTCCTCCAGGCCCGGCTCCTCGGCCGTGGTCCGGTGATCCACCATCAGCGACAACTGCCCCCGGTCCTGGCTGTAACCGACCCGCAGGTGCCGCGGCCAGTCCCGCGAGCACCCGACGACGAAGGACGCCCAGTCGCCCGGCAGTTGCACCGGCAGCTGTTCCATCCACGAGTCCAGGAGCAGTTCGAGCGAGGCCTCGAGGTGCTCCCATGAGGCGGCCGTGTGGTGGCCGTCCCAGCGGAAGGCCGGCCAGCTGCGCTCAGGCCCCCGGTGCAGCAGCCAGAGGTAGGGCAGCGCGTCGAAGCCGTGCGGCTCGTCCCGCCGCCAGCCGACCGAACCGGACTCCACGGTGGCGTACTCCCGTCCGTGCAGGTCCGACGCCGTGTGCACCGATAGCGTGGCGCCCTGCGGGCTGCCCGCAAGCAGCACCACGTGCTGCCCGGTGTGCCAGCGCACGCTCGGGCCGGCGGCTGAACCTCCGTACAAAGTCGGCTCGCCGAGCTCGGCGGCCACCGCGTCGTACACCGGCCGCAACGCCTCACGCCGGGTCACGCGGCCGGCCCCGGGCGGGTACGGGGCGACGAGCACGGGCGGCGCGCCCAGGTGAGCGTCCGGGCAGTCGTGCAAGTCACGCGCGTGGGCGGCAGCACCTGCGGGACCGGGAAGGAAAGGGGACGTGCCGATAGCCATGGCGCCATCGTGCCAGGTGGCCTGCACCGTCCGGCGCTCGGCCTGGCGGGGGCGACAGGTGGAGTTCACCGACCCGGAAGTCGCTGATGAGATCGCTCGCGCCACGGCTCCGCACACGTGTGCTCCTCGCCGCGTGACCGCCACCCTGCGCCGACACCGTCAGTGACGGCCTGCCAGCTCAGCTGCGGAAAGTGATCCGGAACCCACGTATCTACGCGAGAACCGGGTACGACGCTTCCGTGATGACCGTGACCGGGCCCCGCTGCATCCTCATGAAGCCTCTTTCCCCCCCATTCGGTACCCCGGCAGTTCAGCGCCGTGCAGAACGCGCGCCGGTCGGTCACCTCGGGCCTGGCGGTCGGCAGGCGGAGGTGACGTCCGACCACAGGTCAGCGAGCCTGTGAGTGGGGAGGTCCATCGAGCAGGTCGGGGTCACCCCCGAGCAGGGGGTGGACGACTTCAGCAAGCGTCGTCAACCGCCTCGGCCGACACTCGCCCTACGATCGAACGGCGCGGTTCCCTAGGGAGTGAGGTGCTGGACCTGGTCCCGGGAGTCGACCAGTTCGATGCGTTCCACGCCGGGAAAGACCGCGGTGATCTCGCCCGTCGTCGCCGTGCCGTCGTGCACGAGGCGGACCGTCCTCACCGTGTCCAGGACGAGGCCGTCCGGGCATGAGGGAAGGTCCATCCGGTCGAGCGCGAGGACGCGCACGCTGGGGAGCGTGGCGAGTGAGCGCCATGCGCCGGCGTCGGCGACGGGCGCGCGCCACAGGTTGAGCGAGGTCAGTTCGCGGAACCGGGCGAGGGTTTCGAGACCGTCCTCGGGCCAGACGGGCGGCAGTTCCAGGTGTTCGACCGGGGCGCGTGCGGGCAGGTCGGCGGTGGACCAGCGGGCGTCGGGGTCCAGACCGAGGACGAGGGACGTCAGCCGGGTCAGCGAGGTGAGTGCCGACAGGTCCGGTCGGCTGCCGCCGCGCCGCATGCGGAGCTGGACGGGGTCGCAGGCGCCGAGGAGCTCGGCGAGGGACGGGTCGGAGACCCCTTCGGCGATCTCCAGCAGGGCGGGCCGGAGGCCGATCCGGAGCAGTTCACCGGCGTGCTCGTCGTTGGCGACGAAGTAGCGGAGCCGGCTCGGGTCGAGCCGCGCGACCACCTCTTCGGCGTACGCCCGGCTCTCGAAGCGGTGCCACGACCAGATCAGCTGGGACCGGACGCTGAGGGACGGATGCCCGGCGAACCGGGCGAGGTAGGGGATCGCCGCGTCGGTCCGGATGTGGCTGGCGGCCGTCACCATCATCAGCGCCTCCTCGTCGCCGAGGCCCTCCGGACCGGACAGCAGGTCGAGGGCGAGGCGGCCCACCTCGCCCAGAACCCTCGCCTCCTGCTGCGTCCGGGGCGGAAAGACCGCCGAGGCGCGGTCCAGGACCGCCTGCCGCACGTGCGGAGCCACCTCTGTCACCTGGTCGAGGGCGGAGACGGCGAGCACCAGGATGCGCTGCTGGCCTCGACGGTCCTCGACGCGGTCGGCGGCCTTCATGAGCTCGTCCAGGAGCTCGGCGCACTCGCGGGGACGCGCATGGCCCAGCGCCATGCGGATGACGTCCTCCCACTGGTCGTCCTCCGCGTGGGCGGCGAGGACACCGATGTCCCACTGCTCGACCAACGCCTTGGCGGCCAGGTAGTCCTGGAAGGTGCGGTGGACGAAGTCGACCGTGTCGGCGGTCGGCTCGCGCAGCAGACCGCTGCGCTGGAGGAGATGGGTGAAGACCGCCCCAGGGTCGTACGCCGAGGCCTCCTGGACGGCGGGCACGGCGGAGCGGACGAGCGACTCGGCGTGACGGCGGTCCATCTGGGTGCGCCCGTTGAGGGCCAGCCAGTACGCGAGCCGCTGGACGAGCTGGATCTGCGGGGCCTCGCCCAGTTCGACGCCCGTCGGGCTGCCCATGTCCCGTTCGCGGTCGCGGCGGCTGAGCAGCATGGACAGGGCAGCCTCGTACAGCGCCTTGCGGCCGCGCGGCAGGAAGCCGCGGCGGTCCCGGTGGAGGGCACAGATGAGGCCGCACATCAGGGGATTGGTGGCGAGCCGGGCGACGTCCTCGGTGGTACGAAGGGCGTCGAGCAGCGGCTGCTCGTACGGTGCGGCGGCCGGGCCGGCGGCCTGGTGCCAGCGGCGTACGAAGGTGGTCACCTCGGTGCGCGTCATGGGGGACAGGGTGAGCTCGGTGAAACCGTCCGCGGCCAGCCACGCGTCGCCCACCGCGCTGGGCCGCGAGGTCACGAGCCAGCGGTTGCCGTCCCCGTACGCGGCGAGCAGGTCGCGCAGCCACTGGCGGGCCCGGCCGCGTTCGGCCTCCGGAATCTCGTCGATGCCGTCCACCAGGACCAGGCCGCGGCCGGAGGTGAGGACCCGGTCGACCCAGCCGTCGGGCGCGGTGAGGGGACAGCCGGAGGCGGAGAGGAACTGCGCGGCGGCGGGCAGCCGCTCACCGTGCCGGGTGAGGGCTCGCAGGGGCAGGACGAAGGGGACGCGGCCGTGGAGGTAGGCCATGCCCTCGGCCTGGTGTCCGGTCGCCGCGGACACGGTCAGCCACTGGACGAGGGTCGTCTTGCCGGAACCGGCGAGGCCTCGCAGCAGGATCCGGTCGTGCCGGGCGAGAGCGAGGTCGGCGCGTACGGCACTGCTTTCAGGAGGCGTGGGGTAGGCGAAGCCGTCCAGGGACGGCCCTTGCCCGGTGGCGTCGCCGGTCCGGAACCACTCCTCGCCGTCCTGGAAGGATCCGTCCACCGATCCCGGCGCCGTCGCCTCCAGCGACAGATACGCCGTGTCGAGCGGCCACTGGTCCGGCGAGTGGTGCAGGTCGATGCCGTAGATGACGAGCCGGCCGTGCTTCTTCGCCAGGTGCGCGAGGTAGCGGCGCTCGAAGTCGGCGTCCCGCACGTCGGGGTGGGGAAGGCGGGCGAGGAGGACGTCGGCCTTGGCGTGGAGCGCCGACTGGCCGCGGGACTGCTCCACGAGGGTACGGGGGACGAAGGCGGAGCGCTGGGTGAAGAACTCCAGGATGTGACGGCACGCCCAGACGGTGACCGCGTCCAGGAAGTGCAGCGACGCGGTGGCCAGGCCGTCGGGGCACGGCGCGGCAGCGCGCAGGCGCGCAGCCAGGGCCTCGTGGCCGAGCGCCACGGCCTGGACGTCGTCCATGTCGAGGTCGCCGAGGGCGAGGAGGGTGGCCGCCAGGGCGTCGGTGACGGCCTCGGACTCGTCGGCGGGGAACGGCTGCTCGCCCGGCCCCGCGGCCGCCCGCTCCACCAGGGTCGCGGCGAGGCGGCGGACGTCCTTCTCGGTCAGGGTGCGCTTCTCGCCGCGGAACGAGACGAGTGAGGACAGGCGTACGCGTCGGGCCTGGCCGGGAAGGCCGGCGCCCGGCCCGTCGGCGGCGAACAGCTTCCGCAGCAGCGGGCCGAGCGCGCCCGACGCGAGGCGGGTGCCGATGACTGCCGGATCCATGGGTGCCTTCCCGCTCTTTCCTGTGCGTCCTCAAAGGCGTCAGCGTAGTGCCCGACGCTGTTTTCGCAGGCGGTGGTTGCGTATCCAGGTGCGTTCCTACGCGATGTCAGGATCTGGGCGTGCCTGATTACTTGGGCGCCCATGGGCCCGTGGGCCCGTGGGCCCGTGGGCCCGTGGGCCCGTGGGCCCGGGGGCCCCGTGGGGCCGGGGGCCGCGTGGGCCGGCCCGGCCACCTTGGAAGGCCGGGGGCACGGCTCAAGCGTCCGCGAACCACGGGCGGCCCTCGGCCCAGTGCGTCACCCACCCGGTGAAACCGGGAGTGCCGGGCATCAGGGCGTCGGGAGAGTGGGTGCCGAACGGTATCGCGCCCTCGCCGGCGATCTGCCAGACCTGGCCGCGCTGCGGGCCGCTGACGACGAGGTGCCAGTACATGCCGCAGCCGTCGGTGCCCAGCAGCAGCGAACCGTGGTCGAACACGGCGTTCGTCCGGGCGGCGAACTCCTCCTCCGACAGTTCGGTCTCGTCGTCCTCCCAGAGCCACGCCTCCGTGAGGGGGAACGGCTCGGCGAGCAGACGTTCGGGGCGGCTCGCGCCCCAGTCCGGAGGCGTCTGCGCGAGGGGCAGCAGGCCGTAGTCGGGCGGTCCGGCGCGCAGTCCGTCGCTGATCTCGGCCGCGAACGTGCGGTACGGCTCGGGGAGTACGACGGCGTGCTCCGCCTCGAAGGACCGCACCGCCTCCCAGCCGGCCGGCGGTGCTGCCTCGGGGTACGACGCGATGACCTCGCGGAGGGTCGCCAACTCCACCGGGTCACAGGTTTCCGTGTTCATGCGGTTCATCATGCAAGATCCTGGGCGCGCTCTCGCCGGGACCGAACCCGCTCCGCTGATCTGCCCGTCCCCGGCGGGGTCTTCCGCGGCCGGGTCTTCCGCGGCGACGCGAGCAGCGCGCTGGTCCGGTCGCGTCCGCGCCCACCCGCGCCGCCCACCCGCGCCGCCGACCCGCACCGCCGACCCGCGCCGCGCCCTCCCGCACCGCCGACCCGCACCGCCCGCCCGCACCGCTGACCCGCCGCGCGCTCGCACAGGCTCTGACGTACGCTCCTCCGGTACGTCGACGACGGGGGAGTGGCTGATGGAACGCCGTACGGTGATGCGGGGCATGGGCGCGTTCGTGGCGGCATGGGGCGGCGGGGCGGTGCTGGGGGCCACGCCCGCGGCGGCCGCCGGCCGAGGTGTCGTCGTCGACGTCACCGCTCACGGTGCCAAGGGCGACGGTGCCACCGACGACACGGCCGCCTTCCAGGCCGCCCTCGCCGCGGTCAGGGACGTACCCGGCGGGGCCACGCTGCTGGTCCCGCCCGGCACGTACCCGATCGGCACGAGCCTCGTCCTCGGTGCGGGCACCACCGTCTCCGCGTACGGCGCCCGGATCGTCCGCATCAAGGACAGCGGTGCCCTGCTGAAGAACTTCGACTCCGTGACACCCGTCTACGGCTACGAGGGCGCCGGCGACATCGCCGTCCTCGGCGGCACCTGGGACATGCGAGGGGCGCTGTTCAGCAAGCAGAGCGACGCCATCGGCTTCGCCCACTGCTCCGGCGTCCTGGTGAAGGACTGCACCTTCCTCGACACCCCCTCCGCGCACGCCATCGAACTCAACGCGGTCCGCGACGCGGCCGTCGTCGACTGTGTCTTCGACGGCCACCACCCCGGTGACGGGGCAAGCCTCACCACCAAGGAAGCCATCCAGATCACCTGCGCCACCGAGGGCAACCTCCCGGCACCCGGCTACGACGCCACCCCGTGCGAGGACATCCTCATCACCGGCTGCACGCTGCGCGCCGGTACCACCACCGGGCCCTTCGGCGCCCTGTGCGGGGACCACTGGGGCGCCAAGGGTGTCCACCACCGGCGCATCCGGGTCATCGCCAACACGGTCGAGCGGAGCGGTGCCTTCGGCATCCGCGCCGCCGACTGGCAGGACTCGGTCATCGCCGACAACACCCTCACCGGCATCGCCCTGCACGGCATCTACCTCAATTCGCCCCAGGGCAACGCCCTCAGCGGCATCACCGTCTCCGGGAACACCGTGCGCGGAGTGGAGGGCAGCGGCGGCATCTCCGTGACCGTACCCACGGGCGGCGCCCGCCACCGCGACCTGGCCGTCGTCGGCAACACCGTCGAGTCCGTGAAGGGCGAGGCCGGCATCTACGCCACCCAGACCGACGGCCTCACCATCGCCCGCAACACCGTCAGCGCCACCCTACGGCTCACCGCCACCGGCAACAGCCAGGGCATCCACGTCCAGAACTCGCCGAACGCGCTGGTCACCGGCAACAGCGTGTCGAACATCCAGGGCGACGGCATCGGCGTCGACAGCGGCGCCACCGGCACGCTCGTCGCCGACAACACCGTCACCACCACCACCGGGTACGGCATCAGCGCGGGTGTCAACGGAGCCACCCTGCGCGGCAACCGCATCACCGGCGCCACCACCTACGCCGTACGCGTCGGCGGCAACGCGACCGGCACCTTCGTCCAGTCCACGACCGTCGACCAGGTCGTCGGCGGCACCTCGGGCGCGGCGATCGGCGTGATGGCGGGTTCCACCGGCACCTGGCTCGTCGGCAACGACCTCACCGCACGCGGCACCGGCACCCCGGCGATCGCCGACAACGGCACCGGCACCACCCTCGTCCAGAACCTGACCTGACGGGAAGAGTCCACTCGGCTCCCGTTCGCTCCCCTTCGCTCCCGTTCGCTCCCCTTCGCTCCCCTTCGCTCCGCTCCGGGCGTTCAGCGTCGGTCTCGCGTCCACGTCAGGCGGCCGTCGCACGGCGGCGCGCGCCGCCGCCGGCGCATGGATCCGCAGGACCGTCCACTCCATGGAGCGTGACCACACGTCCGGCCCCACCATGACGGCACGCCTTTGGCCACTGATCACCGGAGCCGGCGAAGCCGCCGAAAACGGCTGGCCGACAGCGTAATGCCCGATCATCCTGACCCCATGGGAGACAGAGCCAACGTCGTCGTGGTCCGCGAGAACGGGACACATGAGCTGTACCGGACCGGCTGGGCGGTCGGAATCGACCTCGACCTGCTGGAAGGGCCGAGCGCGGTTCTCGCCATGCTTCCCGGACTCCGCCAGGACGGCTGGTGGTTGGACGAGACCATGGCCCAGGGCGGGATACTGCTCGACCTCGGCCGGAAGGTGCTCCTGTTCTTCGCCTGGGAAGGGCCGAGTACTGAGCTCCGCCACCGCGCGGCCATGTTCGAGCTCATCGCGGCCGCGTGGCCGGGCTGGGAGGTCCGCTGGCTGTACGACGGCTCCGCCGAACTGCGTGAGTACGTCGGGCTGGACCCCGAGTACGTCCGCTGCCGCGATTCGGCCCCGTCCTTGGCCCTGCTCCTCGGTCCCGACGACGAGGACCTGGCCGGGCCCGACCCGGGCGGTGTGGTGATCACGGTCAGCACCGGCCGCTGCCACGTCGCCTCTGACGCCTTCGACCACCCCGTCAGCGAGGGCGCCGCCCTGCTCGACCGCCTGGCAGCCGCCCCCGGGCACGGAGTCTGCCGCCTGCACGTCAACTCCGGCATCCACCTCGACCCGGAACACCGCCATCTGAGCTGGTGGTCCCTCTACTCCTCGCCACAGGCTTACCAGGTACCCGAGTTGTGGCCGGGCTGGACGGTGGAGTTCTGGCAGGACGACTGGGAGAAGCACGTCAGAGCCAGCGACCGCTTCTCTCCGGCGGCGTTCGACGCCGGAGAGGAAGCCAGAGCCGCGATACTCGCCGAGGCCGGGGAGCGCAGGGCTGCCCGGGCCCGCAACCGCGACCAGGCCACCCGTCTACGGACCGCACCGGCCCGCTCCCAGGCGGGATGACCGTAACCGGCCTGTGCACGGACGACCGACGACTACACGCAGTCAGACCAGTGAATACGTCGTCCTCGCTCAGACCATTGAGTTCGGGCACTGAAGCCGGCACCTACCTCAGGGAGGCGCCTGGGAGGAGCGCACGCGATGCCTGCCTGGGCCATTCTTTCGATGCTTTTCGAAAGGCTGGGACCCGTCGGCCGGTCCGGACGAAACTGGTTGCGCTGACCGGGCCTGCTGGTCGGAGAGCCGGTATGGCATCGGAAGTGCCCTGCGCGTGGCGTCCGAAGTGCCCCTGGGTGCGGCGTCCTTGGCCGACTGTACCGGCCGTTGGGAGGACCCGGATGCAGGGGCAGCCGGGCGGCAGAAAGGTCTGTTCCTTGTCACACAGGAATGCGGTCCGGGCGGCGTTCGCCAGGGCGCCAGGCCTCCTGCCGTCCTCCCATCCCGCCCCCCACTTCTCGCGCGCGGGTACGATCACGGCGACTACGGGGCACGGGGTACGGGGTACGACGGGGGATCTGCATGTCGAAGGCGACCGTTCCGATCGGGCGGCTGGAGCACGAACATCTGCCGGGCTGCAGGCTGCCGGGCAGCACGCTGTTCTCCGGTCTCACGGGTGCGTTCGATGACCGCGCCCAGGAAGCGCCGGAGGCTCCAAGCGTGGGCGACCCGTTGCTCCCCGACAGCCTCGTACTGACGCGAGGCATTCACGAAGCCGGGCCGGCGGCGAGCGCGACGGAGGCCGAGGCCGACCCCTGCCGGTCCTGGCACCACTTGCGTCGGGTTCACCGCCGAGCTGGGGAGTCTGACGGATTGCGCGGACGCGGAGCCCGGTACGCCTGACGAGCGAGCCTGTGCAGGGCCTCGCCCTGCCCCCGGACCGTGGCGGGTTCCGCAGAAAGGCCGTTGTTCCTCTGCGATCGAGGGCCGCTCAGTACCGGGGCGACAACGTCCCGTACGCCTGCGTCCCGTGGAGCAAGGACCCCGACCGCGGGCCGAGGCAACTTCTCGGCGGCTTCCCGCCGGCGACAGCCGGAAGGCCGCTGGCACTTCTGTTGTGGTCTGCCGCAGGACCGGCGAGACGCGAGACGCGAGACGCGGAGTCGTCCCCGTAGACGTGTGTCGCCTCACCAGTCGTCGACTCCTCAGCTTCACGCCGTCCGCTCAAGTCCTGTGCTGTGCGCAGGTCGACCACTCCCCATGGCTCACCCGAAGTCTTCCCGTTCGCGGGACGTGCACCATCACCTCATCGGAGAAGGAAGGCACCATGCTCAGACAGAGGCTACGGTCGACGCTCACAGCGCTGACCGTCATGCTGGCGGCCGGCGGGCTCGTGGCCACGACGCCACCAGCCGCGCAGGCCGACGATCTGCCCCTGCCCCTGCCGGTCGTCTGCGGCCCGAGTCCCTGGCGGGTCGAAGGGCACTACGAGGACTTCAAGGAGGCCGAGGGGCCTTGGCGGGTGGCGCCAGGAGGCAACCTCCAGATAACCGTCACGAAATCCGACACCCTCGAGGTCGGCGCCCAGCTCACCGTCGGCATGGATGCGGATTACTTCGTCGGCAAGATCAACACCGAGCTCAGCATCAGCGCCAAGTCGTCGTGGACCAGCTCGGTGGGTCTGCAGACCAACATCACGTCCCCTCCCCATGAGATCACCTACGTCTACTTCGGGATCTTCACCGAACGCGTCTACATGACGCGCACCTGGTCCCCGGCGGGGTGCAACGATGGTCTCGAGCTCCTGGTGGGTCACGAATCCGCCCTCTGGCTACAGCTTCCGAAGAGCGAGGGATTCAAGACCGTCACCCAGCCCATCGGCCGGGGCGGGGGATCGTCCCCCGGTCGCACGGACTCGCCCGCCCCGCCGCAGCCCCAGCCCGTGACGTCGGTTCACGGCCTGGCCGACGGCACACTTCTGCACACCACGGACACCCAGCGCATCTACAAGATGGTCGGTGGCGCGCCGGTCTGGCAGGCCACCTGCGACAGCGGAATCTGTGATTCCACGCCTCGGCCCACGTACCAGTCCGTCATCGACGCGGGACCGAAGACACCCCGCAACGGCTCGTCGGCGATCGACCAGCGGGGACGCGTGTACATCTACGTGGGCGGTGCGCCCCTGCACCAGTCGCACTGCAACTCCCCGGTCAACTGCGGCCGGCCCCCGAAGATCTCGGACTGGTCGATCGACGCCCGTGACCACATGAACCAGGTCCCCGCCGACGGGAGCCTCGTCCAGGGCTGGAACGGCGGCAACGCGACCCCCGTCGCGCAGACCGTCGGCGGCGCGAGGATCAACTTCGCCAGCCCGCAGGAGGTCATCGACACGGGCCACGGCACGGACTGGGCGTCCAAGGTCGTCATCGTGTCGGACCACGCGTTCAACTCCATCAGCACCGTCCCGGTGGACGGCACGCTCGTCCAGGGCACGGGTGGCGGCTCTTCGACGCCGGTGGCCATGTTCGTGGCCGGCTCGCGCATCAACTTCGCTTCCCCTGAGGAAGTCGTCGAGACGGGATACGGCACGAACTGGCGTGAGAAGGTGCGCGCGATCCCGAGTCGGGCCTTCAACGAGTTCCACGCTGACATCCCGCCGGACGGCTCGCTCATCCAGGGCATCGCGAACGGCGTACCGACCCCGGTGGCGATGATGTTCGGCGGCGCGCGCGTCAACTTCGCCTCGCCGCAGGAGGTCATCGACGCGGGCTTCGGCACTGACTGGGCGTCGAAGGTCCGGACCGTGCCGACGCGCGCCTTCAACATGATCCGGCCCGACGTGCCCGACGACGGCATCCTGATCCAGGGCACCGGCGGAACCACGCCGGTCGCCGCGGTGATCGGCGGCGCGCGGGTCGACTTCGCCTCGCCGCAGGAGGTCATCGACGCGGGCTTCGGCACCGACTGGGCATCCAAGGTCCGTGCGCTGCCCGCCCGGGCGTTCAGCCTCATCCCGGACCGCATCGCGGACGGCACACGGATAAGGAAGGCAGGCAGCACGTCGCAGGCCGGCATCGTCGGGCGGGCGAAGGTGCCGTTCGCCTCGATGGACGAGTTGACCGCCTGTGGCTTCGGGGACAAGCCGACGTGGACCGTCCCTGCCAGGGTGTGGGACGCGCTCACGACAGAAATCGCGGACGGTACGCGTATCGCCAAGAGCGGGTCCTCCTCCGAGGCGGCGGTCGTCGGCGGGGCCCGCGTCGACTTCCACTCGGAGGCCGAACGCAACGACGCCGGCTACGACACCAAGGCTCGCCAGGTCGTCCCCGCCCGGGTGTGGGACGCGATGACGACGCGGATCGCGGACGGTACGCGTATCGCCAAGAGCGGCTGGTCGTCGGAGGCGGCGGTGGTCGGCGGTGCGCGCGTCGACTTCCACTCGGAGGCCGAACGCAACGACGCAGGCTACGACACCAAGGCTCGCCAGGTCGTCCCCGTCCGCGTGTGGGACGCGATGACCACCAGAATCGCCGACGGTACGAGGATCGCCAAGAGCGGGGCGACGTCGGAGGCGGCGGTGGTCGGTGGAGCGCGCGTTGACTTCCACACGATGGACGAACTTCTGGCTGCCGGCTATGGAGCCAAGCCCCGGCAGGTCGTCCCTGTTCGGGTGTGGGAGGGGATGACGACGCGGATCGCGGATGGTACGCGTATCGCCAAGAGTGGGTCGACGTCGGAGGCGGCGGTGGTCGGTGGAGCGCGCGTCGACTTCCACACGATGGACGAACTTCTGGCTGCCGGCTACGGAGTCAAGCCCCGGCAGGTCGTCCCCGTCCGCGTGTGGGACGGGATGACCACCAGGATCGCCGACGGTACGCGTATCAAGGATGCGGGTTCGTCGGGCCAGGCAGCGATCGTGGGTGGGGCGAAGGTCGCCTTCCACAGCATGGACGAGTTGACGGCCAGCGGGTACGCGAACGTCCCCATGCAGGTTGTGCCGAACCGTGTCTGGCAGTCGCTGTCCACTCAGATCGGCGACGGAACCCGGCTGAAGTCTCCCGATTCCCCGGCCGTCTGGCTGGTCGCGGAAGGACGCCGGACCCCGACCGACACGGCCACTGGCGTGTGGACCGTCCCGCAACGCGTGATCGACGCCATTCCTCTCGCCTGACCGCGGTGCGGTGACACCGCACCCCGTAAGGGAGGCCGCCCGGCACGCTTCCGGGCGGCCTCTCGCCGCCGACGAGGCTTTGGCGCCCGTGGATTCAGCCGGCCGACGCGTGGCGCCCCGTCAGCCGTCGTGAGGGCCCCTCGACCTGTCGTGCCTTGCACAGCGAGCCCGCCACGCCCGGCAGGCTGCTGCCACGGCCGTCAGGCCCGCCGGCGCTTCCCCACCCCGCGCGGGGCGGCCGACCATCACCCGCGCCTGCACCTGCACCCGCACCCGCAGCTCGAGAAGACCCAGCCACCAGACAACCCAGGTCATTGTCATTGCCAGGGCTTGAACAACCACTTCGGGGAGCTCTCGGTGCAGGCCTGGTAGACGACGGGGGTGCCGTTACGGTGTTTCCCGCTCGGCACACCGACGCAGTGCTCGCTGCCGATCTCGAAGCGGTCCCCGTGTCCGGTCAGGCCCCACTCTGTGCTCAGATTCTGGTCTGAGCAGTCCGCCTGCACGATGTCGACGCCCGGATCGAAGCGGTCCCCCGCCAAAGCGAGGCACTTGTCGCTGTGCTGGGCCCGGAGTTTGACGAAGAGGACGTGGTCGGTCTGCTCGCCGGCCGGACGGTCCTCCAACTGCCCGACAGGGGTGTCACCGATGTCCGTGACTCGCCATCGCTGGTCGGTGATTCCCAGGCAGTCCCACAGGACCACGTCCGCGCCGGAGCGCTGGGAGGATCCCGGGACGGCCAGGCATCTGCCGTCCGGGCTGCGGATCTCGTAGTACTGCACGGCAGCGTGAGCTGGGCCCGCACCCAGGACACCCAGGGCCAGGGACTGCGCGGCGAGGAGCCCGAATGCTGCGGCCACGCGGGCCGCGGAATGCCGGGGCATGCCCGTCATCGGTCCTCCTTCGGCCATATGGGCTACCTACGCAAACGAAGCTAGTCGCCCTCCACGAGCCACTTGGGCTTAGATACGTCCATTCGGGTGATGGTGCCCGGGTTCACCGCGAGCTCGCGAGTGCGCACGCGGTGCCGCGTGCCGAGTTGAGTTGCCGGCCGGCACCGCAAGCTCACCAGGCGGTTTCTGAGCGGTCTCGCAGCGCATGTCGCCGCCCCGTCCCAAACCCGTCAGCGGCTGCGCGGGACTCCTGGAAGAGATCTACGTTGACAACGCTTCACGTTGCCATCGCCTCACCAGCGACAC
This sequence comes from Streptomyces sp. NPDC127092, assembly GCF_042722475.1. Lineage (NCBI taxonomy): Bacteria > Bacillati > Actinomycetota > Actinomycetes > Kitasatosporales > Streptomycetaceae > Streptomyces > Streptomyces sp. NPDC127092. The sequence continues at coordinate 176,147 of NZ_JBHXFE010000005.1, forward strand.
CGTCGACGCGGTGCGCGCCGCCCTCGCTCCCCGCGCGCCCGTCCGTGTGGCCAGACCTCTCCTCCGACACCGCCGCTGTCCCCGACGCTCCGCCGACGGAGGGTCTCGTCGAAGGCGTCTGGCAGGACACGGACGGCGAGATCCACAGCGGCGTCGCTGGCGAAGACGAGTTCCTGGAGCTGGCTGCCCGGATCGCCTTTTCCCATGCTGCAGCGGTTCTCCCCATGTATGGGCCGCACGTCTTCATCGTCCTTTGCGCGTGTAGGCGCGCAGTGACAGAGGGATGAAGATCACCAGCAGCGTGGCCGACCACAGCAGGACCGCAGTCACCGGATGCGCGAGGGGCCAGGCTGCGGTCGCGGACGGGGCGCCCGGGTTGCCGAACAGCTGCCGCAAGGCGGCGGTGAGCGCGCTCACCGGGTTCCAGTCGGCCAGGAACCGCAGCCAGCCCGGCATGCCGTCGGTCGGGACGAAAGCGTTCGACAGCATCGTGAACGGCAGGCCCAGTGGCACCATCGCGTCGGCAGTCTGTTCGTTCTTCACCGCCAGGCCCACATAGACGCCCGCCCAGCTCAGCGCGTACCGCAGCACGATCACCAGCAGGAACGCCTGGGCGGTGTGGGTCAGACCGCGGTGCGGCTGCCAGCCCACCAGCAGGCCCGTGCCCACCATCACGGTCAGCATCAGCAGGCCGGTCAGCAGATCGGCGCCGGTCTGCCCGAACGGCACCGCCCAGCGCGCCATCGGCATGGAGCGGAACCGGTCCATCACACCGCGGGCGGCGTCGGAGGCCATGCGTGTCATGACCCCCAGCCACGCGGAGAAGGTCACCATCGCGAACAGGCCGGGCATGAGGTACTCGCGGTAGTCGCCGCCGTCCGGCACCTGGATCGCGCTGCCGAAGACGTATCCGAACAACACGACCATGACGGCGGGGAACACCAGCGCCGCGACGAGCTCGCCGGGAGCATGTCGCAGTCGCCCCAGCTCGCGGCCGACGAGGACCAGCCCGTCGGTGAACGTCCACTGCACTCGGCGGCGCAGCGGCGGGGCCGGATCGGTCGTCATGCCGGCTCCTTCTGCTGGTCGGTGAGGCGCAGGAACACCTCGTCGAGGGTGGGGCGGCGCAGCCGCACGTCGGCCGCGGCGATCCCGGCGCGGTCGAGCTCGCGCACGATGTCGGCGAGCCGGAGGCCGCCGCCCGGCAGTGCGACGCTGAGCCGATCCGTGCCGGTCATCGTGGGAGTGGTGCCGGCCAGGGCGGTCAGTGCGGTCACTGCCGAACGCAGGTCAACCGGGTCTTCGAGTTCGACGTCGAGGTGGTTGCCGATGGTGGCCTTCAGCTCGTCGGGGGTGCCCGTGGCGATCACACGTCCGTGGTCGACGATGGCGATGCCGTCGGCCAACTGGTCGGCCTCCTCCAGGTACTGCGTGGTGAGTAACACCGTCGTGCCGTCCGTCACCAGCTCGCGGACGCTGCCCCAGATCTCGCCGCGGCTCCGGGGGTCCAGACCGGTGGTGGGCTCGTCCAGGAAGAGCACCTCGGGGCGCAGGATGAGGCTGGTGATCAGGTCCAGGCGGCGGCGCATCCCGCCGGAGTAGCCGGCGACCTGGCGGTCGGCGGCATCCATCAGGCCGAAGCGTTCGAGCAGCTCGTCGGCGCGGCGGTGCGCCTGGCCCCGGGACAGGTGGGAGAGACGCCCGAACATGCGCAGGTTGGTGCGGCCGGTGAGATTCTCGTCCACGGCGGCGTACTGGCCGGCGAGTCCGATCCTGGCGCGCACCTTCGCAGCCTCACGCACGACGTCGTAACCGGCGATGCGGGCGTGCCCGGCGTCGGGATCGGACAAGGTCGCCAGGATGCGCACCGCGCTCGTCTTTCCTGCACCGTTCGGCCCCAGCAGGCCGAAGACCGTTCCTCTCGGCACGTTCAGGTGCAGACCCCGCAGTGCGCGGGTGTCGCCGAAGGATTTGTGCAGCCCTTCGGCGACCACGATCTGATCAGGCACGACCCCTCCACCGGATACCGTGTACGCGGTCATGACCGACTCTGGCCGGCACGGACCCGGACGACAGGCTCAGCTCCTGCCGTCCAGCCACGGAGCTTCTCGGGGTTACGGATCACCCAGAGGCACTTGACCTTCCGGTCGACGACCTCGAACGCGAACACCGTCACGATGACGCCGTCCTGCTCCGCCACCACGCCGGGCTGGCCGTTGACCGTACGTTCCAGGAACGCCATGTTGCCGGGCCTGCGGCGGGCGATCTCGACCAGGGCGCGCGCGACCTGCTCGCCGCCTTCGATGGGGTCCAGGAAGGTGACGGCGAGGCCGCCCCCGTCGCCGATCGCCGTGGCGTCGGGATCGAGAAGGCCGATGAGGGCGTCGATGTCCTTCGCTTCCCATGCCTGCTTGAAGTCTCTGACGATGCCGGCGCGCTCGGCCGACGAGGGCGCGGAGGCCTGTGCGGCCCGGACGCGGCGGCGGGCCGATGAAGCCAGCTGGCGGCATGCCGCCGGCGTGCGGCCGACGATCTCGGCCACTTCTGCGAAGGGGTAGCGGAAGACGTCGTGCAGGATGAACGCGACGCGTTCGGCAGGAGTCATCGATTCGAGCACGACCAGAAAGGCAAGGTTCACCGACTCGTCCAGGGTGACCCGGTCAGCCGGGTCGACGGCCTCGCCGCCCGGTCGCCCGCTGATCCACTCCGTCGGTTCGGGCAGCGGTTCGGGCAGCCAATGCCCCACGTAGGTCTCGCGCCGGGCCCGTGCCGAACTGAGCACATTGAGGCAGATGCGGCTGGTGACCGTGGTCAGCCAGGCACCGGGGGACTCGATGGTGTCCTGCTGCTGCCGAGACATGGCGTACCACCGGGTGTAGGTCTCCTGCACGGCGTCCTCGGCGTCGGCGAGGGAGCCCAGCAACCGGTAGGCGAGATTGATCAGATGGCGCCGCTCGCTCATGATCGCGTCGAGTCCTGGATCCGGCCGGCGCAGTTCTTGCACGGATGGTGTGGTCATCGTGACGGCTCCTCGGTCGTGTCTGCCTACGCCTCACCGACAAGACAGCGTGCCGAAATGTGAGGCCGCCGCGTCACCTGACATTCCACCGCGCCGTGTTGTCGAACGGTCGAGACGAACTCGCCCGCCCGTCGCGTTGTCGGCGGCAGCACGCAAGGAGAGACCGTGAGCCTGTTCCGGCTTGACGCCAGCATCCTTCCCGGCACCTCGGCCAGCGCCGAACTGGCCGACATCGTGGAAGCGCAGTGGACCGCGGCCCACCCGGACAAGCCGGTGGTACGCCGCCATCTGGGCACCGATCCGCTGCCCGCCGACGCCTGGGCACAGGCCCACGCCGGGGCCTTGACGCCTGACGCCGACCGCACTCCCGCCCAGCGCGACGCCCGCCTGCTGGCCGAGTCACTCGTCGCGGAGCTGGAGATCGCCGAGGCGGTGGTGCTGGCCGTGCCGCTGTACAACTTCGGTGTCTCCCAGCACTTCAAGACCTGGGTCGACCTGGTCATCGCCGGGGCACCCCTCGGCAGTCCGGTACTCAAGGACAAGCCGACCGTCCTGATCACCGTGCGAGGAGGCGGCTACGGCCCCGGCACCACCCGCGACGGCTGGGACCATTCCACTCCTTACCTCAAGCGCATCCTCGCCGACGTGTGGCAGGCCGACCTGACCGTCATCGAACGCGAGCTCACTCTCGCCGCCACCGCCCCCGGCATGGAACACCTCCAAGACCTCGCCGCCGACCTCCACACCGAGGCGATGGCCGCGGCGCGCGACGCCGGCCGTCAAACCGCGGCCGGGTGACGCCGCTTTCTCCGGTGCGCCTCACGGTCGTCTCGACCCGTCGCCCTGCGATCGTTGAGGCACCTGGCTGACAGACAGGGGCCGTGTTCCGGCGGGTGCCTGGGCGATGGCCTGCCGGCTGCTGGCTCGTGCGCGCACCTGCCGTACGCGGAGTCCGGCAAACCCAAACCCGGGGCTCTCCGCCTCGGCCCCACGCCCGGCCTGACCGTGGCTGCGGAATCATCTACTGACGGCACCCTCAAACAACAGTGCCGATCAGAGGCGTCAGCCCGAACCGGCGACCAGCGCCTCCCCGAGCGGGGTGCGCCGGTAGAGCACCGAGCGTCCGGACCGGGCGCGGACGAGCAGCCCCGCGCTTCGCAAGATGGCGAGGTGGTCTCCCACCGCGCCGGGTGCCATGGCGAGGCTGCGGGCGAGGTGGCTGGTACTGGCCGGGGCGTCCAGCGCCACCAGCAGCCGGGCTCGGGCCCGGCCGACCAGAGCGGTCAGCGCGTCCGGTCGGGGGACGTCCTCCTGTTCGCTCCACAGGGCGGCGGTGCCGCGGGCAGGGTAGACCAAGGTCCTGGGCCAGGGGTCTTCCAGGTGGGCGGCGACATTCCCGACGAAGGCCGAAGGGATCAGCAGGAGCCCGTCGCCGGCGAGGTGGATGGTTCCGCCTCGGAAGAAGCCGAGTTCGATACCGCCGGCCCGCCAGGCGATGCCCGGGTGCAGGCCCTCGATGGTCGTGGCCCATCCGTGTTCGCCGATCACACCCACCCGGTGCACGACATCGCGCTCACAGATCGCACGCAGTTGCGGCCAGTCAGGGGCGAGCAGCTCGTGCCACGCCTGGTCCATCGCCTCGGCGATCCTGGAGACGGCGTCCGGCGAGTCCAGCACGGCGCGTACACGAGGATCACGGGCGGACGGGCCGGTCGCGGTGGCGGCCCATTCGTGGCGGGCCGCCTCCAGCGGTGTGGCCCGGATCGCGGCGAGGTCGTCCGTCCAGGTCTGGTTGAGGCCGCGCGGGGGCGGGGCGACGAAGTTCGGACCGCCTTGCGGGGCCTGCAGGGCGAGGGCGGCGTTCAGTTCGGTCTCGCGGCGAAGCCGCTCGAAGGCCGGCATGAGCCGGGAGGCCCAGGCTCGCGGCAGCGGCCGGTCATGGCCGGCGAGCGAGCGCAGCAGCAAGCAGAGGTCAAGCGCGGGGGAGAGGGCGAAGCGGCTGCGCAGCAGGTCCTCGACGGAGACTTCGAAACGCAGCACCCTGCCATGCTACCGCGGCACGCCTGCTCCGATTCGTCCAGCGACGAATCATTGGTGAGTGGTGTGGGCGCACGGCGAGGCTGGGCGTCATGACCCCAACCGCCGAAACCGCGCAGGGCAACCACCCTGCCACCTACCGGGAGGTGCTGGCCGAGCCACGATTCCGGCTGCTCTTCTCGACCCGCGCCGTCGCGATCGCCGCGGGCTCGCTGCGGATCACCACGTACTCGGTACTGGTCTTCGCGGCCACCGGCTCCGCGCTGCTGAGCGCACTGGCCTTCGGCATCGGCTTTCTCCCGCAGTTGTTCGGCTCGCTGCTGCTTGGCTCACTGGCCGACCGACTGCCGCCCCGCGCGCTCATCGCCGGCGGCTACGCCCTGGAGTGCGCCGCCGCCCTGCTGCTCGCCCTGGTGCGGATGCCGATCGCGGCAAGCCTCGGTGTCGTGGCGCTGGTCGCCCTCGCCACACCGGTGTTCGGCGGCGCGTCGAGTCGGCTGGTCGCGCAGTGGCTCAAGGGCGACGCCTATGTACTGGGCCGTTCACTGAACAACATCGCCTCCTCTGGCGCGCAGTTGTTCGGTCTGGCGCTGGGAGGTGCGGTCGTCGCGTTCCTCGGCACGCACCGGGCGCTCGCGGTGAGCGCCGCCCTCTACCTCGGCTGCGCGCTCGCCATCCGCATCCGGCTACCGCGGCTGGAGCCGGGAGAGTCCGGCGGCTCACCGGGCAGTGCTCGGGGCGATGGCGGGGCCGTTCGGGCAAGCCTGTACGGTGCCGGCCTGCTGCTGCGCGGACACGACGTACGACGACTGATGCTGGCCCAGTGGCTACCGCCCGCGTTCGTCGCCGGTGCGGAAGGTCTGATCGTCGCCTACGCGGGAGGACGCCGCTTCGCGCCGGGCTGGTACGCGGTGCTGATGGGCTGTCTGCCGGTCGGCATGCTCGTCGGCGACCTACTGGTGGGGCGACTGCTACGGCCACTGACCCGGGAGCGGCTGGTAGTCCCGTTGACTGCGCTGACAGGACTGCCGCTGATCGGCTTCGCAACCGAGCCCGGAGTCTGCGTCTCCGCCTGCCTGCTGCTGCTCAGCGGCTTCGGATTGGCCTACGGTCTCGGCCTGCAACGACCGTTCCTGGATGCCCTGCCGCGGGACGGCCGGGGCCAGGCCTTCGGTCTGCTCGGTTCCGGCAGCATGACGCTGCAGGGCGTCGGGCCGGCCTGCTTCGGCGCGGCGGCCGCAGGCATCGGAACAGGCGGCGCAATCGCCCTGGCGGGCGGCGCGGCGGTGCTCACCGCCGGCTGGATCCTCACCTGGCACCCGCCCGCCTCGCCGCTCCCCGTCCGGAAGAACTCAACGGCACCGGAGAACGGCGCCGAACAGCATGCGTGCAGTTCTCCTGCACGGTAACCGTCCCACGCCGGGCCGGCCGCGAACCGTCTCCTGACCGCAGTCATTTCCCGCGCCGGCTCATGGCGTACGGAGTCCTCAGCCTCGGGTCTGCCGGCCACGGGCGGCGGCGGTTGCGAACCACGTACGGAATCTTGAAACCACGCACAGCCCATGGAAGGTTCATGCCGCATGATCGACCAATTCGCCAAGGACAACCTGCACGGGAGACTGCGGCGGGACCGCAAGGCGCTGCTGTGGAAGCTCGACGGCTTGTCCGAGTACGACGCCCGCCGTCCTCTGACGGCGACCGGGACCAACCTCCTCGGCCTGGTCAAACACGTGGCCACCGTCGAGGCCAGGTACTTCGGCGAGGTCTTCGACCGCCCTTCCCCGGAACAGCTGCCCCGATGGCAGGACTACGACGGCAGCGATCTGTGGGCGACCGAGGACGAGACCCGCGACCAGATCATCGAGTTCTACCGGCGCACGTGGGAACACGCGGACGCGACGATCAACGAGCTGCCCCTCGACGCCCCCGGCCATGTGCCGTGGTGGCCGGAGCCCGCTCCCAACACGAACCTGTTCGCCGTCATGGTCCACGTCCTCGGAGAATCCCTCCGGCATGCCGGACACGCCGACATCCTGCGCGAAGGCCTCGACGGCCGGACCGGGCTGCGCCCCGAATACGAGCAGCAGATCGACGCGGAAGCCCGTGCGGCCTACTGCGCGAAGATCGAGCAGGCCGCCAGATCAGCCGCAGCAATCAAGCCCTGACCAGACATCCCGAACAGTCCGAAGCGGCTCCCTTACGTTCGCATGCGATCTCCGAGCACCCGGCCACCTGATATGCCCGCGTCACCCGATGGGGCGTTCAGCCCGCGCCCTCGTCGTCCTCGTCATCCAGCTCGAGCGTGCCCGGCGGCGGCCGGCGGCCGGCGGCCGATCCGGTTCGCGGAGGGCGGGGGCGGCAGTTCGCGGAGGGCAGGGGGCAGCGGGCTCGAGGACAGCGGAGCCGTATCCCTGCCGGCACCGTACTGTAGGCCTGGAACCTGCCTCACCTGCCACTGGTTGATCCGTCACACGACCGTGCCGGCCACAGAGCAGAACCCGTCACTCGCCCTCGTCGCCGCAGTCGTGAGGACGGCGCTGCACCGCATTACCGTCGTCCTCCCCCACCCGTTCATCCGAGAGTGACCGGATGAACCCGGCTGGCGGTCCCGCTCGCCCCACGGCCGGGTTCAGGCGGCGAGGTGGCAGGATGACGCGGTGTCCGACTCTCTGCGCGAACCCTGGCTGCGCGGCATCGGGCAGTGGCGCTCGAACACGACTACTTCTGGTCCGTTCCGGGCGACGAACTCTACGACGTCCCCAATGAACCGAAAACGATCACAATCGGGCAACTCTCCGAGTCATGGCAGCACCTTGAAGACCTCCTCGCCGACCCGGACCGAGCCGTGAGCCACCACCTGGTCGGGCTCGCCGATGTCCTCCGCGCGATCGGACAGGACACCGCCCAGTAACCAGCGCACGTGCGACGTGACGTGACGTGGAACTACGAAGTCACACTGGAGTACTAGGCTCTGTCGTCAAACTCCCGCCTGGCCACGACGCCTGGCATTCGATCGCCAGGTCAGCCGTGTGCCCGATGCGGCGCCACAGGACCGTAGACGGAGGGCTTGACGTCACGTGGCAGGCGGAGCGCGGGACAGTCAGGCTCATGCTGGATGAGGCTGCAGCCCGTGCGGAGCCGGGAGCGCTCGCCCCCTTCCGTGAACAGGACTTCGGGAGGGTACGTCTCGAACGGCTCGCCGCCATAGTCGACAACGGCTGTTCCGTGATGCTCGAGACAGGTCCAGTCAATCTCCAGCCGCCAGCCGACCTCTTCAGCACCCACCGCCGGCTCGATCCAGAGTTGCTCCGGATCGGCGGCGCTGATCGTCAGGGGAAAGTCCACCCCCTCGGGCCTCAACTTCGGTTGGCCCGCATCGAGGTCGACGGAGAACTTCCTCGGCTCCAGGGGCCCGAGGATGTGCGCCTGATAGCACGCCCGTCGCGGTTGGCAGCGAGAAACGACCACGGACCGGGCCCGGTGCAGGATCACCGCTCGCGCGGTCCGCGCCTGCAGCGTCACTACGTACACGCTGCCGCTCGGTGCCATGGGACGGGGCGGGTCGGCGTCCACGATGAGGTCGGCGTGCCACGCGCGCGGGTGGATTTCCACGCCGACGACTATCGGATTCCTCATGTTACCGGCGTCATCGCCCACGGCAGCGTGAACGTGCACGCCGCCGGCAATGCTGCCTGCTTGGATCACATTCCCCAGCGTCCCACCGGTCACGCTGTTGCTGGTACTCCCCGGTCCGCCCTGCTGGTTGAGACTCGGAGCCCGCCGACGCTCCTCACCGGATAACGTCACTGGGATCCCGTGCAGTTTCTCCAGCAACTGACGCCCGACCTCGACTGCCCGCACGAGGTCGTCAGGGAGGTCGAGTGCGGCATGTCCGGCATGGTAAACGGACTTCCGCAATGACCGAAGCTCCGGCACCAGCCCCTCCGCCGTCGGCCTGTCGACCGCCGGAAACACGTGCGGCCACTTCACCGCCGAGGGCGTCAACACGCTTGCGAGAGAACCGATTCCATGGGCACTCAAAGAGCCGAGGATCTCTGTTGTGTAGGAGTCCAGGAAATCGACCAGTTCGGAGAGTTCAATCGGGCTGAGTGTCGTCTTGGGCGGGTGATCCGACATCGCACCTCACAGCTGCTTTCGCGGCCCACGCAAGTGGTTTGCCTCCCGAGTGTAACCTCGTCGCCCTCACATCGACGGTTCGTCAACTCATGCGCCACAAAGCCGAGTTGCGTCATGAGTCGTCGCTCGGGACGCCACTTCGGGACCGAGGCGAATGCCTGGAGCTGGCGCGTCACGGACCTGCTGGCGGCCTCCGACGATGAGCACACCCGCGAAGTCTGGTTGAGAGCCTTCACGGAGCTGCGCGCGATGCACCACCGGGCCTTCGAGCACCACATAGCCCAGATGCTCACCTTCGACGGGTTCACGGTGGAGCGCTGGAGCGGCGGGGCCGGCGATCTCGCGGCCGATGTCATCGCCCGCCTCCCGGCTCCAGACGGCCGCCGTGCGATCGTGCAGTGCATGCACGTCCAAAACCAGGACACCACCATCGTCTCGGGCGTCATCCAGCAGGTCGCCGGGACACGGCAGCTCCAGGAGGCCGACTTGGCGTTCGTGGTGACCACCGGCCGGTTCCCCAAGCCCGCGACCGCGAGTTGGAGCTCGGTATTCAGCTGACACGGTGGTGCAGTGGGCTCTGCGTGGCGAGCGCCTGCTCGATCTGTTCGCCGAGGCGGGCTGTTTCCCCGCACCGCAAGCCCGCCGTTCAGGTGGCGTCCCCGCGGGGCCTGTGCCCGCTGGGGGCGGCACGGACAGTTCGGTGGCCGCCGAGCAGCCGGCCCGGTTTGCCCTCGGCGTCGCTGTCGGGCCGATTCTGGTATCGGAGTTGTCCTTCCGGGCCGCCCAGGCATCGCGCTCAGCCGCAACAAAACCGGTCGATCCTTACCGATCGCCGGAAGAGTCGCCCTCCTTCCTGGAGTGATCACCACGCCCGCACCGCCGCCGGAGACCCGTGTTCCTCTGTTCAAGGGAATCGGGGGTGCGATGGGTCGGCGAGCCGGGCAGCATGGCGGGGTGACCGACCTGCTGTGGGATGACGTGGAGTGCTTCTTCGACCCGGACCTGATGGGGGCCTTGCCCGACGTGCGCGTGCCGGGCGCGTCGGTGGAGGAATGGCAGGCGGTTCTCGATCTTGTGGGGGAGAGGGGCTGGAAGCACCAGTACTCCGAGGGAGAGCTGGTGCTTCCGGTGCCGCGGGCGGAGGACGTGCTGTCTCGCCCGTCGGATGCCGAGTGCCCAGCCCTCCGGGTCTGGCCGACGGCCGATGTGCTGGCGATCTTCCGCTTTCACACCGATCAGGAAGTCGACTTCGACCTGGATCTGCGGGAGCTGCAGGGCCAAGATCGACTTGATGTGTTCTGCGGCTTCCTCCGGGAGATCGGGCGGCGACTGGGCAAGCCGGTGCTGATGGATCCGGAGGGCGACCCTGGCCGTCCGGTACTCGGCTTCGATGTCGAGGCGGATCGAGTCGTTGTCCTCGCGAAGTCGCCGGGCAGATGACTGCGAGCACCGCAAACCACGTACGCTGCCCCGCCTGGATCGCGCGCGGCCGCTGCGGAGTTGTTGCGGCCGAGGCCGGTCCATGGAGAGCGCCTGGGGGAACGTGGAGAACCTCGGCCCGCTCCCGTACGGCGATGCCCCAGCCGCCGCGAGCGGTCGGGGTCCGCATCACGAAGGCCCTCCCGCTCGGGCGCTGGGTGCACCGTCAGCGCAATGCGCTGCACGCGGTGGCGAGCTCGGATCCCCACCGCGAGAAGCTCCTTGGACGGTCCGAGGCTGGGATGTGTTGGGGAACCCGGTGAGGAAGCACTTGCTCCGGGCCGGCGGCCTCCTCCGCCGCCCGCCACCACCTGCGACGCCCCCGCCGGCCACGCCGCACCAGGGGGCGGCGCGCCGGTCCAGGAGCGGCGCGCCGGACCACGCCTGAGCCGGGTGGCTGGGGTGGGTCGGTTCCGGCGCGGGGGCCGGGTGCCTGGTGATGCGGCTGGCCGGCGGTCTACACGGGGCAGTTGGGAAGCGGGTTCGTCTCGCTGTAGATGTCGATGTCCCGCATGTAACCCCACTGGCCGTTGTCGGCCTGCGTCCACACCCATCGCCTCGGGTGCGGTCCGCCGATGTAGTCCCCGTTGTCGGACTTGCACTCGAACCAGCTGGTTGTGGTGTACATGTAGCCGACGATGTCGCCGCCGAACTTCGACTGGTACACCGGGGCGCCGTAGACGTTGTTGCAGTACCAGCGGCCGGCGTTCCAGCAGTCGGACGCGAGTTGCCCGGCGGAGGCCGTGGGGGCGGTCAGCGCGAGTGAGGCGCCGGCCACCAGCGCCGCCAGCGCGGTCTTCACCGCCCGTATGCCGTACATGCTCATGTCTCTCCTCGATAGGTGACGGTTCCGGAGCGGGACGGGCAGCGCACCCGGCAGGCGGCCGCGGGGCCCCGCCTGCGGAAGTCTGACGCGGCAGCCACAGCCCCCGACAGCTTTTCGAAATCGCTCAAAACGAGGGAGGACGGCGCGAGGCGGTGTACTCGGGACGACGGCATCACCCACACCGTCGCCCACAGCCACGTCACCCCCGCAATGCTCTGTGACCATGCCACCTCTACGCTCACCGTCCCGGCCATCGCGTACGCCGGCACACCGAGGACGCTGACGGCGACCACCACGTGGAATTCAGGCACGCGGCCCAGCGCCGGGTGGAGGGCCCGGCCAGGCTCCGGTGACATCCTTGGGACGTTCATCTGATCTTTGGTTGACGTGTGTCGCTGACTGATGCGCAGTGGGCGAGGATCGAGCCGTTGCTGCCGGACAGGACACCGAAGCGGGGTGGACGGTGGCGTGATCGCCGGAAGGCGATCGACGCGACGGCGTTCGAGTACCGCACCGGGACGCCCTGGATGGGCCTGCCCGAGCACTTTGGGTCGTGGATGGGCGCTCACAGCCGGCTGCGGAGATAGTCCATCGACGTCAGCTGGGAACGCGCTTTCACCGTCCTCCTTGCCCAGGCCGACGCTGAAAGCGACCTCGACTGGGTCGTCGCGGTCGACTCCCCTTTGGTCCGCGCCCACCAGCACGCCGCCGGGGCCCACCGAAGGGGCCCCGGCCGACGAGCCGGGCGGCCATGCCCACGGACGGTCCCGCGCCCGCTGGCCTGAATCCGGGCCGTGCTCCCGCAGCCCGCCGACCGGGCCGCCAGTTGCGAAGGCCTCGGCAGGCCGCGGCAGCAGACCACCTGCCTCCGACCGTGACGCCCGCAAACGGCGCAGGGTCGAGCGGGCTGACTCGAGACCGCTTTTGGCACAGAATGATCGCGTGCTTCCTTCTCGACTGCTGTGGTGCGATCCCCGGCCCATCCCCCCGTTCAACCGTCAAGAACCGGTGAAACTGATCGTCCGGGACCCCGGTTTCTACGAGCCGACCGACGAGGACGACTGCACGGTGTTCTCGTACTTCTGCCGGGCGCATGACCGCTTCTACCAGAGCGAGGCCTGCGGGGAGGGACCGCATCTCGTGGCTCTGCACTGTGAAGCGCACGGGCCCGAAAACATGTGGCCACAACCACTCACACTCGTGTTTCCCGAAGGCTTTGAGCCTCCGCTCAGCGAGGCGCAAATCAGCTGGCTGCAGGCAGAGTGGGACGCCGCTTAAGCTCGATCCGAGAGCGACGCCCTACTCCTGGGCTTCGCCCCACCGGTGGCGGCCACGATGGCGTACCTCATTGGCGATGCGGACGAGCAGCAGCTGCGCGCGTCCGCCCGCGGGCACGTCGCGGTCGCCGAGGGCCTGCTGCCTACGCGCTCGACCAGCTCGTCGCCGGACGGGTTTCTCCGCGCCGGCCTTTTCAGCGTCGCCCAACAGGGGCGCTCAGGCGGGCCAGGTGCCGGTGAGGCGGCGCAGGGCGGTCGCCCCGCCACGGGCGACGGCGGCTTTGACGAGGGCGAAGAGCGCTCCCTGGATGGCCGCGGCGAGCAGCACCTCCTTCCAACGGCGTTCCTCGTCGGTGGCCTTGGGGGCCTCGTCCTCGTGCCGCAGCAACTGCCACGTCTTCTTGAACGCGGCTCCGGCGAGCAGGCCGCTCGCGGCGCCGAGGGCCAGTGAGGCGGGTCGGTAGGCGAGGGCGGAGGCCTTCATCGCTGTCGCTTCCCTCCCGAATCGGGTGCTGCGGAGTCGTGTACTGCCGTCTCGTGCGTTGTTCCGGGCGCCTGCCGGACCTCGCCCGTGGGCCGGCGTCTGCGGGCGACTCGTTTGCTGCCCCACCAGAACGCGCCAAGCAGCACGAGCACCACGACGAGCCCCACCAAGATCATCAGCAGCGACGGCGTCCCGGAAGCGGCGAGCGGCAGGGCCGCCGGGTCGAGGGGTGTCATCTCAGGCTTCCTTTCGCTGCGACGATGAGCGGTCGCGTGCCGAGTACCCCGGGCGGCGGACCACATGCGTCGCATCCCATGCCCACTCGCCCGATGCGCCCCACGCGCTCAGGTGTCCTGGCGTTCCGTACGACCATTCGCTACGGTGCGTGAAGGTCTAGTGACAGGTGTCCGGCGTACGGGGACAGATGGCCTGAGCATGCATGCCGGCAACGCGGCAGGGACGCTTCCGCCGCCGAGCCCGGTCGGAGAACTGCCCCGGGGTAGCCACCGGAGCACCGTTCCGGGTTCCGGCCAGGGTCGGGTCCGGACGCAGCCCGGCGTCGGGGCGGCAGGCAGACGGTCTTGTCAGGGATGATGATCTCGGCACGCTCTGCTTGGCGGCGTCGCTTGGCGGCGAGGGCGGGCATACCGGTGCGCCGGTCGCCGGAGCTCTTCGCTCGCCTCGTTTACCTCCCCGCGGGCCGAGGGCCGCCTCATCGGCACCGGCACGTTCATATCCGTTTTTGACGACCGGTCCGTGATGTTGTCCGGCAACACCGTCCACGTCGCCGACGATCTTGCCTGTCGCACCGCGTTCCTCCGCCTCTCTCGGTTCGCGGTTTCCCCGCTGCGGCAGGTCACCGGCACCCTCATGCCCTGGGGGCTCAGCCCAAGGGGTGACTTCCGCCCCGGGCTCGCCCAGGCCCGTCGGTCGCTGCGCCGTGCGGGGCTGCCTCTGCTCTCGGCATTGGCGCTCGACGGCGCCGGCTATCTCCCTGACTTCCTCAGCCCGTATCCGACGTGTCCCGCGCCGACCGTCGAGGATGAGCTGGGACTGGTGGCTGCAACCGATCCCGAACGGGTCATGAGTGAGCCGGAGTTCGCCCGCCGCGGCCGGCCTTCGTGCGGTCTGCAGGGGATCGAGCCGTCAGAGACGCTACGCCGGGCCATGTCCCGCGGCCAGCGCCATGTCGCGCTCCAGGCCGCCACCGAGTTACGCCGCTACTGGCAACTGGCCTTCGCGCCCCACTGGAATACGGTCAAGTCGCTCCTCGACGCCGAGGTGGACCGGCGCGCGAGCACCATCGTCCGCTACGGCGCTGGACCGCCAGGCCACCACCTCCGAGCTGGCGACCCGTCACTTCCTCAGCCCGCGACGGTCTCGTACCACCTGGGGATCTTGCGTCGCTCGGGCCTGGTCAGCCCCACTCGGGACGGGCGGTACGTCCTGTACCGGCGTACCGCGCGGGGAACCGGGCTCGTCACCGATGAGCAGAACCTGCGCTGAAGGCGCCTGGCTGAGAGGCCAGGCCGGACTCCGGCTGACGCCGGGGCGGCTCCGTCTCGCGGCGCCCGTCCTGTGACTTGAACGCGTTCAAACTCTGTGTCAGGGTACGTCATACGTTCCTGAGGCGGCTTGTCGCGGGGGCGGCCTGTGGAAACCGGTAGGGGTGGAGTGTGCTGTGTTCCTGTCGTACGGCGCCGTGCTGGCCTGCCGTGAACCTCGCCCTGACGGCCGGTGGCAGGTGCACCGTCTTCCCTCCGGCAGCGCCGCCAGCCGGCGCCTCGTCCGGTTCGCCGTCGGGCGGCGGCAGATGGTGAACAGGCAGATGGTGAACATACGCAAGATTGTCGTCCCGGTCCTCGCCCTGATTGTCCTCGCGGTGGGATGTTCCTCACCTGATGGCGCGGCCGAGCGGCGTCTGACGCAGCTGCGGAGGGACTACTGCCTCAAGCTGGGAGAGTGGCAGGATGCGCGGCGAGCCGAGGGGGCGAAAACGCCGGGGTCACCGGCGTACCAGAAAGTCGGACCCGCCGCCCAAGGCGCCTTCCTGGCGATGCAACCACTCCGGGACGAGATCCTGAAAGGGGGCCGCACCTTAGGCGAGGAGACCTTCTGGACGATCGAGGGCGGTGACGCCAATGCGGAGCCTCGCGTCAACCAGTACTGCACAGACGCTGGCTTCGAGACGCTTCTCTGAGAGGTCGTCTCACTCGCTGCAGGCCGCCACCCCACGGGGGTGGCGGCCTGTTCCTGTCGCCGGGCTCTAAAGGGCGGCGCACTGGCCGCGGCGGCTGCCTGTCACGGTGTTGGGGACACCGCGGTTGGTCGGCGGGGGCACGTTGCCCGCGCAGCTGAGCGATCCACCGATGGTGTTGTCCACGATGGCGGCCCGGTCGTCGATCGGGAACGGTCCGCTGCCTGTGGTGCCGTTCACCTGGACGGAGCCTCGGATGTCGTTGGAGACGAGCTCGGCACCGGCCCTGTTGTCGGTCAGCTGTACGCCTCCGGTGATGCGGTTGGGTGCGCAGCCGTCGTCACCGGGGTCGCCCAGGAGGACGAAGCCGGTCGCCCGCTGGACGGAGATGCTTCCGTCGACGAAGCTGTCGCAGATGGCGAACAGGGTGCCGCGCGATGACAGGACGCTGCCGTCGATGGTCGAGTTGCCGATGAACAGTGCGCCCTCCGCGATGCCGTGGACCGTGCCGCCCACGTTCGCGTCGATGATGCAGGTGCTCTCACGGCTGGCGAACACGTCCCGGGGGTAGTCGCCGGTGATGGTGCGGGTGCATGCCACCGTCTGGGTCAGGCTCGCGGCGTCGCCGGCCAGGTAGTTGCCGTCACCGCTGTACTGGGCCGTGATGGTGTGGCTGCCGGGCAGAAGGTTCGCGTGGGTGAGCTGCGCCCGCGCGCAGTCCGTGCCGCCACCGGGGGTGAGTGTTCCGGTGCCCAGCAGGGTGGTGCCGTCCCTGAAGGTGACGGTGCCCGTCGGGGCGGCGGCGGGCGCGGTGCTGGCGCCGCTCGGGCAGACGACCGCGGTGAAGGTCACCGGCCGGCCGAACGAGGACGGATTCGCGCTGGAGGTGAGCGTGGTGGTGGTCGGTGCCTTGCTCACGGTCTGGGTGAGGGCGTCGGCGGTGCTGCCCAGGAAGTCCGTGGTGCCGCTGTAGGTGGCGTTCACGGTGTGGTCGCCCACGCTCAGCGTGGAGATCGGGGCGGAGGTCGCCCGGCCCGTCGTCGTGTCGACCGGCACGGCACCGCCGACCGCGCTGCCGTCGACGGTGAAGCTCGCGGTGCCGCCGTCGGGGACGGGCCGGACGGCCGCGGTGAACGTCACCGGCTGCCCGTAGACCGACGGGTTGGCCGAGGACGACAGCGAGGTCTCGGTGACCTGCGGGATGCTGAAGAACATGGCGTGGATCGGCGGCGAGCCGACGGGGTCGCGGCCTCCGGTGTGGCCGGGGAACGCGCCGTAGAAGGTGTTCCCGACGGCCTTCAGCTGCTGGTAGTCGCCGAGGACGCGCTGCCGGGCGCAGGTCAGGTTCGGCGGGTTCGGGTTCGGCGGCTGCGGGCGGGTGTCACAGCCCGTCTGGTCGGTCACGGGGGAGGAGAAGGTCTGCAGCAGGGTGTCGCTGAAGGTGGCGCCCTGGTCGGTGCTGCGGGCCAGGTGGGCGGAGAAGACCGGGAAGCCGGCCGTGTTGGTGCCGTCGAAGGTGTGGTACAGCACGCCGATGGTGCCGTTGTCGAGGACGGCGACGGACGGCAGTGCCGCGTCGGTCGACGCCGAGATGTTGACGGCCGCGCCGATGTTCAGCCCGCCCGAGCCGTTGTCGGTGAGCCGGCGCATCCGGAGCTGGTTGTTGCCGGTGGCGGTGTCGGCGCCGTACGCGACGTAGACGTCGCCGTTCCTGGGGTCGACGGCCGCGTGGTTGATGCCGCCGAGGAGGGCGTTGACGCCGCCGAACTTGTAGCCGAGGCCCTGGTTGCTGTTCTCCGTGGCGACGACGATGCCGTTGGCGTTGCCGTTGAGGGTCCAGGTCCGGCCGTTGTCCGTCGAACGGTTGAGCCGCCAGGTGACGCTGACGGGCTGGTTGCGCAGCACGCTGTTGGTCTGGTTCGTGCCGGTCGAGGTCTGATACAGCGCGTACATCGTGCCGTTGCGCGGGTCCTTGGCGAGGCGCAGGGCCCCGTTGGTGACCAGCGGAGTCATGGCACCGGCGATGTTGTCCCGGCTGACGCTCGCGGGCTGGGAGGCCGCCGCGCCGTCATAGACGGCCACCCGCGCGTCCGGGGCGCCGCCGAAGTCCTGCATGCCGATGTAGGCGTTGTCCTGGTTGGCGTTCGCGGTGTCACGGTTGATCAGCAGCCATGGCTGGTCGGTTCCCGTGCGGGCGCCGCTCGTGGCCTGGGTGGGCGGGTTGCCGAACCATCTCCAGTGCGTCGCGTCGGTCGGGTCGTCCGTCGAGCCCGTCACCGTATGGGACGTGGCGCAGAACGCGGCTGTCGCGGTGGCGGAGCTGCAGGTGAGGAACGCGCCGTGGAGGTTGCCGTTGCGGTCGAAGTCGATCGTCTGGTCGTTCGGGCCGTTCGTCGTGTCGGTCAGGCCGTGGAAGGGGATGGTGGCGTGGTTCGTCCAGGTGATGCCGCCGTCGTCGGAGTAGAGCAGATCGGCGTTGCCGCCGCCGACCCCCGACCAGCTCCCGTTGAACCGGGTGATCACGATCTCGTTGGTGTTGGCCGGGTTGACCGCGATGGACGGTTCGTTGCCGCCGCCGCTGGAGGCCGACGCGGACGCGTCGATGACGGCCACTCCGGGCGTGGCCCGCACGGCCTGCTTCAGGGGCAGGCGAGTGCCCTGGGACAGCGGCCGTCGCGTGAGGTCTGTCGGACTGCTCAGCAGTTCCCGGTCGGCCGGCGCGGGGACCGGGGGCGGCGTGTTCGCCCACGCCTGGAAGGGGGCCGTCAGGCCCAGGGTGAGCGTGACGGCAAGTGCACCGGCCGATCACCGAACGTGATCGTGTGAAGCCGGGGCGAGCCGGAGCAGCTTTCACGCGAGGATCTCCTCATCGGGAGGCTACGAGACGATCAGCAGCGTGATCACCGAGCGTGAGGAGCGCCAGAGAGCAACCCGCGCCCACACCCCTTCGCCGACGAACTGCACCCCTTCGGTCGAGCCCGAGCGGACAGCCCTCACTCACACAGACGGAACGGTCAGCTTCACGGTCACCGTCTCACCCGCCCGTACGCGCACCCGCGCGCTGACGCCGAACATGTCCTCGGTGATCCGATAGGCACCAGGCGGCAGCTCGAACCGGAAACCACCACCGGGGGAGGCACTGACCGCGCCTGCCACCACCCGGCCGCGCTCGTCCCGCGCCCGCACCGGGTCGCCGTTCACCGGCACCCATACCGCGTCTGGGCCGTCCGGGCCGCCTGCACCGGAGCGCGGATCCCGGCCGGCGGCCGTACGACCGTGCCGTGCACGGTCCCGGTCGCCTGCTCCGCCCCCGGTCCGCAGCCGACGACCGCCGTCGAGGCCACGAGCAGCAGCCCAAGCAGCACCAGCATCCCAGCGCCCCTGCCAGCGCGCCTGGCCATCGCGTTCACCTCCGCCATCAGGTATGCCCCGCGCAGGTGGTCCTGTCCATCCGAATACCTGGCGGCTGCCCCGTCCCTGCGTGCAGGCAAGAACGTGGCGCAGCCGCACCGGAGGGCGGGCGCTGCCGAGGTGAGCCCACGAACAGCGCCGCCCACATCGTGATCCAGGGACGGCCGGGTTCAAGCCCAGTCGGCCGACAGCGTGGTCAGTCTTCCCGGCGGGTCATGTGCATGTGCCAGTTGGTGAGCCAGGTCCGGCCGTCGTCCACGGAGAACGCCTGCTCCCAGTGAGCGGTCGTCTCCCTGATCTCCGACCAGATGAAACGGACCTTCACCGGGCGGCCGTCATGCTCGTCGTCACCGTGGAAGACGCCGGTGCCGTCGGGGCGGAATCGACCGGTGACGGGAGGGAAGAGGACGCCGCTGCGCTTGCTGGCCCAGTACAACGACCAGGCGTCGGCGGCGGGATCGTACAGCCGGAGCGTCAGCCCGGCGAAGCCCTTGGTCGGGAACTCGATCTCGTCGAAGCTCGCGCGACCGTCCAAGTGAGCCGACGCGCGGGTGATGCCCGGGAACTCCTCCCATTGGTCTTCTCCCTCGGTGGGGTCGAGGAAGTCCTTGCGCCAGCGGTTGGCGACATCGTAGGTGCCCATCAAGAACGTGAATGCGGTGCTGTTGTCCATGAACTGCACGTTAGGAGGCCTTCACTGACATCCCATGTCAGTGAAGGCCGACAGGATTCGGCGCAGAAAGCAGTCGGGGGAGTGGGCCGGCTCGCCTCGGCCACGAGCGGGATGAGCCGGTTTCCCGGGGGAGGGGGCTGAGCGGCGGTGGGTGAGCCGAGCTGATGACGTGGACGACTGGACCGTGGTCGGGCATGTCGAATGCGACAGCGAGGTCGGGATGGAGATCTCCGATTGCTGGACCGAGTACGACATCCGGCTGTTGAGCACAGCGGTCTCAAAGGGTCCTCACGATCGACCGGCGACTCCCGACACCAGCACGACACCAGCACGACAACAGGACACGTCTCCTAAGACGTCACCTCGATTGACGGATCGAAGTGCGGGTGACCCGGCGGACTGAGCCACTGGGTGCTGGTGCGACCATGCGGGTATGCGCGAGGTCAATGAGCTGATCAACGTCGACGATCCAGCCTGGCCGCTCCTCCTTCAGGAGCTGTCCGGCACCGAGGTACCAGTTGAGGTGGTGCCCGGCGATGCCGAGATCGGCCGCGCCTCCCTGTTGCAACTGCAAGTCTCCGCCCGATCAAATTTGGGCGGCCTCGTACTGAACTGCGGCGGTCTGCTCGTGGACAACGGATGGTTGCGGATCTTCGGAAGCCCGAGTGGTGCCGACGCCGAAGGACTGCCCGGTCTGGCCGAGATCAACGCGATGCCCCCGGCGTTCGACCCCGGATGGGCGTCGGGTGCAGGTCTCGTGGTCGCGCACGATGTGCTGGGTGGGGTCTTCGCTCTCAACGGAGGTAACCCTCGTGAGGCCGGTCGGCCCGGCGAGCCAGGCGAGATCCTCTACTTCGCCCCCGATTCCCTGGGCTGGGAGGCCCTGGGTGCCGGCCACTCGGCATGGCTGTCCTGGATTCTCTCGGGAGGGCTCCAGGAGTTCTACGAGGGTCTGCGGTGGGACGGCTGGCGCGACGAAGTCTCTGTGCTGAATGGACGGCAGGGACTGTCGTTCTTCCCTCCGTTGTGGTCGGCCGAGGCCCGCCAGGATCTGCTGGCGACCAGCCGTCGTGCGGTGCCCATGGCGGAAGTCCTGAGCCTGAGCCGGACCTCGTGCCTTCAGTTTGACGGCGCCGATCCTGGGTTCCTCGGTGTCGCATGAACCGGCTCACCCACCCGGACGCCGGCAGCAGATGAGGGTGGCGGCGATGCCGGCGAAGGCGAGGAAGTGTTCGGCCTTGCGCTCGTAGCGCCGGTGCAGGCGGCGGCACCCGGCAAGCCAGGACACCGTCCGTTCCACAGTCCAGTGGTGGCGGCCCATGTGCTGGGAGGGCTCGATGGCCCCTGCGTGCGATGCGCGGGGTGATGTTCCGGGGGCCCGCATGTTCACCGAGTCGATCGCGCACCACGACCAGTCCAGCTCCCCGCATGCTCCGAGTTCGTCCAGGACCAGACGGTGGAGCTTGCCCCACGCCATCCAGGGGACCGGCGACCAGCTCTGGGCGCAGCGGATGGAGCAGCCGGACCGGCTCCGCCGGACCCCCGGCGCCTCCGCACCGCCCGCCGCCTCGATCGCGTCCAGGGCCGCGGAGGGCCGGTGGAGGGCGCGTACCGTCACGCCGAAGGCATCCTGGCCCCGAAGAAGTCCTGGCCCCGAGGGCTGGACGCTCTGGCGGACAACACCTCGGACGTGCGCTGTCAGTGGTCTGTTCTAGAGTTCCCGGCACTTGATCACTGAAGTGCGGGGAGGCACGTGTGGGGTGGGTGACGGCCGGCGACTACGAGGTCGCGCTGGAGGCCGGGAAAGTGGTCTGCCGCAATGCGGCCGGGCGGCGGCTGAAGTCCGTACCGGCCAAGCTCGCTGACGACGCGGCCGTCATGGGACTGCGCCAGCTCGCCGAATGGCTGGAGCGCCACGAGCGGCAGTGCCTGACCGACGTGGAGCGGTGGATGGTGCGCTCGCTCCCGGTGCCGCTCGCCGTGATCGCCCGCGTGTGGCCCGACCCGGCCTGGCAGAGCGCACTGCGCGATCTCGTGGTCACAGGACCCGACGGCGAGGTCGCCGGCTTCCTCCGGGACGCCGACCTCGACCGCGGGCTCGGTCTCGTCGACCTCGACGGCGACACCGTGCGCATCAGCCCCGACCTCGTCCGCCTCCCGCACCCGGTGCTCCTCGACGAGCTCGAGGACCTGCGGGAGTTCGCCGTCGAACTCGGCGTGGAACAGCGCGCCCAGCAGCTCTTCCGCGAGGTGTGGCACCGCCCCGGCGATGTCGACTCCGAGGCCCGCACGGTCGAGGACTACGCGGGCGGGATGTTCAAGGAACTGCGCTTCCTGCACGGCAGGGCCACACAGCTCGGCTACCGCGTCCGCGGCGGCGACGCCGTCTGCTCCCTGCGGGAGGACGGCCGCACGGTCGAGGCCCGGGTCTGGATCGGCGACTACGAGACCTACATGGAGACCGAGACCGGCCCGCTGACCTTCACGGACGCCTCCGGGCGCGCACTCACACTCGGACAGGTGGGGCCGGTGGCCTGGTCCGAGGGCATGCGCATGGCGGCCGCACTGTACGCCGGGCGCGACATCGAGGACGAGGAGCAGGCCGCATGAGCACGACGTACGACGAGACCACGGCGGCCGCACTGCTGGAGTCGGGCGCCGTCCTGCCGCCGGGCAGCACCACCCGAGAGGACGCCGACACCCTCACCGTCCGCACCTACACCCACCCCGCCCTCGACGACCGGCGCGTCGTCCGGCTCGTGCCGGGCACCCTCGGCGAGGCCGAGGACCTCGCCCTGGAGTTCCTCGGCCTCGCCCGCGAGCCGGAGACACCGGAGGTGGGCCAGGTGCGGCGGGAGACCCTCGGCTTTCCCGCCTGGGCCCTGGTCAACGACCCCGGCAACGGCCATCACGCGCTGGCCCTGGTCAAGGACGTCGAAAAGCTCGCCCGGCAGGCCAAGTCCCGCCCCGGCACCGCCAAGGAGGGCTTCGAGGCCCTCGGCGAACGGCTCGGCCGCGCGGTCCCGCACTTCCTGCCGACCTTCTACGAGCAGGCCGCGCGGATCTTCCTCCAGCACGAGAACACGACGTACGCCTCGGCCTTCTTCGGCAAGGCGCGCGCAGCCGAGCGGGTGCACGCGCTGGCCGTCGACGAGGACCGGCAGCGGGCGGTGTTCCTGGAGTTCGCGTTCGCCGGGGCGCTGACGGTCAAGGCCCTCAAGGAACATGTGAAGGACCTCGCCCGCCGGCTCGACCCGGCCGAAGCGTGGGCGCAGTACCGGCAGCTCACCGTGGAGCGCTGCGCGGCCGGCATGCCGCCGTACGCCTCGCTGCCGCAGGACGCCCGCAGCCTGATCAAGGCTGCCGGACTGAACCGGGTCACCGAGGAGTGCTCCCTGGTCGCCGACCTCATCGCCTCTCCGGCCGCGGTCCGCGCCCCGGCCTCCTTCTGGAACACCTACCGGGCCACGCTGTCCGTCCTCGTCGAACAGCAGCCGTCCGCGCGGACACGACTGCTGGAGATCATGCCGAACGGCCTGGGCCGCAGCGTCGAGGACGACGAGTTCTGGCTGGCGTTGCTCGCGGAGACCGGTGCCGACCGCGTACTGACCGGCGAGGACACCGAGTCGGCCGCGCCGGTCGACGCCGCGGAATGGCTCGGCCGCTGGGCCGCGCACCGCAAGCACGGCGCCTCGTTCTCCAACCGCTCCCCGGCCACCCTCGCGCTCGTCGAGCGCATGGCGCCGCGCCTGCGCGCGGAAGACCGGGCGGTCGATCTCTTCACCGGCCGCTGGCACGCGGGCGCCGACCTCGACCTGCTGGACCTGTGCGCGGCCCACCGCATCCCGCTGGCCGTCCCCGACGCCCACACGCCCGTCCACCTGCCCCTCGACAGCTGGCTGCGCGACAGCGGACCCGGCCGCCGCGACCTGACGACCACCGCGGCCGACCCACGGCTGCGGCGCCTTCTGTACGAGGCGATCGGCGCGCTGAGCGGCAACCGCGCCTCGTCCGAGACGCTGGAGAAGCTCGCCGCGCACCCGGTGCTGGGCGACGTCCTGCGCGAGTGGATCGCCGACCGGGCCGGCGACTACACCCGGGCGACCGGACTGCCCGGCGCCCGCGCGGCCCTGGACCGGCTGCGGCCCTTCCGCCCGGTCGCCACCCGGGTCGACGCCGACGCCGTCGCACGGATCGCCGCCCACGAGACCGCGCCCCTGCTCGGCCGCACCCTGCGCGCCGGCATCATGGACGAGCTGGGCTGGCCCGCCCTCGACGAGGCCCTGCGCAAGCTCGACGCCGAGAGCCGCCCCAAGGCTCCTCACAACGACCTGGCCGTCTGCGAGGCCTGGCCCGCACTGATCGTCTCCCGCGGGCACAAGGCGATCGTCGTCGGCCCGGAGAGGGTGCTGCTCGAACACGACCTGCGGCTGCCCGTGGAGCTGGACCACTGGAGCCGCCCGCAGTTCCGCTACACCGACGGCGAACTGCTGGTGATGTGGCGGCACGGCGGCAAGCAGTACGGCTACTGGTCCAATCGGCCGTCGGAGGTGTTCACGCTCGGCGGCGAACAACTCGGCTACTGGTACGGCGGGCACATCGGCCTGCCCTCGATCCCGCTGCCCGGCGGCGGCCGGGCCACCGGCGGTCGCACCCTGCACGCCGGGGACACCGTCCTGCCGCCGAGCCGGGCGATCATCGGCGACGGCACCCATCTGTGGCGCCAGGGGAGGCAGGGCCGACAGCAGGTGTGGCTGGAGTACGACCCGTCGACCGGCCGGCACGGACGTGCCTCCCTTCCCGCGCTGCTCGCCTCCGGTGTCCGCGAGGACGCCTCGCTGCACCACGCGGTCTGCGAGGTCCTGCCGATGCAACCCGGCCTCGAGCACAGCCCCTTCGGCACCGACGGCATCGTCCTGGGACGTTGGGTGCGCAAGGAGAAGGACGGCGACGAGCAGCGCACCACCACCGGTACTCCTGACGGCCGTACGGTCACCATGACACGGGGCATCCCGCTCGGCACCCTGCGCATGCCCGGCGGTGCCGAGCCGGTCGCCGCACTCCTCGACGGGCACGTGGCCCTGTTCGCGGCCCACGACACCTCCTCCGACGGCCTCCTCGGCCGGGTGACACTCGGCGACCGGGGCAGCGACTTCGCCGCCGGAACCCGGTACATGCCGCACGTCCCCTACTGGCACGCCCTGCGTCCTCGCGACGAGCGCGGCTCGGCCGTGCTGCGAACCCTGGACGACGGGCGGGCGGCCGGACTCCTGCGAGCCGGAGCCGCCGCCCTGGCGGAACGGCAGGCACAGCTCGCCGCGGCGGACGAGACCACGCGCGGCGGCATCGCCACCGCGGACGAGTTCGTCCGGCGGGCCGTGGCCACGGCGTTGCCCGAACTCACCGACGCGCGGCTGCTCGTCGGCGTCTCCTGCCTCGTCCGCACCGCGCTGCGGCTGACCGAGTCGGCCACGGCCCTCGCGGCGCCCCCTGTCCAGCGGGAGGCGCAGGACAAGCGGCGCACCGAGGACATGTTCGCCGACTACAGCCCCGAGCACGGCGACGACCGGACACTGCGCGAGGCCACCGCCGGCATCGTGCATCTGTGGGGCGGGTGGGGCAACCAGACGTGGACCGTGCTGCGCCAGATCCGGGCGGTCAACCACGTGCTGTCCGGGCACCCCGCCGAAGGCAAGCCGCTGCCCGCCGGACACGGACGTCCCGCCCCGCTCGGCGACGGCTGGACCAGCGACGAGCTGACGATTCCCGCCATCGGCACGATCTGGCCGCCGCTCCTTGGCGTACTGCGCCCGCTCGCCTACCGCGCGGCCATGCCGACCGTGCCGGACGCCGAACGAGAGGCGCTTCTGCTGCTGTTCGAGGCCCTGGCCGACGGGCCGCTCGCCGCGGCCGGGGACGCGCTGCGCGAGATCGTCCTGGCCGAACCGGCCGAGAAGCAGCAGCGGGTGGGCCAGGTCCTGCGCCGGGACGGCCGTACCGTCGTCATCCTCGGCTGCCAGCGCATCGACACGGCTCGCGGCCAGGTGCACTGGCTCGCCCTGGATCACGACCCCACCGGGACGTTCGGCGCGATCGCGCACTTCACCCTGGAAGAGGAGACCCGGCGCCCGTCGGTCTTCCCCGCCGACGGTCTCGCCACCGTCGCCCGGCTGGTCCGGGACAAGGGCGCCGCGCCCTGGCGGCCCGAGGCGGTCCCCGCGCTCGCCGCCGCGACGCGCGGAGGGCTGGGGCCGCTCCAGGCGACCGTGCTGCTCGGCGCCCAGCCGCACGACCGCCACGCCGACGCTCTCGCCCTCCTGGGCCTGAAGCCGCGGCAGATGGACCAGGCCAACGGCATGCTGGGGTCGCTGTCCGCCGAGGACCGCACGGCGCTGCTCGGCGCCCTGCTGCCCGCCGACCCCGACGACCTGTGGACGACCGGGCCGGACACCGACGCGGCCGGCCGGGTGTGGACGGAGCGGCTTGGTTCCCTCGTGCGCCTGCCCGAGGACGTCACGGCCGACCTCGCCGGTCTGCCCTGCACGGCCGCCGAAGCCGTGCTCAACCCGGGCCGCACACCCTGGATCAGCCGGACCACGGTCATGCGGCCGGACAAGGACGGCCACCTCGCTGCGGAGGACCCCAAGGCCCTGCCGGCGAGGGGAGACGTCGTGGCGGCCGCCGTGTCCCTGGCTTCCCTCGCCTACGGTCTGCCGTACGGTCATCCCCTGCGCGCTGCTCTGCCCGAGGGCCTCGCCGCTCTGCGCCGCCGGGTCGCCGATCCGCAACTGTTGCTGGACCTGGACGTCGAGTGGACGGAGAAGGGCGGTCCGACCGCCGTCGAGATCCGTAAGGCGTTCGGGCTGCCGGCCACCGGAGGCGTGGATGCGGACGGACTGGTCCGGGCCGGCGAGGCGCTGGTGCTGCGCCCGTGGCACCAGCGCGACGGCGAGACCACGCTGGTCCGCCCGGCCGGACTCACCGGCGCGGACGACGCCGTCTTCGGCCTGCTGGACGGGCTGGTCGGTCCGCTGCGCGGCGCCGGACTGCGGGCACTGCGCACCATCCTGTCCGACGACCTCGCCCGGACCGTCGCCGCAGGCACCGGCCCCGACGCGCCCGCCGGGTATGCCCAGGACCCCACGGCCAGCGTGCCCGCGCTGGTCACCGAGGTCTCCTCGGCCCACGGACTGAGCGAGGACGCGGCAGCGCTCTACCTGCAGCTGCTCGCCCTGCCCGACCCCACGGACCGCAACTGCGCCCGCTGGACCGGCTGGAAGCCCACCCGGCTGAAGAAGGCCCGTGCCGAACTGGCCGCGACCGGCCTCGTCGTCGAGGCCAAGCGGGCGAGGGCGGGGCGCACGCTCTTCCTGCCCTGCGGCTGGCGCGACCTCAAGGGCGCCGCGCTGCCGGTAGAGACCTGGAAGGAAGGTCTCTACCCGGTCCACCCCGTCCTGCGCACCGTTCCCGTGCTCCCGGTCCCTGAACTGTTCGCGCGCGCCTGGGAGCGTGTGCGGTCCGGCGACGCGCCCACCTACGAGGAACTGGTCACGCGCGCCACCCGCAAGGGGCGGAGCCGATGACGACCGCCCAGACCTCCTCCACCTCCGACCGACCGGAAGACCCACAGCCGATGACCGCCACCCTCACCCCCGACACGGCCCGTCAGATCGTCCCGCCCGAGGATCTGTACGCCACCGAGCTGGCCTTCCTCGCCGCCTACGACGACGGCCCGCGCCCGCCCGCCTGGCGGCTCACGCCCCGTGCCGTCGTCACGTTCGTCATGGGCAGCGCAGGCCAGGCGCTGCGGCTGCCCGACACCGCCGACGTACCGGACGGAGTGCCGCGCCGCCTGACCGTATCGGGCAAGTTCGTCGGTGACCGGGCGCTGGTCGAGCGGTGCGTCGTCACCCTCGCCGGTGAGCGCGGGCTGCTGCTCGTCGGCGAGCCCGGCACCGCCAAGTCGATGCTGTCGGAGCTGCTGTCGGCGGCCGTGTGCGGCACCAGCGGGCTGGTCGTGCAGGGCACCGCGGGCACCACCGAGGACCAGCTGAAGTACGGCTGGAACTACGCCCTGCTGCTGGCCCAGGGCCCGAGCCGCACGGCCCTGGTGCCCTCACCCGTGCTCACCGCGATGAGCCGGGGCGCCATCGCCCGGGTTGAGGAGGTCACGCGCTGTCTGCCCGAGGTGCAGGACTCCCTGGTCTCGCTGCTGTCGGAGCGGCGCATCGCCGTGCCGGAACTGGCGGGCAGCGGGGACGCGCTGGCGCACGCCGCACCCGGCTTCAACCTGATCGCCACCGCCAACCTGCGCGACAAGGGCGTCTCGGAGATGTCCGCCGCGCTCAAGCGCCGCTTCAACTTCGAGACCGTCGGACCGATCGCCGACCTCGACGCCGAGTGCGCGCTGGTGCGCAGCGAGGCACGGGCGTCCGTGGAGCGCGCCGGGGCGCCGTTCCAGGTCGACGACGCCGTCCTGGAAGCCCTGGTGACGGCCTTCCGGGATCTGCGGGAGGGCCGGTCGGCGGAGGGCTGGGAGGTGGAACGGCCGTCCACCGTGATGAGCACCGCCGAGGCCGTGTCCGTCGCGGGCGCGCTGGGACTGGCCGCCGCGTACTTCCCCGGCGACCGCGACGTGCTCGGACTGCTGCCGGGCCATCTGCTCGGTGTGGTCCGCAAGGACGATCCCGCTGACGCGGCCCGGCTGCGCGGCTACTGGGACGGCCCGGTCCGGCGCCGCGCAGAGCAGGGCTCCGCCACCTGGCGCACCCTGTGGGACCTGCGCACGGTCCTGGAGGGCTGAGAACCGTGCCCCTCGACCCCCACGAGGCCGTAGCCACCCTGACCGACCCGGCGGCGCCCTACCTGATCGGCGTACGGCACCATGCGCCGTCCCTGGCCGCCGCCGTGCCCGCGCTGCTGGAGCAGGCGAAGCCCGACGTGCTGCTCGTCGAGCTCCCCGACGAGATGCAGGAGTGGCTGCCCTGGCTGGGCCATGAGGAAACACGTGCTCCGGTCGCCCTGGCAGCCGCGCCCGCCGCCGGGGGGTCTCCGGCCTTCTATCCCTTCGCCGACTTCTCACCGGAACTCGCCGCCGTGCGCTGGGCCACAGGGCGCGGGATACCGGTCGTCGCCTGCGACCTGCCGCTCGCCGACCGGGAGTGGGAGGAGGGGCCCGGCAGGCCGGGGCAGGCACCTGGCGCACCGGGGCTCTCCCACGTCCTGCGGGAGCGCCTCACCGGCCGTCCAGGGGAGGATCTGTGGGACCGGCTCGTGGAGGCCACCGCGCCGGGTTCCCCGCCCGAGGCGCTGCGCCGGGCGGCGCTGCTCACGGGCTGGGCGCTGCGCGAGGACGCGGCCGCCTCCGGCGGAGTGCCCGAGCTGGACCTGCGCCGCGAGCGGTGGATGCGCGCACGCCTGGCCGAGGCCACCGCGCGAGGCGAGCGGGCCGCCGTCGTCGTCGGGGCGTTCCACGCCCCCGCGCTGCTGTCGCCCGAGACGGCATCCGGTCCGCTCTCCGCGCCCGTGGAGCGCGCCGGCTGGGCGACCTCCCTCATCCCGTACACCTACGCGCTGCTGGACGAGCGCTCCGGCTACCCGGCGGGCATCCGGGACCCCGAGTGGCAGCACCTGGTGCTGACCGCTGCCGGAGAGCCGGCCGCACTGGAGGAGGCACTGACACGGACGGCCGTGCGGGTGTGTGCGGAGCTGCGCTCCCTCGGGCATCCCTCGGGCCCCGCCGATGCCCGGGAGATCAGCCGCCTGGCGGGTGACCTGGCCCGGCTGCGCGGGCTGCCCGCCGCGGGGCGGGGCGAACTGGTGGAGGCGGTGCAGACGGTGCTCGCCCAGGGCGAGCCCTACGGCCGCGGGCGGGCAGTGGCGCGGGCGATGGAGCGGGTGCTCGTCGGTACCCGTGTCGGCCGTCCGGCGCCCGGTGCGCCGCGCAGCGGCCTGGCCCCGGCGGTCGAGTCGGAGGTGGCCGCGCTGGGCCTGCCCGGGCCGGACAGCGGTGGTGCGCGTGATCTGCGGCTGGACCCGCTCCGCTCCCGCCTGGACCGCCGCCGCGAGCTGCTCCTGCGCCGGCTGACGGTGTGCGCCGTGCCGTACGCGCAGGCCAAGGAGGTCGTCGGCGCGGGCGGCGCCGAGGCGCTCACCTCGCGCTGGGAGATCCGCTGGACCCCCGCGACGGCGGCCATGCTGACCGCGGCCGGTGTGCGCGGAGTCACGCCCGCGCAGGCGGCCGAAGGGGTGCTGCGCGAGCGCCGGCGGGCGGAACAGGACGAGGGCGGGCCGACGGCCGCGCAAGTTCTGCACGGACTGCGGCAGGCCGCGGAGTGCGGCCTGCCGGAGCTCGCGGACGAACGGCTGGGCGAACTCGCCGACACCGCCGCGCAGGCCGGGACGCTGCCCGAACTCCTGGCCGGCCTCGCGCTGGTGGACCAGCTCCGCGCCGGTCACATCGCCGGACTCGACGCCGACGAGGAACGGGCGGGCCGAGCCGCGGCCGTGGCCGAACTGCTGACCGCGGCGGCCGTGCGCCAGGTGGACGGCCTCACCGGTTCCCAGGACCCGGCCGACGCGCACGCGTTGCTCGAACTCGCCCACCGCGCCGACGTCCCGGGCGGTATCCGGCTCACCGACGCGCTCGCCCGGCTGGCCGCCGACGGCTCGCCGCTGATGCGCGGCGCGGCGGGCGCCGTCCGCGTCCTGCTCGGGCACGAGGCGCCCGCGGTGTTCGGCGGCCGGGTCGCGTCCTGGGTGGACTCCGCCACCGGACCTGCGGCACGCTCCGCTCTCACCGACCGGCTCACCGGCGTGCTGACGGCAGCCGGACCGCTCCTGGAGGCGGCACCGTCCGCACTGGAGCCCCTCCTCGACCGCGTCGCGAGCCTGCCCGACCGGGCGTTCCTGGACCGGTTGCCGGCCCTGCGCGCAGGCTTCGACACCCTCAGCCCGGCCGCCCGCGACCGGCTCCTCACGGTCGTCGAGGAGCGCCTGGGCGCCACGCACCTGGACGACACCGGAGGCGTCGACCCCGGCGCACTCGCCGCCTGGACCCGCGCGGACCTCGCGGCCCGCGCGACGCTCCAGACCCTCGGGCTGCTGCCCGCGCCGGCCGGTCACACCTCTCCCCAACCGCACCTGGCCCCGGCTGCCGCGCCCCCCGAGGGCAGCCTCCTCGCCCCCGACGACCGCTGGCGACTGGTACTCGGCCGTCGTACGGACCGACTGCCGCCCTCCGCCGCCGGCCTGGCCACCGCGCTTGACGAGCTGTACGGAAGCGGACGCGGCGAGGGCAGCCGAGGCGGACTGCCCGGCGGCGGGACGGGCGGTGGCCGGCAGGCGCCGTACCCGGGCGTGCGGGAGTGGTCGGAGGAACTGGCCGCCCTGTTCGGGCCCGGCATCCGGGAAGAGGTGCTGGCGGCGGCGGCCGCGTCCGGCCGCACCGACGTGTTCGCCGCACTCGACCCGGACAGCGTGCGCCCGTCCGTCGACCTGTTGCGCACGGTGCTGCGGCACGCCGGCGGACTGCCGGAGGCCCGGCTGGCCGCGCTGCGGCCGCTCGTGAGGCGTCTGGTCGACGCGCTGACCCGGGAGCTGGCCACCCGCCTGCGGCCGGCGCTGCACGGCACGGCGCTGCCCCGCCCCAGCCGACGGCCCGGCGGCGCACTGGACCTGCCCCGCACCCTGCGCGCCAACCTGGCCACCGCACGGCGCGCCCCCGACGGCACGGTTCGGGTGATACCCGAACGCCCGGTCTTCCGTACCCGGGCCAAGCGCGCCGCCGACTGGCGGCTGATCCTCGTCACCGACGTGTCGGGCTCGATGGAGGCGTCGACCGTCTGGGCCGCCCTCACGGCCTCGGTCCTGGCCGGGGTGCCCACGCTGTCCACCCACTTCCTGGCCTTCTCCACGGAAGTCATCGACCTCACCGGTCATGTCGAGGACCCGCTGTCCCTGCTGCTGGAGGTCAGTGTCGGCGGCGGTACGCACATCGCGGCGGGGCTGCGGCACGCCCGTGAGCTCGTCACCGTGCCGTCACGCACGCTCGTCGTGGTGGTCAGCGACTTCGAGGAGGGTTACCCGCTCGGCGGGCTGCTCGCCGAGGTCCGCGCCCTGGTCGGGTCCGGCTGCCATGTACTGGGCTGCGCGAGCCTCGACGACGCGGGCCGCCCCCGCTACTCCACCGGCGTCGCGGGGCAGCTCGTTGCCGCGGGCATGCCGGTCGCCGCCCTCAGTCCGCTCGAACTCGCCCGCTGGGTAGGAGAGAAGATCGCATGAACCCGGGTCTCCCCGCGGTCGCCCCGTCCGTGACCGCCGAGCTGGTGGGCGCGCTGTCGCCCCGGCTCCGCAAGCGGCTGGACGCCGGTGTCGCCAAGCTGTCCGGCCGCCCGGTGACCGTGGACGGCGACACGGTGCGCCTCGCCGTGGACGACGACACCGACCTCGAACTGCACGCGCCCGGCGGGGTGGTGACCCGTCCGGACGCGATCCGCTGCGGCTGCCTCCTCGCCCCCGACTGCCTGCACCGCGCGGCCGTGGCTTCGGCGGCGCCGATCGCGGAGACGGGGGAGTGCGCACCGGCCACAGATGCCGGGTCCGCACCGGACGGCGCATCGGCCACGGCTCCCGGGTCACCCCACGCACCGGCGGTGCAGACAAGGCCGGCCAAGGCGGCACAGGCGAACGCCGGTGACCTCCCGGCCCCCGCTGCCACCGCGGAGCCCGCATCCGGCTCGGATCCCGGGCCGCAGGCGCAGCCCGACCCGGCCGCCGCAACCGCCACCCCGGCCCAGCACACCGCCGCCCGTGCCCTGCACACCGCCGCGGCCCACGTGCTCGACGCGGGGACGGACGGCGCCGGGGCCGTGCTTCAGGCGGAGTTGCTGCGGGCCGCGCACACCGCGCGACTGGCCGGACTGCCCAGGGCCGCCGCCTCCGCGGTGTCCGTGGTCACCGGGCTGCGCGCGGCCCGCGCCGCCGATCCGGCATACCGGCTCGCCGACCTCGTCGCCACGCTCCGGGAAGTCCTCGGCACCGCGCACCGCCTCCCGCGCGCCATCGGCCAAGAGCTGACCACGCTGCGCGGCGCCGTGCGCCAGCCCTACCGCCCCGACGGCTCGCTGCGCCTGTACGGCCTCTTCTCCGAGCCGGTCCTCACGACGACCGGCTACGCGGGGGCGGTGACCTGGACCGCCGACGCCCAGGGCCGCCTGTACACGGTCTCCGACGTGGCGCCCGGCGGCGCGAGCCGGGCAGTGGGTGCGGCCGACCGCGCCGTGCGCATCGGCGACACAGCCCTGACCCACCGTGAACTGTCACGGGCAGGGCTGGCCGTGTCCGGCGCGACCGTCTCCCCGACCGGCCGGCTCGGCGCCGGGGCGGGCGTACGGGCAGTGCGCGCGTCCGGCGTGGCCTGGCACGCCGCGCCCCTGGACCAGCTGTGGGCCGTACCCGCAGCAGACCAGGCCGTACGCGCTCTCGCCGAGGACACCCACCACGACCTCCTGTTCCTCGACGTCACCCTCGGCGGCACCGTCCGTGAGGCGGCGGGCGACTGTCTGCTCGCCGCATGCGGCGGCCTGACCGTCAGGCTCACCGCCGCCCACGACGATCCCTCGCTTCCGCACCGCGACAACCTGCGTCTGCTGGCCGCGGCCAGGGGAAGCCGGTTGCGGATCGTGGCCCGGCTGGTCCCGGCCGCGCACGCCCGCGCCCAGCTCCTCGCCGTCAGCCACCCGACCGACCCCGACGCCCGACTCGACACCGGCCTCGACCGCCTCCAGCTCGCGGACCTGCCCGCACCCTCGCAGACCGACCCCGTAGCGGCACCACCCGTGCCCGAAGATCCTCCCTTGCACCTCCTACGCCGCCGCGTCCACCAGGCCGTCTCTGGCGGACGCCGAGTGCTGGCCTTCCCTGGGGACGGAGCCGCCGACAGCGGACGACTGCGGCGCATCGGACTCGGCACGGCGGCAGAACTCCTCGACGAACTGCACGCGGCGGCCGCCGACCGTACCCGTGACGCTTTCGGCCGTCTCCTCCCGGCCGACCTCGACCGCTTCGCCCACGCCTGGCTCGCCGCCGCCCACTACACCACGGAGGTTGACCGTGCACTGTGCGCCACGGCGTGGGGAGCGGACGCCCATTGAGCCCACGGCGCCGCGGGCCGCGACCAGGCCGAAACCCGGTCCGGGTCGAGGTGTGCTCGACCTGGCCAACACCATGGACCCCAGCTCGTACCGCCGCGTTCGGCATGGCCCCGGGGCCAGGATGATCCATCTGTCCGACCGCATCGATGAGACCCGCTCGGCGGAGTGGGCGGCGGTCAAGAACTGATCTCTGGTCAGAGTCCGTACGGGTAGAGCGCGATCCTCTCGCGCTCGATGAACAGCTCGACCCGTGTGCCGGCAACACCCTCGGGCAGCGGATCAGCGAGGTCCAGCAGAATCTGAGTGCCATCGAGGTCCAGCACGGCGGCGCCGTCCACTGTGAGGTCCAGCCGTCCCCGCAGGGCAACGCAGTGCCCGCCGGGCCGGACTCCCGGTCCGACGCCGACGGCCGGTTTCGCGTTCCGCCCCCAGACGATGTCCTCGTCTACCGTCCAATCGACGTGATACTTGCCCGGCTTCGCGGCTTGGTCACCGCACCAGCGGACCGCTGTCCCTCCGAACGGGGTCTGGATCTGGGCCAGCCAGGGGCTCCAGGGAAACTTTGAGACCTTCACCAGTTCGACCAGCATCGTTCGATGCAGCATCCGAGTTACTGCCGGATCCAATGAAGTCTCGGCGCTGCCGGGCAAAGGTTCGCCGGAGCATGTGCGTCAAGAAGCCCGCGTGAACAGCGTTAACACAGCCTGACCTGCACGTCACCACAGGTGCAGGAAGCTCCGGACGTCGTCATAGCCGTCGAGGGCCCGACCGTCCACGTCCGTCGAGTCCGCCTCGGCCCGCGCCGCCAGCGATTCCACCAGCGCCAGGGCTTCATCACTGAGGCGCCCGAAGCGCCGGGCGGCGTGGCCCAGGCACAGGCCGGCCAGCCCAAGCAGCGGACTCCCCGACACAGCCCGCGTCCCGACCTGCACGCACCAGTACTCGATGAACTCCGCGTCGTCGTCGTTCAACGCGGTCCCGACCAGGACTCCCGCCGCCTCACCTTCCGCCGAGCGGTCACGCAGGGCCCGCTCCACCGTCCCGACCACCACCTTG
The DNA here is from genome assembly GCF_042722475.1 of Streptomyces sp. NPDC127092. NCBI lineage: Bacteria > Bacillati > Actinomycetota > Actinomycetes > Kitasatosporales > Streptomycetaceae > Streptomyces > Streptomyces sp. NPDC127092. The sequence goes on from NZ_JBHXFE010000005.1 coordinate 210,896, forward strand.
TGAGGCGGCGCAGCAGGGCTCTCGAAGCTCAGATGAGAATCCACCCCGCGAGACTACGCGGACCGCAACCAACCGCTACCTCCCGCCGCCCCGTCCGGCCCGTAGGACGGGGCGAACGTTGCGCGACGTGCCACCAGGACCTGTCCCGCGATCACGGCGCCAGTCTGCATAGCCTGAGGGCAGCACCCCAGGGGGCGTGCTGCAGGGAATTCGGCCTGGCCTGGCTGCCGACGTGTGGGATCATGATGCGGTCCGCTGCCGACTTCGAGATCCCGAACGACGAGGCCAGTTATCGCATGGTCAGGTTCGTTCGCCAGTACGCTACGCGGTGACCAGCAACGCCTGGTTCGCCAGCGGAAGGCTCCACGGCCGACCCTTGCGGGCCGTGTCCGCACCCGCGTGACGCAGCACCGTCACCTGCTTCCCGAAGGCACGCGGACTGAGCCCGGAGAACGGCGTTATCAACGACGGCTCTGACGCTGAGATCACACCAGCCACATCGAGATCATTTTCGTCCACGTGACTACTTCTTGGGAGAGCCACCGGGGGCTCTCGTCGGCTGTTCTCACGAAGTGCGACACTCTGCACGTGATCTATCCCGCGACAGACCAGCTGTCCTCCGCCGAACGCGCCTTCATGATCAACGCCACCGAGATCGACATCCTCCCCGGGGTCTGGGGCGACCTCGACGAGCCGCTGGTCTCAGGCCCTGCAGCGGCTCTCGTCCCGATCCTCCTTCCCCTCGTCGACAGAGGATGGATCGAAGTCTGCCGGCTCGTGCCCTGGACAGCTCCCGATGGCGCTCTCGGTGCACAGCCCGGTCCTCCCATCGCGAAGCAGGACCTTCCCGCAGTCCTGGCGAACGCCGAGAACTGGGAGTATCCGCGATCCGGCACGTGGCTGGGCTGTCTCACCCTGACCCTCACCGCAGCAGGACGGAGGATTCCACGCTGACACCCAGTCTCAGCGGCACAAATCCGCTCTCTGCAAGGTCCTCCATGACTGCCGCCTCAAAGACGAAGGCGTTCACCGCAACGTGCTCGGCATGAGCCCTTCAACCTCACCCATGCGGGTAAAGCGCGGCGTTGCTGGTCAAGCGGCACGCCGTAGTTCACATCGAAACAGCTCTGAGAACTCCTAACAGAATGCAGCCCGCCCTCCTCCACCCAGGTGGCAGGGCGGTTGTTTGGCACAGGGTGTGGCTCCCCGCGGTTCCTGTGGGCCTGTCCGGTCAGTGCCGCAAGCAAGTGTCCGGATGTGACCTGTGATGTGTGTGGACACCGGATGCGGTGGGTGCCGGTGACGGAGCCCCTGATGGAATGGAGCCTGCCAGTGAAGGAGCGATGGTTCTGTCCCTGGTGCTACGCATGGACCGAGCTGGGATACCGACCCAAGGAGGTCGCACGGCCCCAATACGAGCCCGTGAACCGGCGTTGGGAGCGGGCGGAGTCGCCGGATCTACCCGAGGACGTGGCCCATGGCTACGGATACTTCGGCTCGACCCTGTGCGGCATAGAGCGCGGTAGCCTGTCCGCCTCTCCCTACCGGTGGGTGCCCGAATGGCCCGATGCCTGCCCAGGCTGCAAGAAGGCGGCGGTCGTCATCGACGAGCGCTGGCCGGCGGAGATGCGCGGGGGGAAGCGGATCAATCCCGTTCCTCCACCCGGCTCGGACTGGCCTCCCTTCTAGGCCACTCGACGTGCTGCGGTGAGCTGTCTCCAACAGATCAGTGCGCATCCGAGTCTGAGGAACGCTTCGTGGATGTCATCGCGTATCTCCCAGCGGGTCCGCAGCTGTCGGAACCAGTGCAGATGGGCGAACGCGTGCTCCGCGCCCCAGCGCTGGGTGCCCAGTCCGGAGCCGTGCTCGGTGCCGCGGCGGGCGATCAAATCCTTCACGCCGAGGTCCCAGACCAGGCCGCGGTACTTGTCGTGATCGTAGCCACGTTCGCCCAGCACCACGTCCGGGCGACGCCGGGGCCGGCCGCGCTTGCCCCGCACGGGCGGCACGGCCTGGAGAAGTGGGATCAGCTGGGTGACGTCGTTGCCACGGCCGCCGGTCAAGGTGATGGCGAGCGGGATGCCGGTGGCGTCGGTGATCAGATGATGCTTGCTGCCTGGCCTGGCCCGGTCGACAGGACTTCATCCACTCTTGGATCCCGCTGCAACGCCCGGACGTGGGAGCCGTCGACTGCAGCGAGGGAGAAGCCCAGAGCGTCCGCACCACGGAGTTCGGGAAGCAGCACCGCATGCAGGCGAGGCCAGTTACCGGCCTGGTCCACTCGGTCAGGCGACGCCGGCAGGTCATGCTCGAGACGAAGCCAAGTTCCTACGACAGGTTTTCCCAGACGATCGCGGTATGCAGCGCCAACAGAATTCCCTGAAACCATCTAACGCAGTCGTAGCTTTCGGAGCTGACTGCGTCCAGAGAGTTCACCTCCAGCCGGGCCAGCTGCTACGGAAGGCCACGGGGCGTTCCTCACGAACCTCCCACTGAGAGTCTCTGAAGACAGCGTCCTACTCCGCTGCCCTGACTTTCAGCCGGTGGTGAACTCCGCGTCCCCCTTTCCGAACAGACGTGTCAGCCCTGTCGGGTTCCCGTCAAATTTTCCAGTGAGGAGCTGCAGCAGGAATTCCGTCATGGTGCAGTCGTAAACGGTCCAGCCACCTCCGTGCGTAAAGACAGCCACAGGCCACGTGTCAGGTTCGCCGCCGCTTGTGATCCAGCCCAGTACATCCGCTTCGGCTGTCTCACCCCAGACCATGATGTCCGCCGGTCCGTAGCGCTCGGCGTGCAACGGGTCGTTCCACTCGTCGACCTCCGGCAGGTCGAGAACGTCCGCCGGGAGCCTTGAGGTGTGACGCGAAGGAAGATGAGGATTGGTGCTCGGAGCGAAGACGGCCAGCATTCCGTCGATTTCACCGCTGCCGTAGACGGACAGGAAGTCCCTGTAATCAGACGGGAATCGGGTGCCGTACGCCGTCGCGATGTCGTCCCAGTCGATGAAGGTCCCCATGCCCGACGGCTGCATGAGGTGTCGAAGTCGCTCAAGGGCGGTCATGGTCTTTCTCATCTTTCGTAGTCCAGCCAGTCTTGCCCTCGTATGGGAACCGGCTCTCCGCCTTCGATGACTCGGCTGAGGTCGTGCCAGTGGCGTGTCCCAGGCCCGTAGGTCAGGTTAGGGACATCATCACACCAGCAGCGAGCGCCCTGCGGACCGGCGGGTTCAACCGCGCACCGACACCATTAGGCGATGACAAAGCCACTCAACGACTCGCGACCAGGTCGACGCCGCCTGCCTTAGCGTCACTCAGCTCGCAGCGGCGACGGAAGAGGCGTTCCTCGCATACCCTGATGCGGACATCATCACGAGCTTCCCGGGCTGTCTGTATTGTCCGGGGCGCGCGTCCTCGCCGAGATCGGGGACGACCGCGAACGATTCGCAGCCGCCAGAGCCATGAAGGCATACGCCGGAGCGGCACCTGTGACGCGAGCCTCCGGTCGAAGCCATGTGGTAGTGGGCCCCACCAGCCGGCCGTCAGCCATCGAGATCGGCCCCTCGAAAACAGTCGTGAAAGAAGGACCCGGCCGCAGCCCCTCGTCGAGCGGCTCGGTGAAGAGCCGGACCTTTATGAGTCGAACCTGAGCCTGAACCCGGACCACCACATGGGTGTCGCACCCGACCGCGGCCTAGCCTCCCAGCGCCAACACCGGCAGCCAGTCGGTCGACCCCAACGCCATAACCGGATGATTCACCGGAAACTCGACGCCGGCGACCTGCATATTTGGCCCCCTCCCGTGTCAGCCTCATGACGCGCCGCGATGTTATCGGGTGGCTCCGACAGGCGAAGCACATCACGTCCGACCACTGAGGTCGGACGTGACGCCGCCACCCCCTGATTTGACCTCCAGCGACATGAGATGTCTTGGACTGCTCCGCCACGCTGTGGTCCCGCGTCGGCACCAGGTGCCGTGCACAATCTGCACCGTGTCTCTGAGGAAGCGTCTACGCGGCCGCAGCGCGAGCAAAGGACCGAGCTGGCTCACGATCCGCCTGCTGCCGACTTCGAGATCCCGAAGAGAGGACCCAGTTGCCGCAAGGTCAGGTTGTTCCGCCAAGACGCGGCAACCAGCAGCACCCCTGTCTTCCAGCGGCAGCCTCCACGGACGGCCCCTGCGCACCAGAGGCGGACCGCCCCGCGGCAGCAGGGTGATCAGCTTCCCGAACTGCTTCGGACTGAGCCCGGAGTACGGCGCTATCCACGACTGCTCCGACGCCGTGATGACAGCCCCCATATGAAGATCATCTCAGCCGTGGGCGGCCTGGCATCCCCGCAGGCCCGTAAACATACGGCCCCGGCTCTGTCGGGCCGAGGTCAGTAGGGCCAGCGGTCCAGGAGCCCGGGCCAGAGAAACCCCTCATAGCAGTTGAAGGCCGCCGGGTCGATCTCCTTCAGCTCCTCGGTCAGCCGGTTCAGCTCGGCGAAAGCCCGCTCTTCCTCCTCTTCGGAGAGGTACTCCTCGGAGCCCTCCGGCTCGCGGAGAAGCTCTGAGGCGGTGACGCGACTACCGTAGTGGTGAAGGACGTCGAGCCACACATCGACACCCGAGTCTGCGAACCATGCCTCCCCGTCCGGCAAGACGAAGCAGACCGTCCCGGTCTCCGGCTCGACGCCGAATGATGACCGCTCGGCCTGATCATCGGGGCCCGCCTGCTCGGTGAGACGGTAGAGCGAGCCGCGGGACGTGAGCAGGACTGGCCCAGCCTCGCTCTGCATCACGACTCGTTCGATGAGGCGCGCAGCTACCGGGATGCCTACCTCGACGAGCTGCGCCTTCATGAAGCTGGAGATCCGCCAGCCGGCCACAACGTCCCGTCCGGCTCGCGTGACTTGCCCCAGACCCGCCCACTCGGTCAGCTGGTCGTAGGTCGCCACCGAACGATCCTCTTTCGTCGGCTGTGGCGCTGACCCCATCGAGCCAGCCTCAGGTCAAGGCACGGGCGCGCTTGCGGGAAAGCCCTTAACAGGTCGTTTCACAATGAGGATGACGAGGACTGTGCGGTCGTGCTCGGCTTCGTCCGTAAGATCGCTCCATGCCTGCTGACGAACGTGTAACTCGGTCCATGTGTCGTGTCCAGCCGATATCAAATCCTCGGCCGATGCCGGAGCTGCCGCAGCGAATCTGGTCAGATGAGGACTGGGAGCGGATCCAGCGTGGCTACGGCGCGCGGGACATGGACGAGAAGTGGGACGTCTTTACAGAGGGTGCGGTTGTCTTCCTGCATCGAAGCTGGACCGGTTACGGCGTGTTCGAAGCGACCTTCGCGCCGGTTGATGGCGGTGGATGGCGGATCGTCAGTGCCGTGGTAGAGCGTGATCCCGAACGCTATGGAGGCACGGACGATGCCTACGACTGCGTCATGCTCGAGTTGGTCATCACCGCCATCGTGCTTGGCGAACCAGCGCCTGACCTCCGATGGAAGCTTGTGGAGTTGGCCCGTCGAAAGCCGCGCTCTGCTGCTGCCCCAGCTGGCCTGATTCAGCACAGCGCCCTGGGTCTGCGCTCAGATTCCTAGTCCATCACTTGGAGCGGCCACACAGACATCGGATGCAGATCAGGCTGCAGGCCAGTTCGAGCAGGTCCTGGTGGAGATCGGCGCGTCGTTCGTAAGCGGGTGCGGAGCGCCCGCCACCATCGTCCGCCCAATGGCCGAGCCCACACACCCCACATCGCCGAAGCACGCTGATCACCACCATCGGCCTATTTCTCCACGCCCCAGAGACAGGCAAGCACGCGCAGCAGACTTGCCACACCACGCCGGGCGGCTCCACGAAGGGCTACACCGCACCGGCGACGCCCGTACGAGCCGCCGCGGCGTGGCGCTCGGCACGCCCGTCATGGTCCCTACCCGGTTCGTCATGGTCGCGATCACGACGATGACGCCGGTCCACATGCACGACCACGGCCACGGCGCCGCCGCCTCCAGCCTCGTCATCGCCCTCCACATCCGCGCCATGTACCTGCCCTCACTGATTACAGGTCGGCTCGTCGACCTGCACGCCCCGATGGCGATCGCCGCGGCGACCGGCGTCACGCTCCTGGCCGCTGGCCTCCTCGCCGCGTTCGCCTCCGGCGACTCCGTCGTGCTTCTTGGCCTCCCGCTCATCCTGCTGGGCCAGGGTTGGAACTTCGGCCTCGTCTCCGGAACTACCGTGATCACCGACTCCGTGCCCCTCGCCACCCGGGTCAAGACCCAGGGCACGGTCGACGTCTCCATCGCCGTCTCCGACGCGGCGGCGGGCGGCATGTCCTCCGGGATCGTGGTTGCAGCTGTCGGCTACTCCCCGCTCGCGTTCACCGGGTCCTCCTCTCTAGCCCTCCTGGCTGTCGTCGCCCGCGGTCCGCGGGATCCGCTGAACGGCGTCGGCGAGTAGGCCGTTGTCAGAGGTGCAGGTAGTTCAGGCCGGAGCCGTAGCCTTGCTCGCCCTCCAGGCCAGCCCCAGCCGATGCCGCTGCCCCCGACGCCACGTAAGGGCCAGGGTGTACGCGGAGGCCTCGGGTCCGTCAGGGTCGAGCAGCCGATGGCCTTGGTGTGGGTCGGCCGTTCCGAGACCGGGCCGACGACACGGTGGCCCACCTCTGTAGCGCGAACCGGCCAGTGGGATCCCCACATGAGCTTTGACCAGCGATAAGCATCTGCGTGGCAGCTCCTGCTCGACAGCGGTGCTTGAATGGACCGTCGTTCTTGGTCTGGCAAGGAGAAGCGCTGTGCCCCTGGTGTCTGTCGTGATGCCCGTGTACAACTCGGCAGCCACTCTCGGCGCAGCCGTCCGGTCGGTGCTCACGCAGACCCACGCCGACCTGGAGCTGCTGATCACCGACGACCAGTCCTCCGACGGCTCCATGGACCTGCTCCGCGAGTTCGCCGAGCGGGACGAGCGCGTCCGGCCGGCGCCGGCGCCCGAACGAGGCGGCGCGGGCCGGGCCCGCAACCTTGCGATCGAGCGGGCCCGCGGGGACTACGTCGCTTTTCTCGACAGCGACGACATGTGGCTTCCGGAGAAGATCGAGAAGCAGCTCGCCTTCGCTGCCGAAGGTGATGCGCCGCTGACGTTCACCTCGTACTTCAAGATGGACGCCGACCATGACGGCGAGAGCACCGACTGGGTCCCGAACGGTCGGGTGGTCCGTGCGCGGGAGCACGTGGACTACCGCGACATGCTGGTCCGGGACCACATCGGTGCGCTTACCGCCATGTACGACCGCAAGGTCCTGGGCACGAGGCTCATGCCGGAGATGCTCAAGCGCCAGGACTACGCCCTCTGGCTGTCGATCATGCGGGATGGCGCTGACGCCCGGGGCCTGGCCGAGCCGCTTGCGGTGTACAGGGCCCATCAGGCGGGATCGCTGTCCTCCAACAAGCTGTCGCTCGTGCAGTACAACTGGGCTCTCTACCGTGAGCACGAGAATCTGTCGGTTCCGCGGGCGACGCGAGCCCTGGCCGGCGCCGTGTGGCAGTCGCTGCGAAACGCGCGCATCTAGATCCCTACAGGCCCCCGGGGAGCGGTGCGTAGCCACTTCCGTGGTGCCCGACCGGAACCGCCCCCTGACCGCGCCGCATGCTCGGCGACCACAAGCAGGCCGTGCCCTGGCCGAGCCGGGCATCGACTTGCTCCTTGGGCAGGGAAGGTAGCCGAGGTCGGGGCGGGCGCTGAGTACGCTTGCCAACGCCCCGTACCCTCAGGGCATCCGGACCAGGCCGTACCGGCGGCGCGGCGCGCACGGCTTTGGCCGGGGAAGCGGACGACCAGCAGGGCTGGGGGGCGGCCTTCCTCATCCTCGGCATCGCGCGGCGGGACTCAGGAGGCCAGGAGGAGGCCGCCGGGGTCGGCGTCGAAATCGAAAGCCCTCAGCCGTCCGCCGGCAAGGTCGGAAGCGGTCCTCGCTGGGGCAGGCGCTGGAGTCCCGCCCCGGGGCCACGCAGCCTTCGACTCGGGTGGGCGGACAGCCTTCAATGGGGACATGTCTGGCCGGTCATGTGACCACTGCGTGCCTGAGGCACCCCGTGGGGCATGGGGCGGCGTGATTTGAGTGATGCCGAGTGGGAAGCGGCTGCGGCCGTCCCCGCCGGTCAGTAACCGGCGCCGCCGCTGGGTGGCAGGGTTCCCGGCGCGCAGGCGTCCACGAGCGGTCCGGACCGGTCCCGGGCATGGCCGGGGGATAGCGCGCCGAACCGCATCGGCCGGTCCAGGTATCGGCTTCGCTGACCAGATGAAGATCCGCCGCAGGGTGGGCGCGTGGCCGAAGTGGGGCGGCGTCGGCCGGCCGCGACGACGACGGGCCCGGCCCGGGCGCCCACAGGCGCTCTGGACCCGGCCCCGGTCTTCGCTCAGAAGCTGAACCGGCCCGTGATCGGGTAGTGGTCCGACTGGCCCGCATCGGTCGTCACCGCGCACGACACGACGGTGCCCGACGGGGGACCGAACAGGTAGTCGATCTTGATGCTGCGGGTCGCAAGCGGCTTCGTCGGCCGGCCGTCACGCGGCCGCGTGCTGGACAGGCCCTCATCGCACTCCTCATCCGCCGTGTAGGCGGACGTCATGATGTCCTTGGGGGTGTCCGGCGAGGCGGAGTCCGGCGGTACGGAGTTGAAGTCGCCGCCATAGACGGTCCGGTAGCCGGACATCGTGTACGAACGGACCATCCGCTGCATCTCCGCGGCCTGCTCCGCGCGCTTCGTGCCGTCCGCGTCGTCCGTCGGCAGGCCGGCGCTGAAGTGGGCGGTGCAGAACTGGAGGGCCTGCGCCGGGAGGACGGCGCACATGCCGGCCCGCTGCTCCATGCGCACCCACGTGCCGTCGATGGTCTTGTTCTGCGGAGACGGCAGGTCGTACGAGTGGTACCACTCGTTGGCGTCCGGAAGGGCGAGTCCGATGCCGTAGGAGCCGCGGTCCTTCCAGGCGCCCGATGAGCCGGCGTTGTCGCAGGTCCTCGCTGCCTCCAGGGAGGAGCCGTCGACGGTGAACTTGATGGGCGCGAAGCGCACGTCCCACCCGGTGCCCGTCTTTGCCTCGAGGGCGGTCTCGATGGACTTGGCGTGCGACTCGCACATCTCCTGGAGGAAGACGGCACGGTACGTCCGTGCCTCCGCGTCGGTGCCCATCCGGCTGATGACCTGCGAGGCCAGGGACGGGCCTTCCACGCGATGGTTGCCGCAGGCGGAGTTGTGGTTCGCGCAGACGTTCCACGACATCACGCGGAAGTCGGCGGCGGGAGCGGGGGAGGCGGGGGCGGGACGGCCTCCCAGGTCGCTCGCGTTCTCCTCGCCGAGGTAGACGAGCTGGAACTTCTGCCAGGAACCGACGGAGGTGCCGCGGGCGCGCAGCAGCCCCGCGTCCGCGCCGGGATCCTGGACCTCGGCGGTCACGTACCGGTAGCCGTCGTTCGTTGCGGCCTTCAGGGCGTACGCGCCGTCGGACTGCTTCTCCAGCCGGAGCTTCTCCCATTCGCCGGAGGTGGTGCCCCGGGCGCGCAGCAGGTTCTGATAGCTGCCCGTGTAGCTGCGCTCGGTCGTGACGTAGTTCCCGTTCGCCTCCGAACGCAGGGTGGTGGTCACTCCCTTGTCGTCGGTGTGCAGCGTGAACTTCTCCCAGGACCCCAGATCGGCCGGCGAGGCGGCGGAGGTGCGCGCACGCAGCATGGCCTCCCCGCTGCCGGTCTTGGAAATCTCCACCGACACGTAGAGATTCCCGGCGCCCACGGACCTGAGCGCGTACTTGTCGCTCGCCGTGACGGGCACGGACCGGCTCTCCACCGCCTGGGCCTGCGCCGGTGTCATCGCTATCACCGCGAACAGAGCGGAGCACAGCACCGCCAGGCGGCGCACTGCCTGTCTCATTCGTGTACCTCGCTTGGGGCGGAAACGATCGGAAGATCAAACGAGGCACACTAATGATCCACTGATCCGCCGACAAGGATCATCAGGACAGTCCGTCGAGTCCACTGGTCGCACGGGACGACCCTGCGGCAGCAGTCGTACGGTCCTTCAGGTGAGCCGGAGACGCGGTGCGAACCGTTCGGCATCCGGTAGACCGAGCTTCCGAGACGGTTGCCACGGTTCATCGCGGGGGGATCCGTAAGCGGACCGGGGTCGGGGTTTTCATGGTCCCGGGCCGCAGACCCGACTGGTGACAGAGAGGGGGCGACGCGCTCTCGAACTCCTGGCTCGCCACGTGCGCGGCTGCGTAGAGTCTCGGGTCATGGAATCCGCACCCACCCCGATATCTGCCCGCACCCTCTACCGGCCGTGGCAGCGGATAGGGCTCGTCGTGGTGGGGTGCTGGTTCATCCTCATCGGCGTGCTCGTGTCGCTGAACACGCACGACAGCTTCGGCCGGGTGACGAACGCCCTGGTTCTTCTCTGCGGCCTCTTCTTCGTGCTCCGCAGCCGCAACGCCTGGGTGCGCGTCGACGAGAAGGGGGTCACCCACCAGAACCTGGGGCGCGCGCGGCCCTACGACTGGTGCTCGATCCGCTCCGTCGTCCCCGCCCACCAGTGGAGCCCCTGGCCGCTTCGACGCGTCGCCATGCCGGAACTGTCCCTCACCAGCGGCCGCTGGCCGGTGCTGCTCGCCATCGCCACCTACTCGGCCGCCGACGCCCGGGCCGACATGGACATCATCACCACCGCCCACGCCGCCCACCGGGCCTCGTGCCGGACCTGCACCGCCTGACCAGGCCGACGGATGCCCAACATCCCGCAGGGGCGCGCGGACGAGGGCGTCGCTGCGGATCTGGCGCTGAGTCACCCCTGATGCTCTGGCCCGCCTGGCCCGCCTGGCCCGCCTGGCCCGACCTCGCCCGCCTGACCCGTCTGACCCACGTGAGTGCGAATGCGGTGCGCTATCCGACCGCGGCGACTGCTGCCGCCGGGCCTCCGATCCTGGACCAGTCACCGTTGGGTGACCAGCGCCATACCGATGCCCCGTCCGCCGCGATCCGGTACAGCGCGCGGCTGTCCATCGCCAGGGCTGCTCCCGAGTCGCCGATCTCCGCCCAGATGCCGGGCTCCCCTGTGTAGTGCCAGAGCCGTCCCGTCTGCGGGTTGACGGCGAACAGTCCGAGTTCGCCGCCGTAGATCGCCCGCGCGGGCCCGCCGATGACGTCCCACTTGTCGCCGCTGCCCGACCACTGCCAGACCAGGTCGCGGGCGGGGTTCAGTCCGTAGAGGTGGCGGGGGCCGACCACGAAGTGTGCGCCGGGGTTGCCCACGCGGGTCCAGGTCTTCTTGGCGGAGTCGTAGCCGATGAGGCGTCCGTAGGCGGGTTCGGTGGCGAAGAGCCCGGCTCCGCCTGCGTAGATGTGACCGGCGGGCCCGCCGATCGTCGTCCAGCTGCCGGCACGGCCGTTCCAGCGCAGGACTTTGTCGCGCTTCGGGGCGAGGGCGTAGAGGGAGGAGCCGCCGATGGCGAGCTCGGAGGCTGTGCCGATCACGGTCCAGGAGTTCGGGGTGCCGTTGTAGCGGGAGACGCGCCCGGTCTTCTCGTCGAGGGCGAATACGCCGGCCTCGCCCGCGTACGGGGCCCCGACCCCGGCACCGATGGTGGCCCAGGTGTCGCCGGATCCTGACCAGCGCAGCAGGGTGCGGCCGTCGGACGAGAGGGCGTAAGCGGGCCCGGTGGCCTCGGCGGCGGGAAGGGTACGGGGTAGTGCGCCCCGACCGGGGATGCGGGACGGGCCGGGCGCCGTGCCCGGCGCGGAGGGTGAGGCGGGCGGCTGGCCGGTGGTGCGGGTGGCCGATGGCGAGGGGATGTCGTCGGGTGCAACCGGGGTGGCGACTCGGGGGCGACGGGCCGCGTCGTGGTCGGCGCTGTGCCGGAGGGCGAGAACGGCGGCTGACGCGAGTACGGCGAGGGCGACGGTGACGGCGACCGCGAATCGGGTGCGGCGGGCCGGGGAAGAGGCTGTGGCGATGGCGAGGTTGGCGCCCCCACCGGGACTGTCCGGGCTGGTCAGGGGATTGTCCGGGGCGGGGGGCGTGGCAGAGCCGCCGGGGCCGTGCCCCGCGCGCGCGGCGGGGCCGTCCGGAGCGGACTCGTCCGGAGCGGACCCGGCCGGACCGGGGGCGGCCGGGCCGGAGGCGGCCTGGCCGGGTGCGGCGGACGAGGCCGTGCCTGGCGCTGCCGGGGCGGAGGTGCCCGCGATCGCGGCCCTCTGCGCCGCCTGGTGCAGGCGCCGTGCCTCGTTCAGCATCCCTTGCCGTACGGCGGGGTCCCGCACCTCCCGTTCCACCACCGTCTGGAGTCGTCGCCAGGGGATCACGCGAACCCCTGACCGGTACTCGCCCCACGTCGTCTTGCCGACCTCGCCGTACCTCTGGGCCAGGTCCCGGACGGTCTGCCCGTCCGTCAAGTCGCACAGGAACCGGGCGAGGGCGTTTGCCTGCTCGCTGCGTCCCCTGAGCTCACCCTGCTGACGACCGGCCACGGCCTCGCACCCCCTGACTGTCCGGGTGGACAAAACCTTGTCCACCCGCTTTCACCGCTCTGACCTGCCCGGACGAACGCAACCTGCGGCGTCCAATTCCCCGCCTTGCCATGGTGGTTGGCGTGAAGGCGGCGCCGTTCGCACCACTTCGGGTGCCTCGCCAGATCACACCACGTCTGTGCGTGGCCATGACACCTGGTGTGCATATCGCGCCGCCGCACAGGCACGGGATTCAGCCAGATAGTCGGACAGCCAGACAGCCGGACAGCCAGACAGCCAGACAGCCGGACGGCCGGACAGCCACACGGCCGGTCAAGCCGGCCCGCCACTCCCAGGAGCTTCCTTGCCCAACACACGCATGCGTAAGACGAGCCTTCGCGTCCTGTACGGGACGCTCAGCGCCGCACTCCTGACCACCGCCGTCCCTTCAGGGCCCGTCCAGGCGCAGACCGTCCAGGCCGGCGACCGGAAAGCCACCGAGACCGGGACCATCGGCCGGGGCGCCGCGCCCGGGGGCGAGGTCACCCGCGAACAGATCATCGAGCGCGCCAAGGCATGGGTGGCGCAGGAGGTCCCGTACAGCACGAACGGGCTGACCTCCCCGTACAGCTGGTGGTCCGACGAAGCCACGGGCGGGTACTACCGGCAGGACTGCTCGGGCTTCGTCTCGATGGCCTGGCAGCTGCCGTACAGCCGGTCCACGCACACCCTGCGCGCGGTGTCCAAGAAGATCGGCCTCTCCGAGCTGAAGCCGGGCGACATCCTCAACTCCGACCGGCACGTGCTGATCTTCGGCGGGTGGACGGACCGGGCCGGCCGAGAGTTCACGTACTACCAGCAGAGCAGCCGCAGCCGCCCCACCAACCGGGGCGAGGGCGATCTGGACGACGCCACTCTGTCGGGCCACCCCACGGGCAGCTACGAGGCCCGCCGCTACGACCACGTGGTCGACACTCCCGCGGAGCCGTCGGACGCGGGCCGGCTGCGGGCGACCCCGCCGCCGCCCCCGTCGCCTCGGCCCGCGCCGAAGCCCCAGCCGCTCCCGCCCGCCTCCACCCCGGCTCCCGAGCGTGCGGCGCCCCGGCCGCCCGCCAAGCCCGCCGAGCCCGCCAAGCCCGTCAGGTCAGCCAAGCCAGCCGAGTCCGCGCCTTCGAGGCCCGCCGCCCGCAAGGCCGTCCGGCTGGGTGCGCTGGCGGCGCACAACCGGCGGCTCTACGCCCTCGCGGAGGACCGCAGCGCCGTGTACGAGCGCAGCAGCGGCGTCTGGCGGCGCATCGGGGGCCCGGCGGGACGCCTGTACGCGGGCGGGGCCGGGGTGTTCGCGACGAACCCGAAGGACGGCCGGATCTTCAAGTACAACGGCCGACCGGGCTCCTGGACCTGGATCGGCTCGTCCGGCGCGGAGTTCACGATCGCGGGCAGCACGCTGTACGGGCTCACTCCGAAGCGGGACGCGGTCATGCGGTGGACCGGCAGCGGAAGCCGCTGGACCGCGGTCGGCGGCCCCGCGCGGCACCTCTACGGGGGTGGGGCGGGCCTGTTCGCCACCAATCCGGACGACGGTCGCCTCCTGAAGTTCCTGGGCCGCGCGGGCGCGTGGAGGCAGATCGGCGGCATGGGGACGACGTTCGCGGTCGACGGGGGCACGGTCTACGGGATCAGCCCGGACGGCTCGGCCGTGTACCGCTGGACGGGCTACGGCGCGACGTGGGCTCGCGTGGGCGGCCCGGCGGTGCGGCTGTACGCGGGCCGGGCCGGGGTGTTCGCGACCAACCCGAAGAGCGGAGACCTGTACCGGTTCGACGGGAGCGCGGACTCCTGGACGAAGGTGGGCGGCCCCGGAGCCACGTTCGCGGCAGGCGCGGATGGCGAGCTGTACGGGCTCAGCCCCGACGGGCGAACGGTCTTCCGCTGGACGGGTGGCGGTTCGGCCTGGACGCCGGTCGGCGCGCCGACGAGTACCTGAGCCGCCCTCACACCAGACCACACCACACCACACCTTCCAACATCCGAGAGGAGACGTGATCAGCCATGTCCAGAATCAACCCCCGCATAGCCGTGCTCATCTCCACGGCAGTGGCGGCGAGCCTGCTGACGGCGGTCCCGGTGAGCGCCGATCATGGAGAGCCGCGCAGGCGGGCAATGGGCAGCTTCCCCGTGGAACAGCCCTTGACCTCGACCGCGACCCCGACCCCGGCCCCGGTGGCCGGCTCCGAGTCCGACCCGGAGACCGATCCGGCGACCGACCCCGACCCCGCGCCCAACTCCGACGTGGGCTACGGCGCGGAGCTTGCCGTGACCGGCGAGGGCGCCGTATACGCCCTCGCCGCCGACCACGGCAGTGTGTGGAAGCGGGAGGGCGACGGCACCGACTGGACAAGGATCGGTGGCCCTGCCGACTCCATCAGCGCGGGCCGGGCCGGCCTCTTCACGATCAGCCCGCAGACGCGCGAAGTCTTCAAGTACGGAGGGAAGCCCGACTCCTGGACGCGGGTGGGTGACGCGTCGGCGGACGTCGTGGTGCACGGGGACGAGGTCTACCGCGCGGCCGCCGACCACAGCGGAGTATTCAAGTGGTCGAAGAAGAGCGGCGGTTGGGATCGGATCGGCGGCTCTGCGAAACGCCTGTTCATGGGCGGCGCGGGCCTCTTCGCCACCAGCCCGACGGACGGTGCGATCTACAGGTACGGCGGCGAGCGCGATGAATGGGAGCGCATCGGCGGCCCCGGCTCAACGTTCGCCGTGGACAACGACGACCTGTACGGGGTTTCCCCGGACGGCAGCGCGGTCTTCCGCTGGAAGCAGGACAAGAAGGACCGTACCGCTTGGGAGAAGATCGGCGGCCCGGCCCGTGAGCTCTACGCGGGCGGCGCCGGCCTCTTCGCCACCAGCCCGACGGACGGGGCGCTCTACAAGTACGGCGGCGAGCCCGGGCGGTGGCGCGCCTCGGGATCGGCGGGCGCGATCTTCGCCGTCAACGACAAGCACGCGATCGGCCTCTCGCCCGACCGCAGGGCGTTCTTCCAGAGCGAGAAAAAGGGTGAGGGCGAGGCCTGGAAGTACATCGGCGGCCCCTCGTCCGAGCTCCAGGAGCTGAAGGACGAGCAGACGCTGCTCCAGGAGCGCGGACAGGAGTACCTCGATGAGTTCCGCCGTGCCAGGGACCTGGAGCGGATGTCGCTCAGTGAGTGGCTTCAGAACGAGGGCCTCGGCGTTCTCCTCGACGTCATCGGTGTCAACGATGTCGAGCAGTGCCTCTCCGCGGCCACGTCGTTCGATGTGGACGTGAGCGCCCTCTTCGCGTGCCTGTCCTCCGCGGTGAAGCCGGTTGGCGTGATCCGCGCCGTCACCAAGATGGACAAGTTGGACGGCGCGGTGAAGAACGCCGTCAAGAAGCTGCCCCGCTACTCCAGGAACGCCGCCAAGGCCCGCAAAACCGTCAATGATGCCCGCAAGATCCTGGACAAGGTCAAGGAGAAGCCGGAGGAGCGCGACTACAAGCCGCAGGTTTTCGACTGCCGCAGGGGCGCGGAAGGCTGGCAGGACCTCGGCAGCACCGACCCGACCAACGGTGACCGGCCTACCGGCACGACGGCGTGCCTGGACAAGGCGTACCTGGCGAAGAACCTGGGTTCGCTCACGGACGTCAGGAAGGTGAAGCCCCCGGCGTACGACTGGGCGGCGCGCACCATGGCGTACCACGGCAACAAGGTCAGGTTCTGGCGCAACGCCTGCCATCTGCTGGGCAACCAGCTCAACGGCAGCGGTCTCGATCTCAGGAACCTGTCCACCTGCACCCGGGCGGCCAACGCCTATCCGATCGCCAAGGACGACCCGGGGCTTCCGCAACACATGCTGACCTTCGAGACCCGGGTCAGGAACGCCGTCGATGCCGGCCAAGTGGTGTGGTACCAGGTCACGCCGAA
Organism: Streptomyces sp. NPDC127092; assembly: GCF_042722475.1. Taxonomy (NCBI): domain Bacteria; kingdom Bacillati; phylum Actinomycetota; class Actinomycetes; order Kitasatosporales; family Streptomycetaceae; genus Streptomyces; species Streptomyces sp. NPDC127092. The sequence continues at coordinate 227,311 of NZ_JBHXFE010000005.1, forward strand.
GTACTCGGGAGCGCGCACGGTCCCCGTCACCTACGAGATGACCGCACGAGGTCTCACCCCGGACGGCGGGACGGGCCTGGTTCTCGACGAGGTGGTCCCCAACTCCGCGTACAGCAACAAGTTCAAGAGCTGGTTCAACCTGGGCCTGGTGACGAACCAGGCGCGCCTGCCCGTCCCGCTGAAGGGTGAACGGTGACCGGCTCCGCACTGAGCCGCCGGTCCGGCCTCGTGGAACCGTCCGAGCAAGCGCCATCGTGGATGGCGTGGGCCTGACGGCGACGCGCGGAGCGAACCGCCAAGATCGGGGGCGGAACCTCGTCCTGGACGACGTCGGCCTCGGGTAACACACGGCGGCCGAGCGCGCACATCGCCTTCCTCTGCCGCTCCGGCGATTCGGCAAAACGGCGTTCCTCCGTACCGCCCCGGCCCGTCCCGGCCGGGGCGGTCGCGGTGTTCTCAAGCGGAGGAGGCCCGTCGCATGGCCGAACACCGCGAGGCTGCCGCCCGGACCTGCTGCCCTGGCCGGGGGTGTAGCGCAGGGTGTGGGTGGGGTGTAGTGAGGGCTGGGCTGCATCTGCGGCAGCGTCTTGCACCCTGCCCACCTATGCCTGCCTGCCGGCCGGTGTCAAGGCCTACGTCCGCACCGGCAGCGGCCGCAACTACCGCGACAGCAGCGCAAACCACCACATCTACCGCGGCTGCAGCCTCTACACCCGCCTGCTGACCACCAGCACCGTGAAGGACCCCGACCTGCGCCTGAAGAAGCCGGGCACCTGCGACGACACCGCTGCCACCGGCAGCATCAGCACCTGCAACGGGAACACGGCCGCGGACGGCGTCACCTACGCCTGCTGACCCCGCGCCGCCCGCAGCAGGACCAAGCTCTGGCGCCTTCAGGAAGACCCGCTCGCGGCCTCCGAGCCGTACGGCGAGGACGACGGCATCATCCGCGCCATCGCCGGCGGGCACGTCACCGCGATCATCCTCTGCAGCCGCCAGTCACGCACTTCATTGAGCACCTCTCGTTCCCAGCGGACGACAGACTGGCCAATTACCTGCACTTTCAGACTCTTGAAAGGGCCGGCTCCCCGCCGCAAGACTCAGGCCCCGGAACCCCTCAGAGGACGACTGCTCTTGCACCTCGCACAGACGGGGCGCGCTCTGGGCTCGCCTGTGCGCCTGTATCCGTAACTAACCTTCCCACGCAACTAAGGAGTCGTCAGTGAACCTGAAGCGCAAGATGGCGTCGATGGCACTTGCCGGTGGTCTGGCAGTGACAGGGCTGGCGGCGGCCACCACGCCCGCTGCGGCAGTGGGAGGGTGTGGCTCCAACCAGCTGTGTCTCTACCGCAGCACGGAGTTCCGAACCATGGCGTTCGAGACCACGAACACCTACAAGTGCTGGAAGCTCATCGACTACGGCCTCACGGATCCTGGAACGGCATCAGCTCCTACGTGAACAACCTGCCGGTCCAGGCGACACTCTGGGAGTACACAGGATCGCTTTACCTCAGTGCGGCGACGATCAGCCCGGGTCACTACTCCAGCAATTCGACCTCCCACTACGCCTTTCTCCACTCGGAGTTCATCTGCACCGGTGGCGCTGACCCCCGCGACTACTTCTAGAAGTTCACACGGCTGGTGGGGCGGATGTCCGCCCACCAGCAGCAGTGCGTTGGCGGACCGCGATGCCGCCCGAGTCCACGGCGGCTGTTTGGCGACGGAGTTGGGCCGGGGGCGACGCCTCAGATGCGAGGTCGCGGGAGGACCCCGGGAATCTGGAGTTGGCCAGCCGAGGGCCACGCATGGCTCGTCGAGCACAACGGCACCGTTCACGGGTCGGTGAACCGCTACCAGTGCAAGGGCGGCATTTCCTCCTCCGCCTGGGAAGCGCCCCGGTTGGCGCCCTGTCCGGCGATCACCGCAAGACTCGTCCAAGCGGCTGATCCGGTTCACTGGGGAACGACCCGCTGTGACACTCTGCGCGCGAGTCATTCCGCGACAGACCAGCTGTCCTCTGCCGAACATGCCTTCATGGCGACGTTGGCTGTGACGCGAATGCGCTCGCCGCGATGGCCAACCTGGTCGAAGCCGCGCAGCAGCGGCGTCAGCTTCTGGGCGCAGCCCACAGCGTGCACCGCCGCGTCCCCGGTTCTGCTTGAGCCGGCTGGAGCAGCGTTCGACGATGTCGCGTCGTCGGCGAATACCGTTTCCATCTGCTCGGGGTCCGCACTGCGGGGCGGTGCAGACCCCGAGCTCCGGTCACCGTGCGCCAGTCCGGTCACTTCCGATATTGCTGCGCCACTGCCGCGAAGGCGGCCTTGGGTTCCCATTCCATGTCGGGGTAGGTCTGCCCCTGGCGCCCTTCGAGGAGTTTGACGATGCCCAGGCCGGCCCGGTCCAGGTCGTCCCGGGGGTCACCGTCCGGGCGGTGCGGGTAGCCGGGCAAGGCGAACAGGAACACGAACGAGCTGTCCACGCCCTCGGTCTCGAAGATCTCCAGCAGTTCGCTCAGGTATGCGGCCTGGCCGGCCTCATCACGCTCGTACATGCCGTTCAGCCGAACAGGGGCCTTGGTCTTCGGGTCGTGCTCGACCACTTCCAGCACCCGTCCACCGCGGTCACCCGCGCCGCGGTAGGCCGCGGTGCCGAACCCGGTGATGGCGAGCGGCTTCGGGCCTTGAGCCAGGGCGCGCACCGCTTCCCGGAACCGGTCGGCGACCTCGGCGGAGCGGATCAGCTCGAACGTCACCATGTCGAAGGGAGTCCAGTCGACCTGCTCGAACTGGATGGATGCGTAGGTGAGTCGGCCCTGGAAGCGCTCGCGGACCGTGGTCGCGGCGTCGCGGAGGAACGCGTTGATGCGCACGCTGAGCTCGCGCATCGTTTCGGCCCGCCGCTCGGGCTGGCCCATCAGCTGCTCGACCCGCTCCTCAGGGCTCTCGCCGTGCAGGAACCCGCGGTTCATCACGCTCAGCTCGACCCCTGCGACGAACACGACCGTGGCCCCGTGCTGCCGGAGCCGTTCCGCTCGCTCGGCACAGTCACGGAAGAGCGTGAGGATCTGCTCCGGATCCAGCTCCAGCGGATAGGGCGAGAACCAGACCTCCAGGCCGAGCTCGGCGGCGGCACCGGCGGCCAGCTCCAGTCGGTCCGCGTCACCGCCGATGATCTGGACGGCGTTGCAGTGCAGGTCGTCGCGGATGATGGCGAGCTCACGCCGGACCACCGCGGGGTCGAAGTGCTCGCGGGATATCCGGCCGTTCACGACGAATCCGGTGTCGTAGGTCATTCCTCTTGCCCGCACGGTGACATCCCCTCTGTCGGTCTCGGTAACGTCGAGGCTGACAGGAAAAATGCGTGCACGCAAGTTTGCGGAAACGCAACTTTGCGTGCGCGCAGCCCGGTGTGGAACGCTGAGACCGTGACGACACCACCACCAGGGCTACGCGAGCGGAAGAAGCAGGCCACACACAAGGCGCTACGCGAGGCGGCCCTGCGCCTGGCCCTGGAGCGCGGACCTGACCAGGTACGCGTCGAGGACATCGCCGAAGCGGCCGGGGTCTCGCCGCGCACCTACAACAACTACTTCGCCAGCCGCGAGCAGGCGATCGTCTCCGCCGTCACCGCGGACCGGGAGGCGCGCATCGCGGCGGCGGTCACGGCCCGCCCCGCAGGAGCCCGCCTGGCCGACGCCGTCACCCAAGCAGTGGTCGAGCAATACACGAACACCGGCGAGGGCGAACAGCAGGCGCTGCTGCTCATCACCACCCGGCCCGCGCTACGCGACGCGTTCCTCGACACCACCGCCGACATCGAGCCCCCGCTCACGGCGGTGATCGCCGAACGCCTCGGTGACACCGGAGCGCACACGGCCCGCGTTCTCGCGGCAAGCGTGGCCGCGGCAGTTCGCATCGCGCTGGAAGGCTGGCTCCGGCCGGCCGAGAACGCGGAGGCCGCCGAGAGTTTCAGCGCCGCAGGACTCGTCGTCCCCTCCGGCTCACTGCCCGACCAGCTCCGCGCAGCACTGGCCCCGCTCGCGCCCGCGTTCGACGCCGCCGAGCGAAGCACCCAGCCGTGACGTGAACCAACGCGGACATCCGCCGGACAAACAGCAGATCCGGAACATGCCTGCACCTGCCCATCACCATCCGAATCGGCCGGTTCAGCGTAGATGGCGCCGTGTCAGGTCACGATCTACGACCGGAGCACCAGACCACACCGACGCGCATGAAGAGGGCACCGATCCGGACGGGGAGGCTCCCCGAGCAACCGCGCTGGCAAGCTTGCCCTCAGGCTGGTGCGGATCGGCAGTGGAAGAAGGAGGTCTGGCCACGGGTAAGAGCTGTGCGGCGGTGTGTCACTGTTGGGTTGTCTTCGAGGATGAGGCCGGCCAGTCGATGACGCCGCCGCGCTCTCGAACCTGGGGACGGATCGGCCGAACCCCGGTCGTCAGGGTTCGCGGCCGGGGCTCCGGACGGTTGTCGATGGCGGGTACGACCCGCTACAAGTCGGGCGAGCGGGCCCGGCTGATCTACGCCATCCGCGAGTACCGCGGGCGCAAGGGCGAGCCGAAGGGCTTCGGCTGGCGGGACCTCCGCGACCTCTTGGTGCGTGCACGCATCCCGCTCGGCGGATCGATCGTGTTGGTCTGGGACAACGTCCGCCTTCACCTGACCGCCAGGATCTGGGAGTTCATCGCCGCGAATGCCGCCTGGCTCACAGTGTTCCAACCCCCGCCGACGCGCCAGACCTGAGCCCGCGGGAGGGCATCTGGTCGCTGGTCACACGCGACATCGGCAACTTCGCCGCAGCCGACCTGGGCAGATCACCAGGGCCGTGAAGCGCAGGCTCAAGCAGATCCAGTACGGCCCGGTTACGTCGACAGCTGCTTTGCGGGCACCGGCCTCATCAGGACGCCTGACCGGCGCTGCAAATTCGTCAGTCGCCGTAGTACCGGTCGTAGTCGGCGGAGCGCTCCTCCACTGAGAAGCCCTCGAATTCACCGCCTGCCTCGAGCTCGCGCAGTCGATCGAGTGCCGCGGTCGCAGCAGGTGCACGGTTGGCCGAGAGGTGGGCCTTCGTCGCGTCGAGCCCGTGCCCAAGCAGGAATTCGATGTCGATCGAGCACGCTGCGTCGAAGCTGGCTTGCTTCGCACTCCAGATCAGGAGCACGTCGTCGAGGTCGCCGCTGTTGAACAGCTGGAAGCAGCAGAGCCTCATCAGCTCAGTGTCGCCCGCGCCCTGGACGCGTCGCTCACGCGCCGTGTGCTCTCTGAGGAGTGCACGAATCTCGTCGAGGTCCGCGCCGACAGGGCGAAGCCCGTAGCGACGCCAGCATTCCTTGACATCCATCGCTGGTCTCCTTGATCGTCCGGCCCGGCCCGTGGCCTATCAGCCCCACCCATCGCCGTTTGGTCGGACGACGGCCCCTCTGCCGGTCACAGTATGCACACCGACGGCCAGCCCATGTGGGTCGGCGGGCACCGGCGCAGGTGATCGATGGCCCACGCCACCCGAAATAACCCAATCAAGTTGAGTAGTTGGGCTTTCACAGCGTTTCACGGCGTTTCACCTGCAGCGATGCCCCTCCTGGCCGTTTCCGTATCGCGTCCTCGCCACCGTCCGCCGACGCCCCTACGCTCCACGCACGCCCTGATTCTTGGGATGCCTCCTCCATCGTGACGCCCTCTGGGAAGGGAACTTCGTCATGCCCGCATGGCCGCGTATCACCGGCCCTGTCTGCCACCGCTCCGTCGTCGTGGACCCAGATACCTGGCGGTTCGCCGATCACAAGCATCCGCGGCCCTGCGAGCGCGCACTCGACCTGGTTCTCTGTCATGGGTACGAGTGGGGGAGGCCGAGCCGAGCGGGGTGGTGTTCCTGCCTTTCGAGGAGCCGAAGCCGGTGGAGGAAGAGCTGCTGTTCTGATTCTGCGCGTGGCCGCTTCTCATCCTCTACGAGTTGTCCTCGTGCCGCAGTACACGACGTGCCGGACTTCCGTCCCCGATGACGACGACCGGTTGCTGCTCGTCGCGGAGCCGGTTCCTCGCCGAGGAGCAGCGCGAGCGCCTGGCGGCGGCCCGCGGGGACGGCGCCCCAACGGGGCCCGGCGGCCACCCGGCCCGGGCTCGACTTCTTCGCCTGTGGTCCTCAGCTGGCCGTGGTGGCCGGGGTGACGACGTCGTTGCAGTGCGGGTGGGAGCGGGGCGGATTCTGGTGGGCGATGGCGTCCTTCCAGTGGGTGCGGACCGTGTCGAGCCGGTCGCCGTCGGCCTGGGTGGAGAGCCATACGTCCGGGGTCGGGCCGGGATGCTGGTAGATCCCGATCACGTACCGGTGGCCGGGCAGCAGGGGCTGCCCGTAGTCGGCGGCCGCGACGAGCGCGCCGGCGCTGCTGCGGTCGACGGTCTGCGTCACCTCCAGGGCGGCGGGCAGCGTGCCCTTCAGGTTCTCGACGAGGCGGATCCGGGACAGGGACTCGTGGTAGCCGTCGCGGGCGGCGACCTTGAGGGTCTGATCGACGGTGACGACCGCGAGGTGGGCGGCGAGGCCGGCGCGGTCGCGGTCGTTCTCCTCCACGGGTACGCAGACGGTGGAGACGTTGACGGTGTCGTCCTTGAGGGCCGTGTAGGCGGCGGTCGCCGAGCCGCAGAGCACGGCGGCCCCGGCGAGCACCAGGAGGAGGGCGCGGTTCATCATCCCCACAGCTTCTTGTAGTTGGCGTGGTCGACGGCGGTGGGGACGTGCTTGGTGCTGACGTCCTTACGTAGGGCGCTGTCCACGGTGTCGGCCTTGTAGCACAGCCCGAGCGCGTGCCCGAGCTCGTGGACGACGATGTTCTGCCGCATCCGCGGTTCGTCCTTGGAGTGGCCGTCGAGCAGGTACTTGTTCAGGTAGATGTAGTCGGTGGCGGCCGTGGCGCCGTGTCGCTCGCAGTAGCTGCCGCGCCCGTCGTTGGCGCTGTAGTGGCGGAACTCAAGGTCGTTGATCGTGATTGCGGTGTCGGCCGGGATGTTGATGGTGCGGAACCGCTTCCACTCAGTGATGGAGTGCTTGCGCAGGCCGTCGTACTTCGTGGCCTGCGTCCACCGGATCTCGCCCTCGTCGACCGCCGAGTTCCCTCGGGTCTCGCTCTCGCCACGGACGCACGGCGCTGCCGCGGCCGCGACCGTCGCGTACGGCGAGTTCACCACCGCGGTCGCCAGCTCCACCGCTCCAGGGAAAGCCACTGCCACCGGCGGAAACGACACGCGTGCCCCTCCTCTCCCCGAAGGGAGAGCCGACCATAGCGGCCGGCCGCGGCCGCCCGCTGGGCATTACCCGGTAGATCACCCGAACGGGCGGGCGCGCCCCCGCGCCGGAGGATGCCCGGCGCGCGCCCGCGCCGAGCAGGGGGCTTCGGGCGGCGGCGCCCGGCGGAAGGTTGGCTCGCAATGGGGTTCTTCAAGCTTGATGACCGGCGCGACAAAGATCTGGGCGACACGATCTCGTTGGTCATCTTCGGGATGGTCACCGTGGTCGTCGTCGGCTGGACCCTCCGCTACCTGTACCGGCTTGCCCGCCTCCCGTACCGGCTCGCCAGAGCCAGAGGAACCGAAGGTGGCCCGGTCGCCTGACCTGGTCGGTGCGGCCGCGTCGTTCGATTCCTGCGCCGCCCGCGCGGTCCTGGGCCATATACGGCGTCACAGCGAGTGCGTCAGGAGCCGGTGGTCTACAGGCCGCCCGTCTTTGCTGGGAGGCTCAGGAGACGCGCGACTAGGATGTCCGGCTTGCCTGTGATCGAGGCCGGGTTCGGCCCGTGGTGCCGCACCCCGCCTCCTGCCAGCAGCTCCTCGCGGACGCGAACCTCACCCCGCTCTACGAGCCGCCGGCTGTCCTGGATCGCTGGGCGGCCGCTGCGGAGTCGCTGCAGGGCGCGGCCGGCGTGATAGAGACCGCCCGGGCGAACGCGAAGAACCTCGGTCCGCTCCTGGACGGCGAGGCTCCGGCCGCCGGGTACTGCGTGACGCCGAGCCCGGCGCCCGCAGGACTGCGTCGTGCACAGGACCGGCCTCCCGGCAAGGAGCTGGTGGCCGACGTCGGCTGGATCCACGACGCCCTGGCAGCCTCGGCTCCGAACCGGAGCGGCGCATCGCCCTCGACGACATGGACAACGGCTACCAGAGGTTCTCGTTGGCCGTCCCGCACGGCTACTACAAGTTCAAGAACGTGCCCACAGGCAAGTGCCTCGACGGCAGCACCAACTACGGCGCTCGTACCCACACCTGCAGCGACGCGAGCTTCAACAACGGATACCAGAAGTGGACGGTCTACAACGTGGCCGACGGTTGGGTGAACTGGGAGAACGCGGCCACCGCGCAGTGCATCGACTACAGCGCCAACAACGGTCTGCGTCTACACACCTGCAGCACCGATTCCTTCCTCAACGGCTACCAGGCGTGGAGCTACTGAACGGCTGAGGCTCTACCGTGGTCACGGGCGTCCAGAGCCGCCTGGTCATTGACCACCGGCCACACCCCACGGCCCCTCCCGGCCCCGCTCCCCCTCCTTCAACAAGGAGAGGATCCGGCCTGCGCCGGTATGGGATGCGAGGGCCGAAGCCCCCTGGCCGGGGCCGTGTTCCGGAAGGCCTACCGCATGCGTGAGGGCGCCGGCGAGGACCTGGCCGTCAAGCCAAACGGAGCCGCTCAGCGTTCCGGCAACCGGACGTCCAGTGCGTTGTGACGGCGGCGTGCACGATGCCGGTCGGCACCCACGCCTGCGCCTTCCTCGATGGCGTCGGCGACACCCGGGCGGTCCGGAACTGGACCCGTACCGCCGCGCGCGCCGCCTGATCCGCGCGGCCGCCGGACATGGCGACGCGGAGGCCGACCTGCGGGCCGAGTACGAGCGTTACGCCGCTGATCACGCCTGCCGTGCCCGCGATCACGATTCACCCTCTGCTGCGGCCGTCGTCGCCGTCCACGCCCTCAGCGGCTCGTTCTCCGTCACCTGGTCGGGCGATGCCCCCAAGAACCAACGGATCAAAGAGACACGCTCTAGGCCAACTGCGAGATGAGGTAGGCGAGAGCGGCCGCCGCGCCGAGACAGCCAAGGACGAACAGACAAGAGAAGGCCCGTCGCGAGCGCAGGCTGGCAGCGTGGGAGACACCGCTGTCGTGAGCCGGGGGCGGGGGCGGGACTGGTGGCTGGCTTGCTCCACCGAGAGGACCTGAAGGCGGGCCCTCCAGGTGCCTCGTTCCAGGGCTGGGCTCTCGGTACGGTTCGACGAGCGGAGCCATGGTTGAGCTCCACTGCGGCGGAGCGTCGTCCGGCGAGATGCGCTCGCGCAGTGCGCCAGTAGCCGTCCGCTGCCAGACGCGGCCCGCCACGTCCATGAACTCCACTGTCACCCGTGCGAGATCGAGTTCGCCGGTCGAATCCCGTGGATCAGGGAGAAAGAACAGGGAACGGCCCGGCATCAGCAGCCGCCGGCTGGTCGGAGTGACGTCTAGCGGGGGATTCTGCAGCGGATCGTGCGGCTGCAGAGGAGTGTCGCCTGCCATGACATGCACGTTGCTGACAGGCTGGCTGCTGCCGTTGTGCACCCTGACGTGCGGGCCGTCAGCTCCGATGAAAGTTGAGATCCAGCTCGCCTGGCGGATCCGTTCCGTCCGATCCGCCTCCTCCTGGAGGCGTCTCCGGTCGGCCGCTTCACGTTCGTCGCGCCGCTGCTGAGCTCGCTCGGCACGCTGGCCGTGTCGGTAGCCGACAACTGCGGTGGCCACAGACACGAACAAGCCGAGGATCGCGATCACCGTGCCGATCATGTCTCTACCATGCAGCCTGACCGCTCGTTGGCCCGGTAGCGGCACCGAGACTTCCCGGCGTGCCGCAGTCACTGCATGCCTGGCTCTGCCGTGTGGTCGCCTGGAACCCGCGCTGGCCAGACCAGGGCAGCCGGGAGCTGCAGCAAGTGTTCGGTGCTGCCCCAGAGGCACCCCTGGCGAACGTTGCCGACACCGTGGTCGAATCGTCTGCAAGGCCCAATCCCGAACAGAATCGCTGACTACTGCTGATCGGTAGCGCGACCGGATCTGCGTATCGGCACGCCGAGAATCTCGTCGACCTGGGCGGGAATGCTCATCACGAACACGTTCGTGGTTTCCTGGCGGGACGCCATGAGGGTCTCGTTGCTGAGAGCTCGCCTGATCGCGCCTGCGGCATGGTCGCAGGCAGTGCCGTCCCATGCCTCCAACAGCACCCAGGCCAGAAGATCCGTGGCTTTCGGCACGCAGCAAACGTAGGTGCATGAGTAGCTCCTTGAGCTCAGCGGACCCCGTGATCACGGCACGGACGGCCTGCCATTCCGGCACAGGTTGGCCGGTCGGGTGGACGCCGAGCGTGTGTCCGGCAATCAGAACCTGCGCCGTCTTCGCCTTGACGGCTTTGTTGCCTCGACTGTGGTGATCGGTTCTCTATGGTCTGCCCTGACCTCTTGGCGCCGATCGTGCCGTTGCTGTACTTGATCGGGTGGAAGTCCGCGATGAGGTCGCCGACGAACCCAGCCGCGCCGATTGTGGCGGCGTTGCCGCCCCGGGCGCGAGCCATCGGCCGCCGCCGCGACTGACCTCGACTCCCTACCGCCTTCGGACCGCCACCACCCGCCACCCGCTTTGCCACGCCCAGCCGCGATGCCGGCGGAGACGGACGCCGACTGCGAGCCGCTACGGTGGACGCCGCGTCAAGCCCCGTTGGTCGGCCGACAGGAAACCGACGATGGGCGCCCCCGCGGCGCCAGCCATCCTGTACCCGATCTCACCAACCCGGAGATCGCGCTGCACCACCGCCACCGGCTGGTCAGTCCCGAGCAGGGTCTGCAGGGAGTGGCATTTCGGCTGGGCCGGACTCACGCGGTTTCCTGATCAACCTCGGCAACGCCCTGGGCAGCCTCTGCCCCTGCCACTTCGTGGCCGATACCGTCCACTACGGCGACCCGGGCACCGGCGTAGTGATCCTCACGCCGGTCTACACAGTCTGCGCCGCGCTCACCGCCGTTCCCGTAGGGGTGCTGTCCGACCGCGTCGGGCGCCGTAAGGGTTTCGTCGTCCTCTGTGCGCTGGTCATGGGCGCCGCGGCGCTGCTCCTCGCCCTGTTGCGCACCTGGCCGTCCCCCCTCGCCGCGGCAGCGGTCCTCGGCGCGGGCTACGGCGTCCACCCGCCGTCGACCTGGCACTCGTCGCCCAGGTCTTCCCCGAGGCCCCCGACCGCGCGAAGGATCTCGGCGTCATCCACATGGCCGACTCGGGCCCTCAGGTCCTGGTTCCCGTCCCTCGCCTCGCCGGTCATCCCCCGCGTCGGCGGCTGTACCGGCCAATACACCACGGCGGCCCTGGTCGTCCTCGTCGGGGGCCTCCTACTCAGCCCGTCCGCGGCGTGGCCTGAAGTCCTCCGCGCTTCAGCAGGGCCCCTTGTCCTGGCCCGTCCCGCACACCGGACCGGGATCCTCGTAGATCGAGATCAGGAAGGCGATCCAGGCCACCAGTGCCACCACCATGCCGATACGCCAGAGCAGTTCGGCACGTCCGTGAGGGCCCTTGCCGGGCTCGCCGCCGCTCTCCTCGTTGTCCTCGTCGCTGTTCATGATCCCCCTCGGATGAGCTCCGGGAGAAATACCCGCCACACAGCGGCCGCAACCGGGGCGCGGGCGCCGCCCGTCGGAGGGATGCACCCCCTCGGCGCGGATCGCGGCGAGTGCCTGGGCGGTGTCGGTGCCGAAGGCGTCAGGGGTGTGTCGCCGGTGCGCGCTCCGTGGGCGGCCCTGAAGGTCCCTGAACACGTTGAACGTCCTCCCTGAACGTCCTCCCTGAACGTCTTTGAACGTCAGTACGGGAAATCGCCACGTGGCTGGTACTGCCTGCCTCCGAGCAGTTCCACCACGAGGTCGGACGGGTCGGTGAGGGCGGCCAGCTGCGCGAGCATGTTCTCCTGCGGCACGCAGAACGTGTGGGTGTAGGTGACGAGCAGGGCGGACCTCGGCTTCGTGGAGCGGTTCGGGCGGGACGTGTGCCACCAGGCGCCGTCGGCGAAGATCACGCTGCCGCGGGGGCCGGTGAGGATCTCGCCCTCGTCGCACCACGACTCGCCCATGTCCGGCAGCCGGTTCGCCCGGTGGGAGCCTGGGATGCCGGCCGTGGCGCCGTTCTCCACGGTGAAGTCGTCCAGGAACCAGATGCACTGCCCGGCGAGCGGGATCGCGGGCCACGGCGGAGTCAGCGTCCAGTAGGGATGGTCGGCGTGCCAGTACTGCTCGACGGCGCCGGGCCAGAGGGAGTTCGCGCTGAACGTCGAACAGATCAGGTCCTCGCCGAGATAGCGCCGCCACGCGTCGAGGACGAAGGGGTGGACCAGGGCTTCGAGGAACACGGGGTCCTTGGCAAGCAGGTGCAGGACCCGCTGGTGGCCGGTGGGATGCAGGTTGCGCTGCTTCTCCGCGTACAGGAGCCGTTCGAGGGACTCCCGCATCCGGTAGACGGCAGGTGCGGGCAGCAGGTTCTCCACCAGCAGGTAGCCGCGTTCGCCGATGGCGCGCACCGCCGAGTCGGCCTGCCTCAGGTCGGGTTCTGTCGTCGTCATGGCGTACTCCCATCGGAATTCAGGACCAGCGGGGCAGCAGGTCGCGCAGGAGCCAGCCGGGCGCGCTCCCCGGTCGCGAAGGGGTTGTTGCTCTCCAGGCCGGGGAGCATCACCCGTACGACATGGGCGGGTGCGGTCTCCGGGCGGGTCAGGTCGAGTACGGGAACGTGGGCGACACCGGCGTCGGCGACCCGCCGCAGGTCCACCGCAGGTCGTCGAGCACGTCGTCAGAGGTCAGTCCTCGCGGGAGTGGGGCCGTGACGACGTCCGGGTCGAGCCAGAACCATGCGTCCTCGTGTGCCACGGGACGGGGCCGTTCGTGCCGGCCGAGGCTGCGGGCCTTGATCGTGAGGTCCTCACGGCCGCCTGCCACGGAGCAGGCGATCGACTGCGCGGCCTCCAGCAGGGCCATCTCGACCGCCGCCCCGGGATCCGGGTGGGTGCCGTAGCCTTCGGCGCGATCCACGCCCCGCCATACGGTCGCCATGAACGTGGGGACCCTGACGTCCGAGGTGATGTCCAGGACCCGGACCAGGTGCCCGGCCCTCCGCAGCCGCTGCGCCACTTCGCGCGCCCCGTCCGCGGCGGCGTCGGAATCCACGAACCGGAACGGCGGCGCCCCGGTCCCGCCCGGGTTCACCAGGGCGATCTCCGCGAGGCGCTGGGAGCACGGCCGCGTGATGGTCCGTCGGGCGTGGACCGGGCCTTACCGGAATGCCGTGGCGAGCCCGGTTGAGTCAGGCCCGGAGCGCGGCCAGGAGGTCGTGGGGAGTGGGGCGGGTGGCGCCGGTGAGGAGTGGGCGGGTGTCGGGGGCGGTGTAGGGGTGACGGCGGCGGCCGGCGGTGCGCGCCATCCAGTCTCCTCTTCCCAGACGAGCGCCGGGACTGGTGCGTTGTCGGTGAGCGGCACGGCGGCGCGGAGCGTTTCGCCCGCCTGTTCGATGACGGGCGGCCCGGCGGCCGGGGCGAGGCCGGCGTCGTGCAGGGCTTCGGCGACCTCGGTGAGGTAGGCGGCGGCGGTTCGAGCGCGCAGCTCGACCGCGGCCTGGGTGAGTGCGGCGCGGATGTTCCGCAGCTGGCGCTGTTCAACCACACGGTGACGTGGCTGCGGAAAAACCGGGTTCTGCTGCCGGGCGTCTCGGTACTGGCCCGGCAGGTGTCGGAGGCCCGTACGGCAGCCGAGCGGCGTCTGTGCGAGGCGGTGGCCCGGGCGACCGTCCGGGCGGATGCGGCACTCGGGCCGGCCTTGGTGGAGCTGCTGGTGGTGCCGGAGGGCAGGCGGGTCTCGGAGCTGGAGCGGTTGCGTACGCCGCCGGTGAGGTCGAGGGCACGGCGATGGTGCGGGCGATGGAGCGGGTGGAGGAGATCTCCGCGTTCGCGCTGGGGTGGGTGAACTTGTCGCGGGTGCCGGTGAATCGGCTGTCCGCGGTGGCCCGGTACGGGCAGCTGAGCAAGGCGCAGACGATCGAGCGGGCGCCGGAGCCGCGGCGGACCGCGCTGCTGACGGCGGTGGTGCGGCAGCTGGAGGCGCAGGCGGTCGACGACGCGCTGGATCTGTTCGCGGTGCTGATGGCGAACCGGCTGATCAGCCCGGCCCGGCGGGCTTCGGACCGGGAACGGTTGGCGATGCTGCCGCAGCTGGAGAAGGCGACCCGGATCCTGGCGAAGGCGGCGAAGAGCCTCACCGAGGAGCTGGACCTGGTTGCCGAGCACGAGGCGGCCCTGGCCGCGCTGTGGCCGGCGGTCGAGGAGGCCGTGCCGCGTACGGCGGTGGCCGGGGCGGTGGCGACAGTCGAGGCCCTGGTGCCCGAGGACGACGGCTCGGCGGAGGCGGCGATGCGCGAGAAGCTGGCTCTGAGCTACAACACCGTGCGCCCCTTCCTGTCCCTGCTGGGCGAGTCGGATGCGCTGGACGCGGCCCCGACCGGGCGGCGCACCCTCAAGGCCGTGCGTCGCCTGCCCGCGCTTTCCCGGCGCCGGGTCAAGGACCGGCCGCTGCTGCCCCGCGAGGTCGACGCCGAGCTGGTGCCGGCAATGTGGAAGCGCGCGGTGTTCTCCAACGCCAAGCTGCCCCAGGGCGCGGTCGACCGCGACGCCTACGTGGTGTGCGTCCTGGAGCAGCTGCATCGCGCCTGAACCGGCGCGATGTGTTCGCCTCCCCGTCGAACCGGTGGGCGGACCCGCGTGAACGTCTGCATGGTGGGGATCTCCTTACGTGGCGGGGCGGGTCGTTTGCATGCCCTCGCGCCGCCAAGGCTGCCGTCATCCGTCCTGCCACGCCCAGTCCCCCCGCAGGGCTTCACCCGGCCCGGTCGGGTGAACCGATTCGTCGCTCCGCCATATAGTGCAACGGTCCGGCACCGGGCGGCGGAGAGACGACGACCGTGCACTTCCGGTCCTGGCCTGGTCTCGCTCGGCTCGCGCCCTGGGGCGGCCCCGCGGCCTGGGGCGCAGAGGCCGAACGGCAGGCGGCTGGACGGCCCTCCAGGCCTGAAAATGAGCACCCATGTTGTCCATGGGCCGGCCGGGATCGAGGAGGGTTGGCCCCTGCCGAGGGTCGAGACGACGTCGGGGGCGAGAACCGAGGCGTCGAAGACGCCCAGCCGGAACGGATCCGGTGAGCTGGCTGTTCACAGGGAGACCAGGACCTTGGTAGGCGCGATGGTGAGCGTTCTGCCTTGGCACGCAGCTCGGCGCCCCGCTCGCCGAGATCGGAAGGACCGCGGCCGGTTCGCTGACGCCCGGGGCCTCAAGGCGTACGCCCGCTCCTCACCCATCACCCGGGCATCGACCAAGAAGTCATCCATCACCAGACGGTGGGTCAAGAACGACCGCCTCAACGCCATCGGCCGCCTCTGGGCCTTCTCCGCGATCACCGCATCACCCGGTGCCAAGGCCCACTGCAGGCGCCGCCGCGATCACGGAGACTGGCACGCCTCAGCCCAGCGCAACCTCTACAACCGCATGATCGGCCAGCTCTACCACTGCCTCCAGCACGACCGGCTCTCCGACGAAACCGGCGCCTTTCCCGCACCAGCCCCCACCGCCGCACAGGCGGCCTGACCAGGGGAACCTCACACGAGACCTGCGGCCTGCCGGAGCCTGGCCCGGTCATCTGGGTCGGTCAGTTCCTCCGCCAGTGCCGTTACGACACTCGCGTGCTCTGCGAACACCGCCCGGCACTGCTCTCGCTCGGGGTGCTCGCTGTCGCTGCCGAACCAACGCACCATGGCCTCGTTGTCGGCGTTGACCGGCTTGGAGTATCCGACGACTCCGAGCAGGAGGTCCAGCAGTTCGGACCGTACGGAAACCTGGGGATCACCAGCCAGACGCAGGAGGAACGGCAGCGCCGTCGGCATGGCGGCGTTCATCGACCTGACGTCGTTGAGAAGGCAGTTGCTCAGCGCCCGCTCGGCTTCGGATGCCGCCTCCCGGTCAAGGAGGGCACGCAGCAGCATGGGGATCCCGGCGGGGCATTCCGGGAAGTCGGACCAGCGGATGTCCTCGCATCCCTGGAGTGCTGGATGGTCACGGCCGGCATCGGCCGCCCGGGGGTAGTCATCGAGGAACCGAGCGATCGCCGCCTCCTTGGCGGCCACGTCCACCCTGCACATCCGACTGCCTCCGTCCCGCTGCTACAAGCCTCGAACTCCCCATCGGTCGCACTCTCGCGCGACCGGAAACCCGTGCGCAACCCAAGACCGCAAACTGACCATGTTCGACTCCCGGGCCGCACAGACGCCTTCCTCAAGCTCGTGCTGCCTGATCACCCACCGCCAGGCGCTGTCCTTGGCCGGCCCCGCAAACTGGCTCTGGCGAGCCGATATAGGACCCGGGCGAGCTGGTACAGGTAGCGGAGGGTCCAGCCGACGACGACCAGGGTGACGATGCCGAAGATGAGCAACGAGATCGTGTCGCTCAGATCTTTGTTGCGTCGGTCATCAATCGTGAAGAGGCTCATGGCTAGCCAGAGCCCCCACCCCTTGACGAGCTCCTTCGCTTCGTCCTTCACGAATCTCCACCCCATCTAAAGCGTCCGCGAAGCATACGACGACGGAATAGGTACAGCTCAGGAGCGCTACAGATGCCAGGGGCGCGCCTTGGGCTGCGGGGACGGCTGCAGCATCAGGTGAGGGCGGCCATACACCGGTCCAGCACCGTGGGCGGCGCCGGAATTGCGCGCCCCGGCCGCGCGTGCCGGCGACCACCACCATGACCAAGCCGCGCCGCACACCGTCGACCACCCGGACCGGGACGTCGCGCTCACTTCGGCGCAGGGTGCGCACGGCGGCTGGCTGCGTGCCGGCTGGTCGGGGGCTCGCCGCCGCGCCACGGGACGGCCCGGCGGGGGGCATCGGTGGCGCTCCCACGACTCGTTGGGCCGCTGATTTCCGCCTGGTGCTTCCGCCTGGGGTCAGAGTCCGTCAATGTTTGGCGGTCTTCGCGATGACGATCTCCGAGCCGGGCCGTCTTAGGCCGAGGGTGACCGGTGCTCAGTCTGTGAGGAGTGAGCGTTCCTCAGCGCCGGACCGTTTGGTTCCACTTACTACGGTATGTCGACCGATGATCTTCACTGTGTGATCACGAAATGAACACGCTGCTTGCTCCGTGCATAGATTTGTCGATCTACTGACCTCTCTTGATCGTGTTCTGAGGGGGGCCTCCGTGCGTTTCGTGCGGCCTGTTTCCGTTGCTGTTGCCTTCGTCATGGCTGCCATGGCCGGTACGGAAGGAGTGGCAGCTGCGCAGACCTTCGCCGGGGCTCCCGTGGGAACGGCGGATGCGCCGGACCAGCGCTGGCGTTCTGCGGACGGCCGTTCGTCGGAGTCGACGGCCGGCGACACCTCGGTCAGTGCGGCCGGTGGCCGCCGGGGCCATGTCCCCGCGCCGGGCGAGCTTCCTCTGGACAGCGGAGCCACCTCTGGTGGCGGATTGTCCGACGCGAAGCTTCCGACACCTGCCACCGCTCCCGCGTCGGTCGAGCAGGTGGAGCCGAAGGGGTTCGATCCGAAGACGAGCCGTGAGCTCGCCGGCGAGAGGGATCGCACCTCGACGACGTTTCAGAACGCGGACGGCACGCTGACCACGCGCTTCTACGAGGAGCCGGTCAACTTCCAGGACACCGCCGGCAAGTGGAAGCCGATCGACACCACCCTGCGGCCTCTGCCCAAGAGCGGGCTGCTGGGGCGCGCGGTCAACACGTCCCAGGACGGCTGGAAGATCACTTCGGGGGAGACGGAGACGACGTTCGGCGGCTACGCCGACGCCGCTCCTCTCGTCGCGCTGAAGACCGGTGCTGACACATCGGTCGGCTTCTCCGTGCAGGACGTCGCGCATTCCCTGGGCGAGGCGGACGTCAGCACGATCACCTATCGCGGGGTGCGGAGCGATGCTGACCTGAAGTTCGTGGCCAGCGGCACGTCCGTGAAGGAAGTCATCTCCCTCAACAGCGTTGATTCCCCGAGGGAGTGGGTCTTCCCGCTTCACACCCAAGGGGTGACACCGCGACTCGAGACGACCGGCGCGGTCACGTTCCGAGATGCTGCCGGTGGAGTGAAGGCCACGATGCCCGCGGGGTGGATGGAGGACTCCAACCTCGCCCCGAACTCCAACCAGGGCGAGATCTCCAACGGCGTCCACTACGAACTGGTCGACATCACTGGCGGCCAGGCCTTGAAGGTGTCGCTGGACACCGAGTGGCTGCGTGACCCGCAGCGCGTCTTCCCAGTCAAGGTCGACCCCACGGTTACCACGGTCACGGGCACGACAGCTTCATCCGGCACGTATGTGCAGTCCCCGTACAACACGAACTTTTCCAGCGATACCAACATCAAGGTCGGCACTTACGACAAGGGCGGGCACAAGGCCGCAGCATTCCTGCGGTTCGCCGGCCTCGAGAGCAACCTGAAGAACGCCTGGGTCATCAACGCCCGTCTGGCCCTCTTCAACACCTACTCGTACTCGTGCACGGCCCGTCCGGTGACGGTCCACGCCATCACCTCGAGCTGGCTTGAGTCGACCACCAGCACGTACCCGGGTCCGTCGACGGGGCCGGCGCTGGGTTCGAAGAGCTTCGCTCACGGGTGGCGTCCCGAAGGGCAGACGTCCTACCCGTGCGGGGCGGCTACGTGGGAGTCCATCAATCTGGGGTCGGCCGGGCGTCAGCTGGTGGATGACTGGACGCATGGCCGCAAGAAGAATTACGGCCTTGCGGTGAAGGCCTCCACGACGGACTCGTACGCGTGGAAGATCTTCGGGTCCGACGACTACCCGAACGGCAAGCCGTCGCTCGACGTGACGTGGACCAAGTACGGAGCCACCTACAAGCTCGGCACCTTCATCACCCCGATGACGGCAACGTCCGAAGGCGTCTTCCGTGTCACGGTGACCAACCGCGGGCAGCAGACGTGGCCGAAGAACGGCAACTTCTCCCTGCGCTACCTGCTCTACGACGCCGCGGGCAAGGAGATCACCGACGCCTCGAAGATCCGCTGGTCGCCGATGCCCGCTGACGTCCCCCCGGGCGGGACGGTCACGGTCGACGCAAAGGTTGCGCCCCTGGCTCCGGGTGACTACACACTTGCCTGGACGATGAACGACAACGGCATTGCCACGTTCAGCGGCGCGGGTGTTCCGCCGGCCGCCATGAAGGTGTCCGCCGTCAATATTCCGCCCGTCATCACGGGCGCCGCCCCGGCCAGTGGTGCTCTCGTCAACACTCTCACACCGACCCTGTGGGCGTCCGGTACCGATCGTGACCGTTACCCGAAGGCGTTGCAGTACCAGTTCGAGGTCTGCGAGGTCGAGGGCAAGGACACGCGCAAGAACTGCAGGATGGGTCCCAAGGTCAATTCCCAGCAGTGGGCCGTGACGAGCGGCTGGCTGTCGTGGGCGAAGACCTACGCCTGGTACCCGTACGCCTATGACGGCAGCGGTACGTCCACCCGTATCCGTCCGTCCCTTCTGACGACCCAGGTTTCCCAGCCGGCGATCACCAGCCACCTCGGCGGCTCAGAGAGCGGCCGGAGCTTCGGTCAGCGCGCCGGCAACTTTGTCACCGCAGCCACCGACGCGTCCATCCCCACGGTCGGTCCCGAGCTGGCGGTGACCCGCACGTACAATTCGCTCGATCCTCGGCAGAAGAATGCTTTCGGCACCGGATGGGCGACCCGCTGGGACATGCGGGCTACGCCTGAGGGCACGGGCAGTGTGGTGATCACGCTGGCCACGGGTGCCCAGGTGCGCTTCGGTAAGAACGCCGACGGCAGCTACGCCGCCCCGTCGGGTTCGATGGGCAAGCTGAAGGCCGAGACCGGTGGCGGCTGGACCCTGCGCGACGCCTCCGGAACCCTCTACACCTTCAGCTCGGTCGGTCTGTTGACGAAGATCGCTGACGGCCATGGCCGGGTGCAGGAGCTGACCTACACCAGTGGTCTGCTGACGCAGGCCAAGGACGTGCTGTCGGGCCGCACTCTGACCTTCACCTGGTCGAACGGGCACGTCGCGACGGCGGAGACAAACGCCGTCAATGGGGCGGGCACTCCAATGAAGTGGACCTACACCTACGAGGGGGACCGCCTGATGAAGGTGTGCCCGCCGTCGTCGGCCACAGCCTGCACCGTCTACACCTACGAGGACGGCAGCCTGTACCGCAGCACGGTGCTGGACGCCGGCCCGTCGGCCTACTGGCGTCTGAACGAGGCCGAGGGGGAGACCGCCGCGAGCGAGACCGTCTCCGGCAGCGGCATGAACGACGCCCAGTACCGCGACGTCACCCGCGGCGCCGCAGGCGCTCTGTCGGGGACCGGCAACAAGGCCGGCTCCTTCGACGGCGCCGACTCCTACCTCGCGCTGGCCGATGATGCGCTTGGCTCGTCGCCGTTCGCGTCGGTGGAGATGTGGTTCAAGACCACCAAGCCCGGCGTGCTGCTGTCGCAGGCGAACGAGCGGATGGAGGACGTCGACCCGACGGTGAGCCAGTCCACCCCCCTGCTGTTCGTCGGCACGGACGGCAAACTCCGCGGCCAGTTCTACTACCCTGGCACCTCCTGGACCGCCCTGACCTCCACCGGCGCCGTCAATGACGACGCCTGGCATCATGTGGTGCTCTCCGGCGCCGGTACGGCGCAGACGCTGTACCTCGACGGCAAGGCGGTCGGCTCCAAGACCGGCGCGATCGACCACCTCGAGCAGCGCTACACCTACGTCGGACTCGGCTGGACCAACGTGCCGTGGCTGGGAATCGACAAGACCGATCAGCTCGGCCACTTCAACGGACTGATCGACGAGGTCGCTGTCTACGGCCACACCCTCGACGCGAACACGGTCCTCGAGCACTACACCGCCAAGGCCGCCACCTCCCGCATCACCAAGGTCACCCTTCCCTCGGGACGCGTCGACTCGCAGGTCGTGTACGACTCCGACACCGAGCGGGTCACCCAGGTCACCGACTCCAACAAGGGCACCTGGAAGGTCTCCGCCCCCAGCTTCTCGGCCGGCTCAACCGCCTACGCCGACACCGTGCGTGCCTCGGGCCCGAGCGAGTACTGGCGGCTCGGCGACCGTCGCGGCATCACGGTAGCCAGTGCCCTCCCGGCGGGGGCGGACGGTGACTACGGCGACAACGTCGCGCTCGGCACCTACGGTGCCTTCGCCGACGGCGACGACACGGCCGCCGGCCTGAACGGAGACTCGTACATCCAGGTCGCGGACGCCTCCCTCAACGGCACCGCGCTGTCCGCGGAGCTGTGGTTCCGCACCGACAAGCCTGGCATCCTGCTGACCGAGTCCAACGCCGACATCAGCGAGGACCAGGTCCCCACCCACGCCACCCCGCTGCTGTACGTGGGCACGGACGGCAAGCTGCACGGCCAGTTCTACTCCGAGACCACCAACTGGATTCCCCCGGTTTCGAAGAGCACGGTCAACGACAGCCAGTGGCACCACGCCGTCGTGACCGGCAACGGCAACACCTCAGCCCTCTACGTCGACGGCGTCCTCGCCGGCCAGGTCTCAGGCACGATCACCCACCTGGACCAGACCCGGATCTTCTTTGGCAAGGGCCGTACCGGCTCGCGCTGGGCGGCTCTGGACTCCGGCGACCCGTGGGGCTACTTCAGCGGCGCCCTCGACGAGGTTGCCTTCTACCCCAAGGCCCTCACCCCGGCCGAGGTCAGCGACCACTACCGTGCCCGCACCGCCATGGTCGCCGGTGACGGCCCGCACTACCGCGGCGCGGTCACCGCCGATGCTCCGGCCGGCTACTGGCGCCTGGACGAAACCACCGGTGGCAGGGCGAACAGCCTGTCCGCGGCGCAGGACGGCGACGGCTTCTACACCAACACCACCCTCGGATCCGATGGCGTCTTCGGCACCGGCGACAACACCGCCATCAGCCTGAACGGCAACGGCTACACCGAGATACCCGGCAGCATCCTGCGCGGGTCGAAGGATCTCGCGGTCGAGCTGTGGTTCAAGACCACCAAGCCGGGCGTCCTGATCGGCGACCAGTCCGACCCGATCGGCGGCACCACCGCCACCGGCACCTACGCCCCCCTGCTCTATGTCGGCACGGATGGCAAGCTCAACGGCAAGTTCTACTCACCCGGCCTGGGCACCGCGAAGGTCGCCTCCGCTGACAACGTCAACGACGACCAGTGGCACCACGCCGTGATCACCGCCACCGGCACCGCCCAGGTCCTCTACCTGGACGGCGTCCAGGCTGCCACGCTCACCGGCGCCGTCAGCCACCAGTCCAACACGCGCACCTACATCGGCGCCGGATTCGCCAAGAACTGGCCCGCCGCCCCCGCCGAGGTCTCCTACTTCACCGGCCAGATCGACGAAGTCGCCATCTACCAGCACGGCCTCACCGCCGACCAGGTCACCGAGCACTACCGCTCCCGCGAGCACTCCAGCACCTCCGCCCTCGCGATGACGGTCACCGTCACCAGCCCGAAGGGCGCCACCAGCACCACTACTTACGACGCACTGCGCGGCCAGCGCCGCATCGCCTCCACCGACGCCGAAGGCGGCCGCACCACCTACGCCTACGACACCGGCGGCTACCTCCACACCGTCACCGACCCCAACGGGCACCCCACCATCACGGGCCACGACGCCCAGGGCAACACGGTCTCCCGCACCACCTGCAGAGACGCCAACTCCTGCTGGACCTCCTACGCCGAGTACTACAACAACACCGCCGACCCGCTCGACCCGCGCAACGGCAAGCAGATTGCCGCCCGCGACGCCCGCTCTTCCGGCCCCGCCGACAACCGCTACAAGACGACGACCACCTATACCGACAAGGGCCTCAAGGACGCCGTCACCCTCGCCGACGCCCGAAAGGCCGTCACCACCTACACCGACGGCACCGAGCCCGCTACCGGCGGCGGCACCACGCCCGCCGGCCTGGTGAAGACCACCACCACTCCCGGTGGCGCGACCACGGCCTACGCGTACTTCGCCAACGGCGACGTCGCGAAGACGACCGCCCCGTCAGGTCTGGTGACCTCCTTCACCTACGACGGCATCGGTCGCAAGACGTCCGAGAAGCAGATCTCCGACACGTTCCCGACCGGTGTCACGACCACCTTCGGCTACGACGACATGTCCCATGTCGTCAGCGAAACCGGCGCCGGCGTCAGGAACGAGATCACCAACACGGTCCACACCGCGAAGATCAGCCGGACCTTCGACCCGGACGGCAACCTCCTGGCCGAGACCACTGAGGATGCCACTGGCGGCGATCCCGCGCGCACGACGAGCTACCACTACGACGATTCAGGCCGCCAGGACACGGTGACCGACCCGGAGAACCACAGCACGACCTTCACGTACGACGAGTTCGGCCGTGTGAAGGAGGAGACGGATGCTGCCGGCAACACGCTCGTCCACACCTACACGCCGCGAGGCCACAAGCACGAGACGACCCTGAAGGGCTGGACCGGAGACCCCTCCGGCGAGCCCCGCGACCTGGTGCTCGAGTCCAACGCCTACGACCCGGCCGGCCGCCTCGCGTCCACCACTGACGCCATGGGCGCCGTCACCGAGTACGGCTACTACGACGACAACCTCGCCGCCACCACCACCGCCAAGCTGGTCACCCAGGCCGACGGCACCCGCCACGACATCGTCATCGAGCGCAACACCTACGACGGCGCCGGCAACCTCACCCGCCAGTCCACCGGCAACGGCAAGACCGTCTTCACCTACACCATCGACGCGACAGCTCGCGTCAAGGAAAGGGTCCTTGACGCCGAAGACCTCGCCCGTAAGACGACCTTCGCCTACGACAACGACGACCGCGTCACCAGCGAAACCCGCACGATTGACGCTAGTGGCAACAGCGTTACGGCGGCGACCGAGTACGACACGGCGGGCAACCCCACCCGCGCCACCGTCTCCGACGGCACAGGCACTCTCCGCACCACGACCAGCACCTTCGACCAGCGCGGCCTGCTGCTGTCGACCGTCGGCGCACGTGGCAACATCGCCGGCGCAGACCCGGCCAAGCACACCATCAACTACCGGTACGACGCGCTCGGCCGCCTCGTCGAGACCACGACCCCTCCCGTACAGATCGAGGAGAACGGCACCGCCCCTACGACGACCCGGACCACCGCACTTGTCGGCTACAACAGCTTCGGCGAGACCACCCATGCCCGTGACGCCCGCGGCGCCGTCACCAGCACGGTCGTCGACAAGCTGGGCCGCGCCACTGACGTGACCCTGCCCACCTATGCACCGCCGGGCGCAAGCCAGCCCATCACGGCAGTCACGCACACCACCTACGACGCCGTCGGACGCACCGCGCAGGTGACCGACCCGCTGGGCCGCATCACACGCTTCAGCTACGACCAGCTCGGCAACCTCACCCAGAAGACCGACCCCGCCCCGGGCACCCAGACCAGCCTGACCGAGCCCAACCCGCTCAACCCTGCGCAGACCGACCTCAGTGGCGCCGGGATCACCCGCTACACCTGGACCCCGACCGGTCGGCAGCTCTCCGCCACCACCCCGACCGGGGCCCGCACGGAGTCCACTTATGACGAACTCGGCCGCCAGCTCACGGCCACCGCGGTCGAGCGCTACCCGAGCCTGCAGAATCTGACCACCCGCTACACCTGGGACGACGCAGGCAATCAGATCGCCTCCACCACCCCCGCGGGCCGCACCACGACCTCCGTCTACAACGCGGCCGGTGAACCCACCGCGGTCACCACCCCGGCTCAGGGCACCACCCGCTTCTCCTACGACCGACTCGGCCGCACGGTCGAGGTGATCGACCCCACCAACCGCAAGACCCAGACCGTCTACAACGGCCTGGGCAACATCACTGAGACCAAGGACTACGGCACCGGCAGCACCGTCCTGCGCTCGGCCAAGGCCGCCTTCGATCCCGACGGCAACCAGATCACCGCCGACGACCCGGCCGGTGGCCACACCGACTACACGTACAACGCGCTCGGACAGTTGACCAGCCAGACAGAGAAAATCTCCGCGACCGACCAGATCACCACGTCCTTCGGTTACGACGCGAACGGCAACCGCACCCGCCTCACAGACGGCCGCGGCAACACCACGACCTACACCTTCAACTCCTGGAACCTGCCCGAATCCACTATCGAACCGGTAACTCCTCAGCACCCGGCCCTCGGCGACCGCTCCTGGACCACCACCTACGACGCCGCTGGCCAGGACATCAATGAGCTGCTGCCTGGCAATATCACGCGCCAGCGCACCTACGACAGGCTGGGCAACCTCACAGCCGAGTCCGGAACCGGGGCCGGCGCCGCGACCGAGCCCCGCAGCCTGACGTACGACCTGGACGGACGCCTCACCAGCGCCGCCACGAGCAGTACCGCTGCCGCGAACACCTACACGTACAACGACCGCGGCATGCTCCTGCACGCCCAGGGTCCCGCTGGCGAGACGCGCTACACCTACGACGCTGACGGCGCCATGACTGCACGCATCGACGCCGCAGGCCAGACCACCTACACCTACGACACGGCCGGGCGCCTCGACGTAGCCAACGACCCTCTCACCGGCACGCAGATCCGCTACGACTTCGACGCCGCTGGCCGCGCGACTCTGGAGCGGTACGCCCGCCCCGACGCTGGAGAATCGTTCAGCATCGATGCCCAGCGCAGCTACGGCTACGACGACCTCGGCCGCCTGACCTCCGACACCGTTACCAACACAGGAACGAGCGCCTCGGTCACCGGCATCACCTACGGCTACGACGACGCCGACCGCCTGACGAAGAAGACCACCACCGGCACCGCCGGAGCCTCCATCAACACCTACACCTACGACCTCGCCGGCCGCATGGCCTCCTGGACCAACGGCACCACCACCGTCCCCTACACCTGGGACAAGGCCGGCAACCTCACCCAGCAGGGCACCACCAACGCGACCTACGACGCCCGCAACCGTCTCCAGACCTGGGACACCGACAGCTACACCTACACCCCCCGCGGCACCACCCAGTCCGTCACCAAGAACGGCACCACCCGAACCGTCACCTCCGACGCATTCGAACGCACCATCACCAACGGCACCAGCACCTACACCTACGACTCCCTCGACCGCGTCCTCACCGCAGGCGGAACCCCGTTCACCTACGACGGAGGCTCCAACAACCTCACCACCGACACCACCACCACCTACACCCGCACCCCCGGCGCCACACTCCTCGCCACCGCCCCCAAGGCGGACACCACTCAGGCCCAGCTGGCCATGACCGACCAGCACACCGACCTGGTCGCCAGCCTCAAGCCCGACGGCACCTCCGTCCAGGCCTCCCGCGCCTACGACCCCTTCGGCAAGACCACCGAAACCAACGGCACCAACCCGGCCGTCGGCTACCAGTCCGGCTGGACCGACACCACCACCGGCGAAGTCAACATGGCCGCCCGCTGGTACCAGCCCGGCACCAGCAGCTTCACCAGCCGTGACACCTGGCAGATCGAACCCAAGCCATCAGTTCAGGCCAACCGCTACACGTACGCCAACGCCAGCCCTCTCAACGCCACCGACCCCACGGGACACTGCCCACCCTGCGCCCTTGCTCTGGTTGGCGGCGCAGGGGGAGGGACAGCCCTCGGCTGGGGAATCTTCGGGACAGTGGCTGTCGGCGGCACCGCTCTGGTGGTCGACCAGTGGCAGAAGAGCCAAGCCGCGAGCGGCACCACCACGGGTACTTATCCCTCTGGGACTACCTATTACCGTAGCCAGACGTGGGACTTGGGCCACGGCACTCCGTACTACACGCCGGTGGTTGACCCGGTAACAAAGGTGAAGGACCCTACCAGGGGTGACCCGCGTGACACGCCAATAATCACGAAGCCTTGGACGCCGCCTGTCGACCAGAACGTCTACGACGGCGACGACCCCCCGACCGCTCCCACCTGGATTCCCAAGCCCGACTGGGACCCCAAAAACGGTGGCTGGAAGCCCGAAGACGGCGTCAAGGCGATCATCAGCGGACTGTCCATCCTGAACATGCTGCTCGATGGCCAGGACGGGTTCAGCCCCGACCAGGTAACCGACCCTCACAGCGCTCCTGGCGCGGACCCTGACGGTTCCAATGGAGATGACCGCAGGGGACGTGACTGCCGCACCTCCCTGGGTGGCTGGCGAGTCTACGAGCCGGTAGATCGGCAGGGACGTGCGACGGGGATCGAGGCGTGCTTGGACAGTGACTTCCTGAACGCCAACAAGGGAAGCACGCCCAAGGTCGAGCAGATTGCTCCACCCGGGTATACATGGGCCGCCATCCGCGCGGGAGAACTGGGCAATCGGCCGGCGAAGTTCTGGCGAAACGCTTGCCACTTGCTCGGCGCCCAGTTGAGCGGCGATGGGCTGCGCTATGAGAACCTGTCCACCTGTTCAAGGTCTGCAAACGCTACGAGGATCGACCCTCGAGACCCAGGACAGCACCCCAATATGCTTCACTACGAAAAAAAGGTGAAGAACGCCATCGATGCCGGGCGAGTCGTCCAGTATCGCGTAACCCCGGAATACGAAGGAAGTCGAGTGATTCCTAGTAGGTTCCACATGCAGGCCGATGTGTGGAACGCGAACGGAACGCGCGTAAAGCTGTTCGACGACTACGTGCAAAACACGATGTACTCAGTCAAGGACGGAACCTTCCATAACATTGGGAAAGAAATCCCGGAAGGGTGGCATAAGTGAGTAGCAGTATGGGGCAGCTTGAGGAAATGCTGTCCGTGGTTGGGGATGAGGCTGGTGACGAGGTTGACTGGGCTGCGGCTGAGAGAGCCTATGGGGTGCACTTTCCGCCGGACTACAAAAGATTTGTTGCCAGGTTTGGCGGCGGCACCATCGAGGGTTCGATTGGGATTTTGATTCCGATCGAAACTGCTGATCCGATGATCAGGCGGGTCTATCGCCTCCTTGACTCCGTTCGGGAAGACCCTGATCTGCAAAGGTGGAGCGGCGTAGAAGGTGTGACTCCTTCCCTCGGGGACGTCCTGATTTGGGGGGATACGGATAGCGCCGACTTTATTGGCTGGCTCACTATCGGCGAGAACTCGGAAACCTGGCCGCTAGTCGTCTATTCAAGGGTTAAAGCGTCGTGGACTGCCTATGGATGCAGCATGTCTGAATTCCTTGCTGGCATTCTGTCGGGCGAGTTTAGTGAATGCCCAATCAGTGACGAATCCCTTATGGGTGCAGGGCGGAGTCGCTTCCTGCATGACAGAGAGGAAGAGAGGTTGCTGGAAATGGGTGTGTACCCCTGGGAAGAAGAATAGGGCTCTGGTGATTGTCTTGGGTGATCTAATCCAAAGCTCCGTCATCACGAGGTCTGCCCGAGGCTGCCGGCAGCTCACCGGACGAGCCCCGCAGCATAGCCGCACAAAACCCTGCCAGCGGGCCGCACCATCCGGTGAGATCGGAGTGATCGTGATGCCTGAGACCTATAACGAGTACGGGGTGGCGGGCCGGCTGAAGGTGCTGGTCGCGGCCTGGCGGTGGGCGACCGCCTCCCGGCTGGTCCCGCCCGCAGACGCCATCCCTGGCGTCGGGTCGCGGTGGAGGCCGCCGACCCGGAGGCGGTGCGCGCCGCGCTGCGCGGCCCGTTCGGCGCCTCGCGGGCGGCGGACAGGCTGAACGAGGCGCTGGGGGAGCCGCTGCCGCGCTGCCGCCCGCGGGTGACCGCGCACGCAGTCGGTCACCTCGTCCGTGCCGGCCTCCTGACCTACCTCGGCGGCGACCTGGTCTATCCATCCCGACGCCCACCCCGACCACGTCGCCACCCTTGCTCGCCGCCGCGACCTGCCCGCCCTGCTCGACCGGCACGTGGAACGCACCGGGCAAGGGCGGCGCCCAGGCCGACATCGTGCTGACCGCCCCGCAGGACGGGGTGCCGCTGCTGTTCATCGAGGTCGACAACTGCCACGAGACCGCCGAGGAGCTCGCCGACAAGCTGGAGAAGTATGCCCGGTTCTTCAAGCGGAAGGTGAAGGACACGGATGGCAAGGAGCGCCCGATGTGGCGTACGCGCTGGACGGTCCCCGGGGGCCGGTACGGCGATGCGCCGCACCCGCCTGTGCTGCTGGTGTTCAACCGGATCGGCGAGCGCAATCCCAACCGCACCGTCCCGCGCCTGATGGAGCTGACCCGTCACCTGTGGCAGGGGGAGCGGCAGCGGGGCGGCCACCACATCTACGACCGGAGGATCCCGATCATCGCGGTCGGGCTGAACCAGCTGCGTGAGCACGGCCCGGCCGGCCCGGTGTTCGCCCGCTTCGGCCGCAGTGGCCCGCAGACCCTCTTGGAGGCGATCGGCAACCCGCGCTTCGAGGCCGCCCAGGCCCGTGAGGCAGAGGAGGCCAAGGCCCGCGCGGCGGCGTACCAGGCGGAGGTACGGCGCGCGGCGCGGGAACACGATGCGAAGCAGGCGGCCGAGCGCGAGGCCCGCCGTCCTGCCTGCACCGGCTGCGGGGCGAAGTTCACCGACGCCCGCTGGGAGGCGGTCCAGCCGAAGGACTGGGGAGCTGCGAAGGACTCCCACCCGCAGCTGTGCGACACCTGCAAGCGCGCGGCCGTCGCCGCGGCCCAGGAGCGCCAGGAGCCGGTACGCGGTGAGGCTGCGCCGGACGACTTCTGGCCCGCCCCCGAGCGTCCCGTCTGCACCGAGTGCGGTGCCGCGTTCACCGACGAACGGTGGAAGGCGACCAAACGCGTCGGCTGGACCGCTTCCCCGGCGAAGAACCCGTCTCTGTGTGGGGACTGCGACCAGCGGTTCGAGGACTTGGACCGGGCCTGGGGTGTGGGCCCCCGGCAGGAGGAGCGCGACCAGGAGC
Organism: Streptomyces sp. NPDC127092; assembly: GCF_042722475.1. NCBI lineage: Bacteria > Bacillati > Actinomycetota > Actinomycetes > Kitasatosporales > Streptomycetaceae > Streptomyces > Streptomyces sp. NPDC127092. The sequence continues at coordinate 257,268 of NZ_JBHXFE010000005.1, forward strand.
AGGACCAGGCCGTGCCCGAGCAGAAGACCACCGGCTGGCTCTCGCGCCTGCGCCGCTGAGCCGGGCAAGCTCCCTGAGGTCCTGGGCAAGCCTTCCGTCGCCGGCTTGGGCAAGCCTTAGGTGACCCTGGGCAAGCCGGGCGGCCTTGGTCGTGCTGCAGCGCTGGGAATCCCTCGACCTGGATCAGGCCGAGGGAGGCGGTGAACCGCCCTCGGTGCGGTGACTGAGAAGAGGTCCCGGGCCAGCGGCCCGGCGGCCCGGGATTGCGGGGGAGAGGTATCCACGCTCCCGGGCCGCTTTGATCCAGTCCTTGATGGTTGGCTCCGGGCGCTCGAAAAGGTCTGCCAGGCGCCGGTGGAGTCCCGGACCGTTGCCAGCCTCGCGGAGGTACGCGTGGGCCAGTTCGTGAAGGAGTTGTCGCCAGTCTCTGAAAAATGACCCTCAGCCAGTTTCTGAAAACTGCCCCCTCTGATCATCCTGTGCGGCTCTATCGCGGCTCACAGCCGCGC